>CAVERK010000125.1:0-6483 GCA_963618035.1 bacterium
ATCCCTGTCAATCCCCGCCATCGAATGTCAGCATACATCCACGACATACGGGGGCTGACAGGGATTGCCTTTGTCGCAGAAATCCCGCGGCAACAGCCTGCTGCCCGCCATGAGTTAACCCAAGCTGGCAGGATTTTTCTTAGACACGCCTTCATCGTGGCGCAATGTCCGAAAATTGCGCTTTGAACTTATGCCTTCGTTTTCAGTTGTTGATAAGTCCATCGACTTTTGCACGAAGAGTCTGATACGGCATTCCTCCGGCTCACCCGATAAATCATGGCAATAAAAAAGGCGAGTCTCCCCGCCCATAATGTATTCACAACGGAATAATCCTTATTGTGATTAGCTAAAATTTTCACAAATGTAAGGCTTTTCTTGCTCACCGCCAATTCTTTTGATGTTTTTTCGTTAAATTCGCAGAAATTGCAGAAATTGTAAAAAGTGACGCATCATGAGCAAAATATTAGGTCTTGATTTGGGAACCAACAGCATTGGTTGGGCTTTAGTCGATAGCGACGAACAGAGAATCATTAAGGCAGGCTGTCGCATCATCCCTATGGATGCTGCCACAATGGGTGATTACGAGAAGGGCAACCTGAAGTCTGCCGCCTCGGAAAGGACAGGATTTAGAGGCACCCGCAGGTTGTATGAAAGAGCCAATCTCCGGCGTGAGAGGCTCTTGCGTGTTCTGCACACAATGAGGTTCTTGCCACAGTCGTTTGATGAACAGATTGACTTCATTGACCATCCAGGGAAGTTCAAGAATCACAGCGAACCGCTTCTGCCTTACAGCCAACAGGCGGACGGCAAGCGCACATTCCTCTTTCAAGAATCGTTTGCTGAGATGCTCCGTGATTTCAGCGAGCACCAGCCGCAACTGGTCAGCGACGGGAAGAAAGTGCCCTATGACTGGACCCTCTACTACTTGCGCAAGAAAGCCCTCTCAGAGCCTGTCACGAAGGAGGAGCTGGCATGGATTATCCTCAATTTCAACACAAAACGAGGATACTACCAGCTTCGGGGTATGGATGATACAGAGAACACGCCGGACACAGGATCTGCAGACATTAAGGTTAGGGAATACAGAGTGTTGGAAGTGGTCTCTGTCGAAAATCTCGGTCCCAACACAAAGGAAAGCGGATACGACTGGTATCAGATAACCTACGACAACGGCGCAACGAAAAAAGCGTCATCATCCATCCCTCCACAGAAGGTTGGCAGCAAGGTGGAAGCTGTCGTTACAACCATCCTCGACAAGGACGGCAACATTAAGACAGACAAAGAAGGCATGCCTAAGATTTCCGTCAGTACACCGAGCAAAGAGGACTGGACGCTGATGAAGACGCGCACGGAGAAAGAGCTTTCCGACAGCCACCAAACTGTCGGCGAGTACATCTATGAGCATCTGTTGGCAGCTCCCGACACCAAGGTGAGAGGCAAGCTCATACACACCATAGAGCGGAGATTCTACAAGAACGAATTGCGTCTTATCCTGGACAGGCAAAAGGAATTCCTGCCGGAGCTGAATGACACCGCACTGTACAAGGCATGCGTACGCGAGCTGTACAGGAACAACGAGGCGCACGTGGAGTCGCTCATGCATGGCAACTTCACCAGCCTCTTCGTCGATGACATTATCTTCTATCAGCGTCCATTGAAAAGCAAGAAAAGCCTGATAGCCGACTGCCCATTGGAGTCATACAACTTCAAAGACAAGGATGGCAACATACAGTCACGTCCGATCAAGTGCATTCCAAAGTCGCACCCGCTCTTCGAAGAGTTCAGGCTATGGCAATTCTTGTCCAATCTGCGCATCTACAAGAGGAGTGCTATGGTGGACGGAAAGGTTGTCACTGATTATGATGTCACATCTCAGTTCCTTACTAATCCGGACAGCGTGTGCGACCTCTTTGAGTGGCTGGCCGACAAGAAGGAAATCAAGCAAGACCAACTGCTGAAATACAAGCCTTTCGGCATAGGCAAGGCTGTCGGCGAATACCGTTGGAACTATGTGGAAGACAGGTCATACCCTTGTTGTCCCACACGGTTCGAGATAAACCGGCGGCTGCAAAGCCTCGATATCCCTGCTTTGGACAAGGACAGTCTTGTGCATCTATGGCACATACTCTATTCCGTGGATGACCCCATCATGTGCCAGAAGGCTCTCGCCAAGTTTGCCGGCAAGCACCAGTTCCCGATTGAAGGGTTTGTCAGCAAGTTCAAACAATATGCACCCGACAACAAGGCCCACGGCGCATATTCAGAGAAAGCCATCAAACGCCTGCTCGCTCTGATGCGCATTGGAAGACTGTGGGACAGGAATGCCATTGACGGCAATACACTGATCCGCATCAACAACATCATCGACGGTGTTGCAGACGACAGCATCTCCGACCGCACGAGGGAACTGCTTGCCAACAAACGTAGCATAGATGATTTTCAAGGCATGCGGCTATGGGAAGCCTGCTATGCTGCCTACGGCCGTCACTCCGAAGCCTCGGAAACAATCCGGTGGGAAAAGCCGGAAGACATTGACCTTTATCTTCAGAACAACCTGAAGCAACATTCTCTGCGCAACCCCATAGTGGAGAAGGTAATGGGCGAGACATTGAGAGTTGTAAGGGACATCTGGAAAACGCATGGACATATAGATGAAGTTCATGTGGAAATGGGGCGCGACTTGAAGAAAGATGCCAAGAGCAGAGAAAAAGACAGCACGAGGATGGCAGAGAACGAACGTACCAATCTCAGGATACGTGCACTGTTGCAGGAATTTGCCAATCCCTGCTATCACATTGAGAACGTCCGCCCATACTCTCCAAGCCAAATGGAGACACTGAAGATATACGAAGACTGTGTGCTGTCGGACCCCACGGTCGAGACCTCTGAAGATATACAGAAAATCAAGAAAGATCTGAGCGATGCAAAGACAGTACATATAAAGCAGTCGGACGTGCTTAAATACAAGATGTGGCTGGAGCAGAATTACAAGTCGCCATATACGGGTCAGGTCATTCCGCTGTCCAAGTTGTTTACCTCCGCCTATGAGATAGAACACGTCATACCACAGTCGCGCTACTTCGACGACTCACTCTCCAATAAGGTCATCTGCGAGAAGGAGGTCAATCAAGAGAAAGGCAGCATGCTCGCCTACGAGTTCATTACGAAGAAGGGTGGAAGCATCGTCAAGGGTGGCTTCGGCCACGACATCAAGATCCTTGACAAGAAGCAATACGAAGACTTCGTGCAGAAGCACTACTCCACCAACCGCACGAAGATGAGGAAGCTCCTGCTCGACGACATTCCCGAAGGCTTCGCACAGCGGCAACTCAATGACAGCCGGTACATGAGCCGCAAGATGCTCAGCATCCTGTCATGCTTGGTCAGAGAGGATGGAGAGCAGGAATCTACATCCAAGCACGTCATAGCCACCAACGGTGCCATCACCGACCGGATGAAACACGAATGGGGTATCAATGACATATGGAACCGCATCGTGGCACCACGCTTTGAACGGCTCAACGGGAAAAGCGGCACAGACAATTACGGGCAATGGGTAAACAAAGACGGCAAGCAATATTTCCAGATCAACATACCGCTGGAATTATCGTCGGGGTTCAGCAAGAAGCGCATCGACCACCGCCACCATGCCATGGATGCCATTGTCATAGCCTGCACCAGCCGCAACATCATAAACTACCTGAACAACACTGCCGCCCTATCCTCCAGGGACGAAGAGCGGCAAGACCTCAAGCACAAGCTCTGCACCAAGGTGAAGACCGATGACAGGGGCAATTACACTTGGCAGTTCAACAAGCCATGGGACAGCTTCACTCAGGACGTGGCCGCAGAGCTTGACGACATCATAGTCAGCTTCAAGCAGAACCTGCGTGTCATCACCAAGACAAACAACCGCTACACTCACTATGTGAATGGCAAAAAGACGATAGACCGTCAGACCAAGGGCGACGGATGGGCCATCCGCAAGTCAATGCACAAAGACACCGTGTCCGGTTTTGTCAGCCTGCAACAGACGAAGCTCGTGAAATTGGCTGATGCCTTGGATTGCTGGCGGCAAATAGCAGACAGGGAATTGCGCAGAGAGGTGGCAAGCCTCATAGACCAACACCACAAGTTCGACAAGAAACAGCTTGTCAAACATTTCAAAAGCCAAGGCTACAAGCTGGATGGGAAGGACATCTCGAAAGTCACCATATATTATTATACTGGTGAGAAAGACAAAATGTCGGCAACACGGGTAGCCATAGACGAATCCTTTGACGAGAAGACGATAAGATCCATCTCCGACAGCGGCATCCGCAACATCATGCTTGCACACTTGAAGCAGTACGACGACGCACAAGGCAAGCATCATCCCGAAGTAGCGTTCTCACCTGAGGGCATAGCCACAATGAACCGTAACATCAAGACCCTCAACTGCGGCAAAGACCACAAGCCCATCTTTAAGGTGAGAAAGGTGGAGACACTCGGCATGAAGTTCAATGTGGGTGAGGTAGGCAACAAACGCAAAAAGTATGTTGAGGCCGACAAGGGAACCAACCTCTTCTTTGCCATATATGTCAACGAAGAGGGCGAGCGTTCGTTTGAGACTATCCCGTTGAACGTTGCAATAGAAAGACTCAAGAACCATCTAAGCGTAGCGGAAGATGTAAAGGAAGATGGCAGACGATTGCTCTTCACCCTTTCACCAAACGATTTGGTGCGTTTGCCTGATGCCGAGCCTGGACATGACATTTACAAAATGGTATCATGCACGGGAGGTCAATGTTACTTTGTCCCTGAAACATGGGCATCGCCTATCCACGAAAAGTATGAGCTTGGTCCATTGAATAAATCCGAAAAGTCGTTAGAAGACATCTGCATCAAGAAGGAGTGTGAGAAGATTGAGGTGGACCGCCTTGGCCGAATCATCAAGACCTACAAACAATAGAGCCTATGATTAAGAAAACCTTATATTTCGGCAATCCTTCCTATCTGTCGCTGAGCAACAGCCAGTTGGTCATTAAGCTGCCCGAGGTAGAGAAGAGCCCCAACCTTCCCGAGTCTCTCAAGAAAGCCGCCATCAGCACGATTCCCATAGAAGATATTGGTGTTGTCATACTTGACCATAAGCAGATTACCATCACGCAGGCCCTCATTGCTGCACTGCTCGACAACACGGTGGCACTCATCACCTGTAACGATAAGCGTATGCCGACAGGTATGTTCCTGCCACTACAAGGCAACACCACGCAGAACGAACGGTTCAGGAAACAGATAGAGGCTTCTCTGCCGCTCAGAAAACAACTATGGCAGCAGACCGTCAAGGCCAAGATAGAGAATCAAGCGACACTGCTTGAGCGGCAGACGGGACGGGCAGCCAAGAACCTAAGACGAATGGCCGCCGAGGTGAAAAGCGGAGATTCCGACAGATGCGAAGCAAAAGCCGCCGCATACTACTGGAAAAACATCTTCCCGTCCATTCCCTATTTCGTCAGAGGACAAGAGGAATCCCCGCCCAACAATCTGCTGAACTATGGATATGCCATTCTTCGTGCTGTGGTAGCACGGGCTCTTGTTGTGAGTGGACTTCTGCCGGTCTATGGCATTTTCCATCACAACAAATACAACGACTACTGTCTTGCCGACGACATAATGGAGCCCTACCGTCCCTTTGTCGATCAGATGGTTGCCGACTTGGTGGTATCTGGTGAGAATCTCGAGGATTTGACCGTTGACTTGAAGCGCAAGCTCCTACAGATACCTGTCATTGACGTAAAGATAGGCGACAAGCGCAGTCCGCTCATGATAGCAGTCGCGCAGACCACAGCGAGCCTTGCCAAATGTTTCAATGGGGAATCCAGAAGAATCAGCTATCCCGACTTTGTATGATTGACAGGCTAAACGCATATCGGGTAATGTGGATATTGGTATTCTATGACCTGCCTACCGACACAAAAAAGGAGAGGCAAAGAGCAGCCAAATTTCGCAAGAACATCATGGCTGACGGTTTTACTATGTTCCAGTTTTCCATCTATGTGCGCCATTGTGCCAGCATGGACAATGCACAAGTTCATGTGAAAAGAGTTCAGACAATGCTTCCCGACAACGGTAACGTCGGGATTCTTTGCATCACCGACAAGCAGTTTGCCGACATCAAAATTTTCTATTGCAAGAAAGAAAAGCGTCCCAGCACGCCTTATCAGCAATTGGAATTGTTCTGACAACAATAAAAGGGACTGCGTCGTAAAATAGAAAATTACGGCTCAGTCCCTTTCAAAGCCACGACAACTTACCCTCATTTTCTTTTTCTGACATCGCGGCTATATTCGTGATTTACAACACAATACATTATATTAGTTGTCGTTGTCTCCACGAAAGTACTTAAATTTTAGCTAATCACAACCGTTTTTAGTTATCACTCAAAAAAAACAAGTTGTCGTTGTCTCCGCGAAAGTACTTAAATTTTAGCTAATCACAACA
>CAVERK010000126.1:0-6427 GCA_963618035.1 bacterium
CGTTATTAATCAATGCGGCTTTCATAATAGAATGGCGGGGACTTTCGGGTTCCCGCTTTTTTTGTTGGACAGCGTGCCACACACACGACGCGCCACGCTTAGAAACTGTCTTAAAACTGAATAGTTGCCAGAGATTGACGGTGTTGGTTAATGTAAGTTAACGCATAGAAGCTAAGTTACTTGAAATCAACGTGCTTTCCTGTGGAGAGTGTATGTCTGTTTATTCCTGTATTTTAAAATACGTTTAAGTGTGTTAACTTTGATGCAGACGAAAGATGTATTTGTTGGTTGTTGTGAAACAATAGGTTATGTAGGAACAAAGGTAAGAAGATCCCGAGAGAGACATAATAACAAACCTTAAATCTTAAATGCTATGGGGTCTGACGAATTGAGATACAGGACTAATCCTGTGAGGCATGTGGCCGACATGCTGGGAAACAAATGGGCATTGCTGATTCTCTGCGAATTGCACGCCAAGGAAGGCGAGTCTATGCGGATGACTGACCTGTGTCACCGCATGAACGATTGCTCGCGCAAGCTCATCACACTGACACTGCACAAACTGGCGGACAACCATCTTGTGGTCAAGACACTGACCGACGAAAGAACACCACGCGTGGAGTACGGACTGACAGAGACGGGAAAGACACTGGTGCCGTACATCGAAAACCTTATCAAGTGGACAAAACTGAACTATCAGATAACCGACAACCTGTACACGGACTGACCGTGCAGGTAGGGCGGATATGCATTGAAAGCTGGGTTTAAGATATATAGAATTCATTGCGGGCAGCCACGTGTGAACGCCGCAGTCCGCGCTTTGTAGAAGACACAGAAGGATAACCTTATTTATTAACAACTAATACCTAATACTTATGAATGACATGAATTTATGGAAGCACACCTTCCTGTTTGGCGCGTCACTCTTCCTGGCCTGTGCCACACCGGCTATGGCTGCGGAAATTGGCGACATGTCCACGGAAGGCATTGCTTCAGTCCAACAGAACGGACGCACTGTCAACGTGACTGTCAATGATGCTTTGGGACCTGTCATAGGTGCCAACGTCATCGTGAAAGGAACCACGATTGGCTCGATTACCGACATGGATGGCCGCGCAACGATTGATGGAGTTCCCAACGGTGCTGTGCTGGTCATCTCCTACATCGGATACATCACTCAGGAAGTGTCGTTGCAGAACAGGCAGACATCGCTCGAGGTCACGCTGCGTGAGGATTCGGAGACCCTTGACGAGGTTGTGGTTGTGGGCTACGGAACGCAGGCAAAGAAGGACATCACCGGTTCCGTGGCGGTCGTCAGTCGCGATGCCATTACCGAACAGCCGGTGGCAACATTCGCCGAGGCGTTGCAGGGCAAGGCATCCGGTGTCTACATCACCGGCGGTGGTGCTCCTGGTGCCGAGACCACAATACGTATCCGTGGTGTGGGATCAGTGAACGGGTCTGACCCGCTGATTATCGTCGATGGCGTTCAGGGTGTTGACGTAAGCTCCGTCAATCCTAATGATATAGAGTCTATGCAGGTGCTCAAGGATGCGTCGGCAACCGCCATCTACGGTGCACGTGCTGCCAATGGTGTCATCATTGTCACTACAAAGCAGGGAAAGAAAGAAGGCAAGGTGCGCGTGAACTACAGCGGCTACTATGGTGTCAACAAGATGGCCAACAGCGGCTATGACCTGTTGAACGGATGGGAGGCCATGGAGTTTGAGGAGGAAGGCTTCAAGAACCAGATCAAGTATCGTGGCAAGACTGCCAACCAGCTCAGCCACGACCAGTTCGGCAAACTTGTGGACAGCAGCGGCAACGTGAGTGCCGACGGACACCTGACCATGCCTTATGCAATCGTTCCCGCAGGACAGAGCAAGGAGCAGATCATCGCCACGTACGGAAGCATAGACAATTGGGTGTCGCAGTATCAGGCTGACGGCACGCACTCCTTCGCCCGTTCGGCATACTATCAGATTCTCGAGGACGGCGGCAGTGAGGCTGCTGCCCGCAGGGGTACAGACTGGTATGACCTGGTGACACGTACCGGCACGGTGCAGAACCATGAGCTTTCGTTCCAAGGCGGTGGCGACAAGGGCATGTATGCCGTGTCTCTCGGCTATCAGGATCGTGAGGGAACACTGAAAGGCTCGGAATTCAAACGTTATTCCGCACGCTTGAACTCGACGTTCAATCCCACCAAGCACTTCACCTTCGGCATGAACACCAACATGGCTCTGATGGAGACGGTTGGAGAGCGCGGTACACAGGGTGATGACAACACCTTCGCACGTACATATACCATCAAGCCTTGGGTGCCTGCCTATAACGTCTCGGGCGACTATGCCGGTTCGCGCAACGGCGGTGGACGCGCCAATACCGCACTTGTCGGTGTGGACCAGGGACAGCTGAACTGGTCGAAGAACGTCCGCATCAATGCATCGGTGTTCTCGGAAGTGAAAGATCCGTGGATAAAGGGTCTGACACTGCGCACGCAGTTCTCTGCCAACCTGAACGGCAACTACAGCCGCAGCATGACATGGAAGAACCTCGCATGGAACAAGGAGGGAAACAGCTACAACACCTACAGCGAGACAGGTTCGTGGAACTTCGGATGGCAGTGGACCAACACGGCGACCTACAAGCGCACGTTTGCCGAGGATCATGATATGACGGTCGTGATAGGTTCCGAGGCCATAAAGGAAGGCATCGGATATACCATCAACGGCACTCGCCGTGGCTATACCTATGAGCGTGACACCAACACGTGGATTCTGAACAACGGCGATGCTTCGACTGCAACCAACAGCAGCTATATGAGCAATAAGGCCACTATGTTCGGTTACTTCGGACGTGCAGACTACTCTTACAAGGGCAAGTATCTGGTGACGGCAACCGTACGCCGTGATGCTTCTTCGCGCTTCTCGTCAAAGAACCGTTGGGGTACGTTCCCGTCGCTGTCTTTGGGATGGCGTATCTCCGACGAGAAGTTCATGGAGAAGGCTCACGCCTCATGGCTGGACGACCTGAAACTGCGTGCCGGCTACGGAACGACGGGTAACTCCAACATCGGAGCATACAACTACGCATTCCAGTATGGCACCGGCAATGCCTATATGTATGACATCAATGGCGTGAACACCAGCACCATCGCAGGCTACGGTGTAACCAGCTTGGGTGATATCAATGCCAAGTGGGAGACATCGAAGATGTTCAACGTCGGTTTCGACCTCACAGCGTTCAACAACAAGCTGACAGCCGGCTTCGACTTCTACGTCAAGAAGACTTCGGACATGCTCGTTCCTGCCAGCTGGTCGGCACAGGCAGGTCTGGCAACGAAGCCTAACGTCAACACCGGCGACATGAAGAATACCGGTATTGACCTCTCGCTGGGCTATCGCGGCAAGATTGGAGAGGTGAGCTACAACATCAACGGCAACGTGTCGTGGTACAAGAACGAAGTCGTCAAGCTCGGTGCTTCCGATCTCTTCACATCATCGCGTCTGACAAATATCACCATCACCACCGAGGGACAGCCCATCAGTATGTTCTACGGCTACAAGGTGGCTGGCATCTATCAGAACGAGCAGGATGTGATCAGCTACAATGCACTGCCTTACAACGTGTCTTCGGCTGACGATGTTGTGGCATCCGACTGGGTTGGACGTTACAAGTTCGTCGATGTCAACGGTGACGGCAAGATCAACGAGCAGGACAAGACCATCATCGGCAATCCGCATCCCGACCTGACGGGCGGTGTCAGCCTGAGCTTGAACTGGAAGAGCTTCGACCTGAGCACGTATCTGTACTATTCGATAGGCAATGACCTGTTCGCACACTACATGTATTATACTCACTTCGGCAACCTGAACAGTAACTACATGCGTGACCGCCGCGACAATTCCTGGAGTCCGGAAAATCCTGACGGCAAGTACCCGATGTGGGTAGGCAGTGCCGGTGAGGCAACAGAGTCCGGCAACCAGGCCAACTCCCGCTACATCTACGACGGCTCGTACCTGCGCATGCAGACCTTGACCCTCGGCTACACACTTCCGAAGAAGCTCGTCAGCAAGCTGACTTTCTCCCGTGCACGTGTGTATCTGCAGATGTCAAACGTGTTCACCATTACCAACTATCCAGGTCTTGATCCCGAGTTCCGTACCACAAACGACCGCAACAAGGGTATCGACTATGGCTCGTATGGCGTTCCGCGTCAGCTCATCCTCGGTGTGAACGTTGACTTCTAACCATGCAGGGACTATTGGAAAACAAACTCAAGAAACGTACTATATAAAACAATGAGAGATATGAAGAAATCAATACTATATGCAGCTTTGGCGATGGCTACCGTTGCCACTACCACGAGCTGTGGCGATGACTTTCTGGTCATTGAGCCGGTAGGAGCTGTCGGCGAGGCTACGCTGACCAACGTCGATGGCGTGGATTATCTGATGACGGCAATGTACGCCACGTTGTATAATCCGAGTCGTGATGCTTTCGCCACTCCGTTTGCCAACTATCCATACGGTGATGTCTTTGCCGGCGATGCCAACAAGGGATCGGAAGCAGGCGACCAGTCGCCGTTTACGGAGATTGAGACTTACTCGTTCAACGCTTCGAACGAATATCTGCGCACCAAGTGGCGTTACCTGTATGACGGCATACGCAATGCCAATCAGGTGCTGTCGATGGCAGAGAAGGTGAAGGACGACCTGTCGGCATTGCAGGGCGAGGAGAAAGACAAATATACCGAGACTGTGGCTCAAGCCACCTTCATCCGCGCACTGTATCACTTCGAGGCAGTCAAGATCTTCGGTGCAGCCGTGCCCTATGTCGGCCTTGAGGACTTTGAGGCTAATGTAGACCCCGCCGTGAGCAACGTTGACGATAGCGGCAACTACATTTATATATGGGACAAGATTGCAGCGGACTTCAAGTCGGCTTATGACAATCTGCCCGACCATTGGACGACACAAAAGGGACGTGTCAACAAGTGGGCTGCAGCAGCCTTCCTTGCCAAGACTTACATCTACTGGTCGTCGCCTTACACTGGCGGTGAGAACGGTGCCAATGCAGGCAAGTGGTCGGACGCGAAGACACTGATAGAAACAATCCTGGCCAACGGTTGCGACTCAAACGGCAAGAAGTATCAGCTGGCAGAAACCTACAGCTCGCTGTGGACGGCTTCTGAGAGTGACTGGACAGGCGAATCAGTATTCGACATCCAGGCTGCCATCTCCGGCACGCAGACCTACACCAATTCTCTGACAGGAACATCGCACATCGCCATGGCGGGCAAGCTCGGTGGCGGTTGGGGCTTCTTCCAACCATCGTATTACTACGTCAACAGCTTCCTCGTCGATGACAACGGACTGCCGTTGAGCGACTATGCGTCAAAGCCTGACTTGTCGCACCTTGGTGAGGCCAACGTTGTGACCACAGACCTTGACCGCTATGTCGACCCGCGTCTGGACTTCACTGTCGGTCGTTTCCAAGTGCCGTTCTACGATTGGGGTACGCCGCAGACACTTGACGGCTGGGTGCGTTCGGCAGGCAATGGCGGCATCTATCTGAACAAGAAATATTTGCCGACGAAGGACGACAAGTCGAGCGGTCTGAGCATCAGCAACTCCACCGGCTCTACAGCCAAGAACACGCACGTGATGCGCTTGGCCGACCTCTATCTGCTCTATGCTGAATGTTGCATTCAGGCAGGCGACCTCGAGACGGCACGTACATATATAAATAAGGTGCGTGCACGCGCTGCCAACTCCTACGTTCAGGCAGACGACACCACGCCAGGCACATTCTCGCTCGACGATAAGGTGAATGGCACGGTTAAGGACGGAGCGGCAGGCAACTATCGCATCGGTATTTACAACAGCGCATTTGCAAGTGCCGCTGAAGCAACAACAGCTCTGCGCAATGAGCGCAAGGCCGAGTTGGGACTGGAAGGACAGCACTGGTTTGACATGGCACGCTGGGGCATTGCGGCAACCGAAGTCAACAAGTTCATTGCCTTTGAGAAATCACGCCTGATTAAATATGACGGCAAGACGTACGGCGACGGCTGGATTTGCTTCCCGATTCCACAGGATGAAATCGTGACGCAGATGGGAGCACTCGTGCAGAACGCCGCATGGAAGTAAAAGGTTTTTCGATAGGCGTTAGTTGTATAGCGTAATCTGATTGTGCGGGATGTCGACATTAGGAGCGGCATCCCGCTTTTGCTGCCTGAAACGTTTAGCGGACAGCAATAATTATCAGAAGCAATAATCCGCATCGTTTAAACCTTTCAAGCGAATCGTTTAAACCTTTCAAGCGAATCGTTTAAACCTTTCATGCGAACCGCTTAAACCTTTCATACGAATCGTTCGAACCATTTATACGAATAATTCGGGCAATTTATTCGTATAATTCG
>CAVERK010000127.1:0-6422 GCA_963618035.1 bacterium
GGATGCCCATTTAAAGCACCTAAGAATGGGCATCCTTGCACCCCAACGATGGGCATCGTTGGACGGAGCTTGTCCTGCGGTGTGGGCAAGATGGGCATTATGGGCATTATGGGCATTATGGGCAACCGCCCATTATGCCTATAAAGCCCATTGAGCCTAAAAAGCCGTGCCCTGTCGCAGTGAAAAACAAGGGCGCATTTTCTAATGTCTCAGGCTTGCACTACCTTTGCGGTTCGGCTCGCGTTGCGGACTGAAACGATAAAGCAAGGACAATGGACAACGAGACGGAATATATAAAGGTGTACGGCGCACGCGTACACAACCTCAAGAACATTGATGTACAGATACCGCGCGGCAGTCTGACGGTCATCACCGGACTGAGCGGCTCGGGCAAATCGTCGCTGGCTTTCGACACAATCTACGCCGAAGGCCAGCGACGCTACATTGAGACCTTCAGTGCCTATGCACGCAACTTCCTTGGCAACCTGGAACGCCCCGATGTGGACAAGATCACAGGGCTTAGTCCGGTAATATCCATAGAGCAGAAGACCACCAACAAGAACCCGCGTTCCACCGTCGGCACGCAGACCGAGGTCTACGACTACATGCGTCTGCTCTATGCACGCGCCGGCGAAGCCTACTCATATCTGTCGGGCGAGAAGATGGTGAAGTACACCGAAGACCAAATCATAGAACTCATACTGCGGGACTACGACGGACACCGCATCTACATCCTGGCACCGGTGGTAAGCAGCCGCAAGGGTCACTACCGCGAGTTGTTCGAGAGCATACGCCGCAAGGGATTCCTGCACGTGCGTGTCGACGGACAGCTCATGGAGGTGACGCCAGGCATGAAGCTCGTCCGCTACAAGAACCACGACATTGACGTTGTGGTCGACAAGCTGAAAGTCGCCGGCAAGGACGATGCCCGCCTGAAGAACAGCGTCGGCAACGCCATGAAGCTCGCCGACGGACTGCTGACGGTGCTTGACGATGCCTCCGGCGAGCTGCGCCACTACAGCAACCGGCTCATGGACCCTGCCACCGGACTGTCATACAAGGAGGCGGCACCACACACGTTCTCCTTCAACTCACCGCAGGGAGCCTGTCCGCGCTGCAAGGGACTGGGGGTAGTAAGTCTCATCGACAGCGACAAAATCATTCCGAACCGCGATCTAAGCGTGCGCCAAGGGGCTATCGCTCCAATAGGGAAGTACAGGAGCAGCATGATATTCTGGCAGATTGCGGCTCTGCTTGAACATTATGACCTAACCATCGACACGCCTCTGAAGGATATGCCCGAAGAAGCCATTGACGAGATCCTATACGGCAGCGACGAGAAAGTGAAGATCAGCAGCAACCTTATAGGAACGTCGAGCGACTACTTCACCACCTACGAAGGCTTGGTGAAGTACATTCAGTCACTGCAGGACAGCGACCAGAGCGCGACGGCACAGAAGTGGGCTGACCAGTTTGCACGCACGGCGACGTGTCCCGACTGTGGCGGAGCACGTCTCAACAAGGAGGCTCTGTCATACCGCATCCACGACAAGAACATCCATCAGCTGTCGACGATGGACATCGGTGAGCTGTACCGGTGGGTTGGAGACGTAGAGCCATACCTCAGCGACCGTCAGCGCATCATCTCTGCCGAGATACTCAAGGAGATACGCAACCGCTTGAAGTTCCTCACCGATGTCGGTCTTGACTACCTCCAGCTGAACCGCACATCTTCGAGCTTGTCGGGCGGCGAGAGCCAACGCATCCGGCTTGCCACACAGATAGGTTCGCAGTTGGTCAATGTGCTCTACATCCTCGACGAGCCGAGCATAGGACTGCACCAGCGCGACAACGACAGGCTCATAAGGTCACTCAAGGAACTGCGCGACATCGGCAACACCGTCATCGTGGTGGAGCACGACAAGGACATGATGCTGAACGCAGATTATGTGGTCGACATGGGGCCGCGTGCGGGACGTTTCGGCGGCGATGTCGTGTTTCAAGGCACACCGCAGCAGATGCTGCGGCAGGACACGCTGACGTCAAAATACCTTAACGGCGCGTGTGCCATTGAGATACCCGCAGTGCGCCGCAAGGGCAACGGCAGGATGCTGACCGTACACGGAGCACGCGGCAACAACCTGCGCAACGTCGATGTCTCCTTTCCCCTTGGCACGCTGACCGTGGTCACGGGTGTCAGCGGCAGTGGCAAGTCGACGCTCATCAACGAGACCCTGCAGCCCATACTCTCACAGAGGCTGTACCGTTCCCTGCAAGACCCCCTGCCCTACGACAGCATCGACGGACTGGATAATGTAGACAAGGTGGTCAATGTAGACCAGTCGCCGCTCGGCAGAACGCCGCGCAGCAACCCCGCCACCTACACCGGCGTCTTCTCCGACATACGCAACCTGTTTGTCGGACTGCCGGAAGCCAAGATACGCGGCTACAAGGCCGGACGCTTCTCCTTCAACGTCAAGGGCGGACGGTGTGAGGAATGTCAGGGCAACGGCTACAAGGCCATAGAGATGAATTTCATGCCCGACGTGCTGATTCCCTGTTCCGTGTGCCACGGCAAGCGGTACAACCGCGAGACGCTTGAGGTGCGCTACAAGGGCAAGTCCATTGCCGATGTCCTCGACATGACCATCAACCAGGCGGTTGAGTTCTTTGCGAACGTACCTGGCATCCTCAACAAGATCAAGGCCATCCAGCAGGTGGGACTTGGATATATCAAATTGGGACAGTCGTCCACCACCCTCTCCGGCGGCGAGAGCCAACGTGTCAAGCTGGCTGCCGAACTGTCGAAACGCGACACGGGCAAGACGCTCTACATCCTCGACGAGCCCACGACCGGCCTGCACTTTGAGGACATCCGCGTGCTGATGGACGTGGTGAACCGCCTCGTCGACCGTGGCAACACCATTATAATAATAGAGCACAACCTCGATGTCATCAAGCTCGCCGACTACATCATCGACATGGGTCCCGACGGAGGACGCGGCGGAGGCACCGTCGTGGCCGCAGGCACGCCCGAAGAAGTGGCTGCCACGGGTCTCGGCTTCACGGCAGGCTATCTCAGGAAGGAGCTTGAACAGTCTGCGAGACAGCACGTTGCCGCAGGGTCTTGAAGTTTGTGGACGTACGTTCATTGCCGTTTCGATTATTGTATCTACATTTGTGCTTGTGCGCAACGCCCACGAGGGGTGTTGCGTCTTTGGATAATCACTAATTTAATACCTAATTGAACGACATGTTTCAAGCACTCTCAACCCCGATGATCGTAGTATTGGCCATACTATGGTTCTTCCTGTTGCTGTCGAGCAACAAAGGTCAGCCCAAGGGCCTGTGGGCATTGGCAATAGCCAACACAGGCGAGCGTTTCGGCTACTACACCATGCTGGCCGTATTCGTAATGTTCCTGCAGGCCAACTTCGGCTATTCAGCAGCCACCGCCGGAACAATCTATTCAACATTCCTCATGATGGTCTACTTCCTGCCGCTGTTCGGAGGAGCACTTGCCGACAAGGTGGGCTACAGCCGCATGGTGACCATCGGCATCTTCATCATGTTCTTCGGCTACCTGTTGCTGTCCGTACCGATGGGCAGCGGCACGATAGCTGTCGGCGCGATGGGACTGGCACTGCTTCTCATCAGCCTTGGAACCGGCTTCTTCAAGGGCAACCTGCAGGTCATGGTCGGCGACCTCTACAACACCAAGGAGTTTTCTGACAAGCGCGACTCGGGCTTCTCCCTGTTCTATATGGCTATCAATGTGGGCGCACTGTTTGCCCCTACCGCAGCCATCAAGACCATGGAGTGGGCACAGGCATCGCTTGGTGCCAGCGAGGCCGACTCCTATCACTATGCCTTCGCCGTGGCCTGCGCCTCACTCATATTCAGCATCCTTGTGTTCTACATCTTCCGTCCCACGTTCAAGCAGGTCATCAGCAGCAAGGGCGGCAGCAAGAAGGGCGCAGCCGAGGCTGTGGTCGACGACCTCACTCCGGCCCAGACCAAGGAGCGCATCATCTGTCTGTGTCTGGTCTTTGCCGTGGTCATCTTCTTCTGGATGGCTTTCCATCAGAACGGCCTCACGCTGACATACTTCGCCCGCGACTACACGGCGACCACCTCTACGGGACTTGAAAGCATGATGTTCGACGTGCGCAACCTGCTGGCATGTATCTTCATCGTCTACGGTGCACTCGGCCTCTCGCAGAACAAGGGCATTGTACGCATCGTTGCCATCGTCATGATTCTCGGCGGTGCGGGCTACCTGTGCGGCATGTATCCGTCGCCCGACGAGGTGACTGCCGTCTCGGCTCCGATCTTCCAGCAGTTCAATGCCTGCTTCGTGGTCATGCTGACTCCGGTGTCGATAGCCCTGTTCTCAGCCCTCAACAAGCGTGGCAAGGAGCCTACGGCACCCACCAAGATTGGCATCGGCATGCTTGTTGCCGCTGCTGCCTACCTGCTCATGATTGTCGGCTCCATGGGACTTCCGGCACCGCAGTTTGACGCAGACGGACAGCCGATGCACATGGCGGATGCCTCCCCCAACCTGCTTGTCGGCACCTATCTCGTACTGACCTTCGCCGAGCTGCTGCTCAGCCCCATCGGCATCAGCTTTGTCACCAAGGTGGCTCCACCGAAGTACAAGGGAATGATGATGGGCGGCTGGTTCGTGGCGACAGCCTTCGGCAACTTCCTCGTTGCCATCCCTGGCTGGCTCTGGGGCATGGACCTCATCGTTGTGTGGGGTGTTCTGATGGTCATCTGCCTTGTGGCGGCAGCCTTCATCTTCTCCATCCTCAAGAGGCTTAACAAGGTAGCCAAGTAAGGAGACACAGCAATCCTGCGGACACCATCCGAGCAGGGGGCAGATACCGGCCAACAACCGGCGGCATCTGCCTCCTGCTCTCTTTTTGTGCCGATGTGCGTAATGGGGCGTGTGAACGTACGTCCATGCGCGGCTTTTAATACATTTTGACCTTTCCGTGCTTGACGTTTGACGGAAAGGGCGTACTTTTGCGACACGTTGTAAAAACATCAATGCGCATGAAAAGATTGGTCATTTACATCCTCATGCTCGTCGTGAGCATGGGCTTCGCACTGGCACAGAACCAGGCAGACATCAAGTTTGACAAGACTACGCACGACTTCGGGGCATTTAGCGAGAAGAGCCCCACGGTGACAACCACCTTCACCTTTACCAACGTAGGCGACGGTCCGCTGGTCATCCACCAGGCCATCGCATCGTGCGGATGCACCGTGCCCGAATACACGCAGGAGCCTGTGCAGCCAGGCAAGACAGGCACCATCAAGGTGACATACAACGGCAAGGGACGCTTCCCTGGCAAGTTCAAGAAATCCATAACCGTGCGCACAAATGCCAAGACGGAGCTGGTGCGCCTGTTCATTGAAGGCGAGATGCTTGCCGATGCCGGCAGCAGCGAGTGACGGGTGACGGAAACAAACAGAAAACAACAAAGAACCAAGATGAGAAATATCAAAATGCTCTGTTGCGCCGTCGGCGCAACGCTCCTGTCTGCCACGGCGTATGCACAGGATTTGTCGAAAGCCATGGTGTCCAATGCCGTGTCAATGCTCAACCGCCCGTACGTGGCACACGTGCTCGACCGTGACGGTCAGGAGAGCCTCGTCATCAACACCGACGAGCTTGACGGCGTTACGTTCGTGGAGTATGCCATAGCGATGTCGCTCACTCCCAAGGACGAGAACAGCGACCAGGACGAAGACACCTTTGCCGGCTACGTGCAGAAGCTGCGCTACCGCGACGGCAAGATCGACGGCTACACATCGCGCATGCACTACATGACCGACTGGATCAACAACGCCGTGAAGCAAGGTCTGCTGCAGGATGTGACCGATTATCAGAGCACCTACACGGGCAAGGCTCATGCCGGATACCTGACAGCACACGCCGCCGAATATCCGCAGCTGGCTGCCTCTGCCGACGAGATGGCGAAGATGAAAGACGTAGAAGCGGCCATCAACGGTACAGAATACAAGTACATCCCCAAGGAGTACCTGCCCAACGAAGGCTTCCAGTGGATCAAGGACGGTGACATCATAGCCATCACCACCAACGCCAACGGGCTGGACATCGCCCACGTGGGCATCGCTTTCAACATAAGCAAGAAGCTGACGCTGATACACGCCTCGCAGAAGGACGGCAAGGTGGTGGCATCGCGCTACACGCTGAACAAGCTGCTCGCCGACAACAAGTCGTGGACGGGCGTACGTGTTCTCAGGGTACTGCCGCAGGACTAACCATAAATCACTGAAAATCAGCGTCTCCATGAACGTTCATCCATAGACCTGTGAATGGTCATCCATAGCTCTGTGAATGGTCATCCATAGAACCTGTGAATGGTCATCCATAGAACCTGTGAATG
>CAVERK010000128.1:0-6355 GCA_963618035.1 bacterium
AAGTCGGGATATATGCGGTAGCCGACGTGCAGGGTCTGGCATTGCGGTGTCCTGTATTCCTGAGCCTGCATGATGCCCTGTGGCTGCGGAGCGAACGGACTGATGCGCAGGTGCTCCTTCAGGTCGGTGCCTTCGGTGTCGAGGAACTTGTATAGCGTCTCCTTGGCAGACCAGTGGAGCAGCAGGCTCCATACGTCCGTGCCGAGGTAGGGCAGGGCTTGCTCGTCGCTGCGCATGAAGCGCGGAGCCACTCTCGTCACGCGGTCGCTGTAGCGTTCGATGTCTATGCCTGTCCGCTCTGCCGATACGATCACTGCGGCATAGCCTTTTGTGTGTGAGATGCTGATGTGGCGGCTGTCGCCAGTCAGAAACGGACTGCCCGAAGGATGGTAGTCCACGCCGGTGAGGCCGGTGAGCTGTTGCAGGAGTGCCCTTGTGCACAGCCGTTCCATGCGGCGGTGCGGGCTGTTGGGGAACTGCTGCCTGATGGCTGCGACGAGCGGTGCGCCGAGCGTAGGCTCGAAGTCCGCGTCTGTCTCCTCATCCATCTTCCAGATGCCCCAGACACCGTGTGCGCAATCTTCCCTGTAGACCAAAGGCATGTGTCGTCAAATTGTTTTGGGTCTGTCAGTCTTCGTCCTGCCCGTCGCCAGACGGTGTGGCCTCTTCCTGTGGCAGTATGGTGAACTTGACCTTCAGTATACGGCGGTTGTCGAGCGCAAGCACTTCAAACCGGTAGTTCCTGTAGGTCAGCTTCTCGTGGAGCGTGGGGAAGTCGCCCTTGATTTCGAGCAGCAGACCGCTGACGGTGTCCGCCTCGCCAGCCACATCGTCGAATGTCCCGTCGTCAAGACCGGTCTCCTTGTAGAAGTCGGTGAGCAGTGTCTTTGCCTGGAATATCCAGTTGTTGTCGTCCACCTTGACGGACGTGTGCTCGTCGTCGTCATACTCGTCGTGGATCTCCCCGACAATCTCTTCGATGATGTCCTCCATTGTCACTATGCCCGATGTGCCTCCGAACTCGTCGACAACAATGGCGATGTGCACCTTGTTGGCCTGGAACTCGCGCAGCAAATCGTCGATCATCTTCGTCTCGGGCACGAAGTAGGCAGGACGCACCAACGTCTGCCACCTGAAGGAATCGCCTTTGCCGATGTGCGGCAGCAGGTCCTTGATGTAGAGCACGCCCTTTATGGTGTCCATCGAACCTTGGTAGACGGGTACGCGCGAGTAGACATTGTCTGTTATGCACTTCAGCACTTCATGGAACGGCGTGCGTACGTCAAGTGCCACGACATCCATGCGCGATGTCATGACTTCCTGTGCTGTCTCGCCTCCGAAGCGGATTATGCCCTTGAGGATGTTGCTCTCGTTGGATATGTCATTCTGGTCGGTCATCTCAAGTGCCTGTGACAGCTCGTCGACGGAGATGTTGCGCGGCTTCGGAGCACAATACTTGTGTAGCGACGAGCGCACAAGCAGTGCCGACAATGGGTAGAACAGCGTGCGCAGGAAGCTGATGCCAGGTGCTGCAAAGCGGCAGAACCGCAGGGCCTTGTCCGCAGAGTACACCTTCGGCAGAATTTCGCCGAACAGCAGTAGCAGGAGAGCCAGTACGGCTGTCAGTATGAGAAGCCCTGCCAGTCCGGCATCGGGGCCAAAGACGTTCATGAAGAAGTAACAGCACAGCACGACTATGGCAACGTTGGCGAGACTGCCCGTTATCATGATTGTGGCAAGCAGATATTCCTTGTCGTCGAGCAGGCGGCATATCTTCTTGTCTATTCCGGTCTTCTTCTCTTCGAGGGTGTTCCTGTCGGCAGACGACAGCGAGAAGAATGCGTTTTCGGATGCCGATGCGAAAGCCGTAATCAACAGCAGCAATGCTGCCAGCGCAAGGGCGATGATGGCAGCCGTGGAGGGCTGCTGGGTGGTCATGCCGGCAAGTACCGGCGTTGTCTGTGATAAAAAAGAGTCAGGGTCCAATTAGTAGTCTGCTTAGTTAAACATAATCTCAAGACTTCGCGGAGCCGGTGCCGTCTGCAGGCCGTGTTGTCTTGGGTGTGAGCATCTCCATCTGGTCGACGAAGATCTCGGTGACGTAGCGTTTTATTCCGCTCTGGTCATCATACGAGCGCGTGAATATCTTGCCCTCCACATACAGCTTGTCGCCTTTGTGTACGTACTTGTCCACCACTTCTGCCAGCTTGTTGCGGAACACCAGGTTGTGCCACTCCGTGCGGTCGGGCACCTGTGTGCCGTTCTGTAGTGTGTATCCGCGTTCTGTCGTTGCCAGTGCCACCTGTGCCACGGCACGGCCTCCTTCGTAGTATTTCACTTCCGGCTCCTTGCCCACGTTGCCTATCAGTATCGCCTTGTTCATGGTTTCTGTTCCTCCGTTTTATGGATGTATGCTCTCCCGTGTCCGTGACACGTTGTCGCAACAAAAGTATCGTAAAAAACTGACCCTTGCAAGTTTTGTGTCCTGCGGCGGTGTTATTCCGTCTTCTGGTGCATGTTGCCGTTCCGCCGCATCGTGCGGCGCGACTGCTCGACCATGTCCAGCAGCAATGGCAGTTCCTCTGCCGTGGTTCTTCTTATCGTGTACATTGCCTGTGCGATTTGTCGGTGTGTGAAAAAGGGGCGTGCCATGTGTGTGGCACACCCCTTCATGATGTTGTCGCTGTACGGTCTCTGCCGCACTTGTCAGAGTTCGGTGATCTCCACGTTGCGGAACTCCAGTGGGCCGCCCTCGCTCTGCAGGGCTATGAAGCCGCGTGCAAACTGTCCGTCGGCCTCGTTCTGCACCACGCCGTTGATGGTTATCCTGATGTGCTTGCCTACGCACTCAATCTCTGCCACGTTCCACTCGCCGACTTCCTTCTCTGACGGCTCGGCAGCCATACGGTCTTTCACGGCAAACTGTCCGTGCTGCTCAGAGCCTTCCACCTGATAGCCGTTGAGTCCCACCACAGCTCCGGCATTGCCGCCGGCGAGCTGGCACTCCATGCCCACAGGCCACACGCCGTCGCCCTGCTGCACACGCTGGAATATGCCGCTGTTGGTAGCCTTGCCGCCGACCCATCTCCACTCCGCACGCAGGCGGTAGTTCGTGAACTGGCGGTCGGTGCGCATATATCCGAACGGATTGCCGAGGACGCTTATCATGCCGTCCTTGACGGTGAACACCTCCTCTGGCTTGACATTGCTTTCAGGGTCGGTGACGAGCACCCATCCGCTCAGGTCCTTGCCGTTGAACAGAGGTTCGGGGTTCTGGACCAGCTCGGGGCAGGGTGCGCCCGTGGCGGGCTTGATCTCCTCAACCCACACGTTGCGGAACTCCATGGGGCCGCCCTCGCTCTGCAGGGCTATGAAGCCCTCGGTCAGGTCTGTGTCGGCCTCGTTGACCACCGTGCCGTTCACCGTTATGGTGATGTGCGAGCCTACGCAGCGCACGTCTACGGTGTTCCAGTCGTCGATGGCGTTCTCGACACTGCCTGCATCCTCCTTGCGCGGCTGCTTCTTGAAGCCTGGTCTGTCAGGACTGTCGGCAATCAGCAGTCCGCTGCCCAGCAGGTCACCGGCATGTCCTGCCTGAAGCTGGCACTCTACCATCCCAGGCCACAGCTTGTCGCCCTCCTGCAGGCGCAGGAAGAAACCGCTGTTCGAACCCTTGCCGTCGGTCCACCGGTATTCGCAGTGTGCCGTGAAGTCGGCATACTTCTTCGCGGTGCGCATATAGCCGAACGGGTTGCCGAGCACCTTTATCACACCGTCGCTGACGGTGAACACCTCACTGGCAGGGATGTCGCTGTCGGGGCTGGCATACAGCACCCACCCGCTCAGGTCCTTGCCGTTGAAGAGTTCTTCCCTGTTATTGTTGCTGCATGCGGTGGTCATCAGTGATGCCACGGCGCATGCAAGTAGCAGAATCTTGCCTTTCATGTGCTATATATATAATAAGGTGTACGTCTTATCTTGCAGCGAAGTATGTGCTTCCGCCGACAGCAGCCTCATAGGTAGAGACACCGTCTGCGTCGGGAGTCACGGTCATTGCCTGCTTGCCCTGTGCCGTCATGGTCACCGTGCCGTCCTCGTTGAACTTCAGGATCTCGGTGCTCACGCCGTCTGCCACTGCACTCCAGGTGTTGGTGTCCTTGTCGTAGATCAGTTCCATGGAGGCATCCTCGCCTTCCTTGGTGATGGTGTAGCCGTTCTCAAGCGTGGTCACTGCATAAGTGCCGTTCTCACCCTTGATGGTCTTCACTGTACCGATGTTGTCGGCCAGCGGGTTGCTGCCGCTCCAGAACTCGATTGAGTTGATCACAAGCATGTCTGCGAGGTAGCACACTCCGTACACGGGGATAATGTTGCAAGCCAGATAGACAAGTTCGTTCACCCACCTGTCGCCGATGGTCTGGTTCCAGCTGGCCAGACGATTGTGAAGGGCGAAAGAACCGATGCACGATGAGAACATGAATGACGCGCACGCCAGCGCAACTGCTACGAGCTTTACGTTTAACTTTTTCATTACTGTTATGTTTTTTGATTGTTGTTGGTTTCCACTAAAATCTTGTCAAAGGTAGTGAAACGTTCCGTTATCCGCGATGTCCCATGAAAATATTTCTTCACGATGACCCGCAGGTGCACCGTCTCCCTGTGTCGGCTCAGCCAGTGCTAACCGGCATGGACGGGCTGTGCCGCCGCCGTTGTCGTGTTTCCCGATATGAGCAGCAGCTGGTCGCCGGCCTTCAGTTCCATGGTGCCGTTTGGCACGATGAACTCCTCGCCGCGCTTGATGATCATCACCAGCGTGCCTTTGGGCAGGTTCATGTCGGCCAGGCGTCTGCCTTTCGCAAGCATCTCCTCCGTCAGCGTGATGTCGTTGAGCTTGGAGTCAAGTTCGTCGGGCAGCTCCACGCCGAATGCGTTGCCGGTCTTCTCCTCCGGCAGGTCCAGCTTCAGCATCTTGGCCACCTTTGAGATGCTCATGCCCTGCACCAACAACGAGATCAGCGTGATGAAGAACACTATGTCAAACAGCTGATTGGAGCCTTCCACGCCTGCCACAACGGGGTAGGTGGCAAACAGTATCGGCGTTGCGCCGCGCAGTCCCACCCACGACACGAACAGCCGCGCCCTGGTGGTCATGTTGCGGAACGGCAGCAGGCAGGCAAACACGCTTATGGGTCGCGACACGAAGATCATGAACAGTGCGATGAGCAGCGACACGAGTCCCACGCTGAGCATCTCGTGCGGGTTGACCAGCAGTCCGAGCACGAGGAACATCACTATCTGGAACAGCCATGTCATGCCGTCCATGAAGGTGGTTATCTCGCGCCGGTATGTCAGCTTCTCGTTGCCCGTCACCATGCCGGCGATGTAGACCGCGAGGTAGCCGTTGCCATTGAGCATGTCGGTGATGGTGAACGCAATGAACACCACGCTCAGGAGCAGTATGGGGTACAGCGAGCTGTTGGGCAGGTTTATCTTGTTGATCTGCTTGACAGCCAGCTTGCCGATGACGAAGCCGAGGAACGCACCCACGAGGAACTGCACCAACAGGCTCTTCACCACCTCCACGGCATTGAGGTCTGCCCCGCTGCCGATGATCTGTATCAGGATGATGGTCAGCATGTATGCCATCGGGTCGTTGCTTCCGCTCTCCAGCTCAATCATGGGTCGCAGGTTCTCCTTCAGGTTGATGTGCTGCGAACGCAGTATGCTGAACACGGAGGCCGAGTCGGTTGACGACATCGTTGCTGCAAGCAGCATCGATGCCATGAGCGGCATGGACAGGTCGGTGAAGTTCTTTTCAGAGATGAAGTATATGAAGAAGCCCGTGATTACGGTCGTCAGCAGCACGCCGGCGGTGGACAGCACTATGCCCTGTGAAATCACGGGCTTGATGTCGCTGAGCTTTGTCTCGAAGCCGCCCGTGAAGAGGATGATGCTCAGTGCCACCATGCCGATGAACTGCGCCACCTTGGGGCTGTCGAACTGCAATCCGAGGCCGTCGGTCCCGAAGAGCATACCGACAATCAGGAACAGCAACAGCGTCGGGATTCCGAAGCGGAAGCCCGTCTTGCTTATAACTATACTCACATAAATCAGGATTGCCCCTATCAGGAGGCCGGTTTCCAAGCTAAATTCCATGTTACTCCGCGTTATTTTAGGTGGCCTTTAAAGCCCTGTATGTCTTTAGTCCCACAAAAATAATAATAATCTGATACACACCGCCGATATTGCTATGAAAAAATGTAACCTCACGGACGGCCGTCCAGAGGCTGAAAATCCGTGTTTCTGTGGCCGGTGCGCCGCGCACTCCGAGGTTGAACGTCCACAGGTTCTATGG
>CAVERK010000129.1:0-6275 GCA_963618035.1 bacterium
GCCGTGGTGTGTGCCGAGTTCAGGCGCAGATGCCTTTGAAATCCTTATTGCTTACGTGTGATTAGAGGTGCTTCAGCGTGCCGGAGACTTGGCATGCAGACGCATCAGACTGATACGGTCGACCAGCATGATGCCCGATGACGACTTGGACGGATAGTAGATGAAGCCGTTGACCTCGCGAATGTCGCCAAGCGTGTCGTTGTATAGCTGCAACGTCCGCATGCCATCGGTGGTGAAGTTGATGCTGCGGCCAATCACGCTGTCGTTCTTGTAGCGTATGGACATGGCGATGACGGCTGTATCGGAGCGTACAGACAGGGTGTCGAAGAAGCGGAAGCGCGCACTCAGACGCAGTGTGTCGCGTCCCTCAAAGTTGCGGTCGTTCATGAAGTTGAACGTCACACGGTTGTTGTATCCCGAACCGTTAAGGCTGAACATGGGCATTCCCTGCCAAATGTCGACACGGTCGCCACGGACAGTGCCGCCCGTACGGTTATCGCGGGCCATGAGCAGGCGGTGCACGCCGTCGCGTTCGCGCTGCAGACGTTCGCGCACACGGCTATAGATCTCATCCATCTGCTGCGGACGTGCCGAATACCATGCCAGTGTGGAGTCGAACTGTGCTTCGGTGGTGTGGTTCTTCTCGAATGCCGAGAGCACATAGTATGGCGTGTCCTCGCTGTCAACGCCGTTGGACTCGCCTATTGCCTTTGCCAGATGATAGTCCACAAGCACATCGGCCATCCTGCTCTCGGACAGTACATAATCGGGTCTCTTCTCGCCGCACGCGGCAACGGTCACGGCAAGCACAGTTGCCGCAAGCAGCATTGACGATATATGCGTGCAGGCTTTCATCGTGTCACTGGGCAGGCTGCTGCTCTTCTTCCTGCCTGCCGGTCTTCTTCCTTTTCAGAAGTCCGAAGGCAGTGTTGACATACTTGTAATAGAACAGCAACAGTGCAATGATGCCGCAGCTTATGCACGCATCGGCAAAGTTGAATATCGGACTGAAGAACACGAACGGGTCTCCTCCGACCAGCGGCATCCAGTCCGGCCAGCGGGTGTCTATTATCGGGAAGTAGAACATATCCACCACCTTGCCGTAGAATGGCGGAGCGTAGCCCCCGCCCTCGGGCATGAAGGTGGCAATCTGATGATAGGAACTCTCGCTGAAGAGAACGCCGTAGAGCACGCTGTCGATGATGTTTCCCAATGCTCCGGTGAAGATAAGACACACGCACAGCAGAAAGCCCTGTCTGACACCGCCCTTGATGAAGCGTGTCAGTGCCCATCCGATGAGGACTACGGCAACGATGCGGAACGCGGTGAGGAACAGCTTGTCAAACAGTTCCATGCCGAAAGCCATGCCGTTGTTCTCCGTAAAGAGTATGTAGAACCAGTCGGTGATGCGGATGCTTTCGTGCAGATACATGCCGGTCTTGACGCAGAACTTTATGACCTGGTCTGCAACCAGCAGTGCCACAATCAGCAGCACCCACCACCATCCGCTCGTGAGATGCCCTCTGTGGTTACTTACCCCTTCCATCTTCGCATTGCCCACTCGTGCACTTCCTCTTATCTCTTTCTCTTGGCCTCGATGCTCAGGGTGGCATGAGGCACGGCACGCAGACGTTCGGCAGGAATGAGCTTTCCCGTCTCGCGGCAAACGCCGTAGGTCTTGTTCTCTATGCGCACCAATGCTGCCTGCAGGCTCTTGATGAACTTGAGCTGGCGTTGTGCCAGACGCAGGGTCTCCTCGCGTGCCAAGGCGAAGGAGTCATCCTCAATCACCTTGTAGCTCGATGAGGTATCTTCAATGCCATTGCTGTCTGTGCCACGCAGACTGGCCATCATCTGGTCGTAGTCCTTCAGTGCCACGGCGAGCTTCTCGTTTATTATCTCCTTGAACTCCCCGAGTTCAGCATCCGAATATCTTGTCTTTTCCGCCATAATTAGTTAGATTTTGAGGATTATGATTGCACCTTATATATATAATGTATAGCCTCGCGATGTTCTGTCGTTAAGCCTTTGCTATCTTCACCGTCAGCTTGAAGTCATCCATATCCAGCTCCGTGCCGTCTTCGATGCTGTCTGCCAACTGCAATGACAGTCCCAACACCTGACGGCAGATGTAGTCGCTGTAGTCGCCGATTGCCTCGTCGCTGTTGGGGTTGTGTGTCACAAGGATGTTTATCTTGTCTGTTATCTCCAGTCCGCTCTGCTTGCGCAGGTTCTGTATGCGGTTCACCAGTTCACGTGCAACACCCTCGCGGCGCAGGTCTTCGGTGATGGTCACCTCCAATGCCACCGTCAGGTTGCCTTCGTTGGCTACGAGCCAGCCAGGGATATCCTCGCTGATTATCTCCACATCAGCAACGTCGACCGTTGCCGGCTGTCCGTCCACATCGGCAAACGTGAAGTGTCCGTCGCGCTCCAGCTGTGCGATGTCCTCCTGCCCCATCGCCGACACGGCAGCGGCAACACCCTTCATCTGTTTGCCGAACTTCGGCCCCAGCTTCTTGAAGTCGCACTTCACGCGCTTCACCAGTATGCCTGTGGCATTGTCCACGAACTCCACGTCCTTGACGTTGACCTCATTCCTTATCAGCTCCTTGACGGCCTCGATGTGGCTGCGCTGTGATTCGTTGGTCACGGGAATCATGATGCGCTGTAGCGGCTGGCGCACCTTGATGTTCACCTTGCGGCGCAGAGCCAGCACCATAGACGTGATCTTCTGTGCCATCTCCATGCGTGCTTCCAGCTCATGGTCTATCAGAGCCTCATTGCACTGCGGGAATGATGCGAGATGTACGGACTCAACCGTGTCGCGTCCTGTGACGCTCACCAAGTCCATATACAGCCTGTCGGCAAAGAACGGCGAGAACGGTGCCAGCAGCCTTGCTACGGTCTCTATGCAGGTGTAGAGCGTCTGATATGCCGACAGTTTGTCGTCTGTCATGCCGCCGCCCCAGAAGCGTTTGCGGTTCAGGCGCACGTACCAGTTGCTCAGGTTGTCGTTGACGAAGTCTTCTATCAGACGTCCTGCACGTGTGGGTTCGTAGGCTGCCAAGTTGGCATCTACGCCACGCACCAGCGTGTTCAGCTCCGACAATATCCAACGGTCTATCTCAGGACGTTCGCTGAGAGCTATGTCCCTTTGCGAGTAGTCAAAGCCGTCGACATTGGCATAGAGTGCGAAGAACGAATATGTGTTGTAGAGCGTGCCGAAGAACTTGCGGCGTACCTCGTCCACGCCATTGGGGTCGAACTTCAGGTTGTCCCACGGCTCGCTGTTGGTCATCATGTAGAAGCGCACGGCATCGGTTCCGTACTTGCCGATCATGTCGAAAGGATTGGTGACGTTGCCCAGATGCTTGCTCATCTTGTTGCCCTTGGCATCAAGCACGAGGCCGGAAGATATGACGTTCTTGAACGCCACGCTGTCGAAGACCATGGTGGCTATGGCGTGCAGGGTGAAGAACCATCCGCGTGTCTGGTCCACACCCTCGTTGATAAAATCGGCAGGGAAAGCCTTTGGCGGAATGGCATAGCCCTCGTAGCGGCTCTCCACAAGAGCCTGGCGGTCAGCCTCTGTGCCACGTGCCATCTCGCCCTCAAACGGATAGTGCAGCTGTGCATAGGGCATCGAGCCGGAGTCGAACCACACGTCGATGAGGTCTGTCTCCCTGTACATGGGCTGGCCTTCCCCGTTCACGAGGACAATCTGGTCCATATACGGACGGTGCAGGTCTATGCGGTCGTAGTTCTCCTGCGAGTAGTCTCCTGGCACGAAGCCGCGCTCCTTGAGGGGATTGCTCTTCATCACGCCGGCGGCGACACTCTTCTCTATCTCGTCATATAGCTCTACGAGCGTGCCTATGCACTTCTCGCCACGGTTCTCATCGCGCCATATTGGCAACGGCGTACCCCAAAAGCGCGAGCGCGACAGGTTCCAGTCGTTGAGGTTCTCAAGCCAGTTGCCGAAGCGTCCTGTGCCGGTGCTCTCGGGCTGCCAGTTGATGGTCTTGTTCAGCTCCACCATGCGCTCCTTGCATGCTGTGTCGCGTATGAACCAGCTGTCGAGCGGATAGTAGAGCACAGGCTTGTCCGTGCGCCAGCAGTGCGGATAGTTGTGCACGAACTTCTCAATCTTGAATGCCGTGCCCTCCTGCTTCATTTCCAGACTTATGATGATGTTGAGGTCTTCTGACTTCTCCGATGCCTTCGTGTCCCACACGCCGCCCTGGTTGAAGCGCGGGTCGTAGGCGTTCTTCACGTAGTCGCCGGCATGATGGCTGTAAGCGGGCTTGTCCATGCAGCGTGCCACGAAGTTGCTGTCCAGCTCATCCACGAGGTAATACTTGCCCTGCAGGTCCACCATAGGACGTGTGTCGCCCTTGTGGTCTATGAGGTAGAGTGCCGGAATGCCGGCATCGCGTCCCACCTTGGCATCGTCGGCACCGAATGTAGGAGCAATGTGCACAATGCCAGTACCGTCCTCGGTCGTCACGTAGTCGCCAGGGATCACGCGGAACGCCGCTTCGCTCATCTCCACGAACTTGTCCTTGCCGTTCTCGCCGGTGAACACCTTGTCCTGATGTGCAGCTGCATACTCCGTCACGTATGCCGGACTCAGGTCGTTGACCTTCTCGCATGGCTTGACCCACGGCATGAGCTGTCTGTAACGGATGCCTACGAGTTCGCTGCCCTTCATGCTGCCCACGACCCTGTACGGCACATATTTGTCGCCACGCTGATAGTCGGGCATCTCGTCGCCCTCTTTCACCTCTCCTGCCGGCGAGAAGTATGCCGGCACACGTGCACTGGCCATTATCAGCGTCATCTTCTCTGCCGTATACGGGTTGTAGGTCTCTATCACGCTGTAGTCTATCTTCGGCCCGACGCACAGTGCCACGTTCGACGGCAGTGTCCACGGCGTGGTTGTCCAGGCGAGGAAGTAGGGCTTGCCCCACCCTGTCCATTCGGCACGAGGTTCGGTGATGAGGAACTGCGCCGTCACCGACGTGTCCTTGACATCGCGGTAGCAGCCAGGCTGGTTCAGCTCATGCGAGCTAAGGCCGGTGCCTGCGGCAGGCGAGTAAGGCTGTATGGTGTAGCCCTTGTAGAGCAATCCCCTGTTGTACAGCTGCTTGAGCAGCCACCACAGGGTCTCGATGTATTTGTTGTCGTAGGTTATGTACGGATGGTCAAGGTCTACGAAGTAGCCCATCTTCTCCGTCAGGTCGCGCCACTCGGCAGTGAACTTCATCACGTTCTCACGGCACTTGTGGTTATAGTCCTCGGTTGATATGTATTTGTCGGAAGCCTTGTTGTCAATATCCTTCTTGGTGATGCCAAGCTCCTTCTCCACGCCCAGCTCCACCGGCAGTCCGTGGGTGTCCCATCCTGCCTTGCGGGCCACATGAAAGCCCTTCATGGTCTTGTAGCGGTTGAATGTGTCCTTTATGCTGCGTGCCAACACGTGGTGTATGCCGGGATGACCGTTGGCAGAGGGAGGGCCTTCATAGAATATGAATTCCGGACACCCCTCGCGTTCCTCCATGCTCTTGAGGAAGATGTGGTTCTTCTTCCACTCACTGAGGACTTCATCGTTTATCTCCGGCAGGTTCATACCTGCGTATTCGGCAAACTTCTTACTCATGATATGTTGTCGTCTTTACTTGGTTTCTTGTTGAAGCCGCAAATTTACAAAAATCCCACATATTTCACACCCCGTGCAGATTTTAGAGCCTGTTTAAATTTCAATCTCGGATTCTGCAAAGCATGAGTCGGCAGAACGCGAATTGCACCATGGCTACCCCTGTTATACCCTTGTCACCGTCTACATGGTGGGAAGACTTTAAACAGCTTCTCAGCGACAGGCAGATAGCGGAACTACGGAAAAAGTACGTGTTCGAGATGTGGGAGCGCGTCGACGACAGCCATGCCGCCGTGCGCTTCGTCACCTCATGGGCAACGACGGAAGAGGCCACAGCGGAGTTCGCCGCCGACATCCTGGCATGCAAGGATCTGTAACGCCCAATCACCGATGCCTGCGGCATTTACTTCCGTTTACTAACTGTTCACTAACCGTTTACTGACCCCTCGCCAGACGCTCCCTGAAGCCATATCCCGTTCACTAACCGTTCACTTTTCCACACTTCCGTTTACTAATTCCGTGTTTGGGCGGTCAGACGCCCTAACGATGCCCATTCATAGAGTCTAAGGATGGGCAAGCATAGCACCTATGGATGCCCATTTAAAGCACCTAAGAA
>CAVERK010000130.1:0-6178 GCA_963618035.1 bacterium
ACAATATACCGCTATACTATGCCGGCCACCTGCAGGCGTTTATGGACAAGTGGTTCGCAAGGTAGCCAGTCGCTCTGCTTCGCTCCGCGCGGGTTTGCCCGTTTGGGTTATGGGAAGCCGGTCAACGGTGAGGATGCTGCGCGGCTGCCAATAGCGCGGCAGACAACGCTGACAAAGGCTGCGGAGCATCTCCCTATCGGTGCTCTCGGTCAGCAGCACCACCTGTTGTCCCAATAGCGGATGAGGGGCACGGGTAATCATCAGCGGCAGGTCGGTATGCGTGCGCAAGAGTCGCTCCACCTCCTCCGTCTGGATCTTGATGCCTCCCGAACAGATGACATTGTCGCGTCGCCCGATAATGCGGAAGCGACCATCGCTGCGCAGTTCCGCGCGGTCGTTGGTCACGAGGAGTCCCTCGTGCAAGGCCGGAGCGTCTATCACCAGACAGCCGTCGGCGGTCAACGAGAGGCTGATGCCCTCGAAGGGCGTGTACCAGTCGGACCGCTCCCGTCCGTTGACCCTGCGGAGGGCGATGTGTGAGAGTGTCTCCGTCATGCCGTAGGTGCTCCACACGCTGTTGGGGAAGTCGCGGAGTGCCGCTTCCAGGCGGTCGTCGATGGCTCCGCCCCCGATAATCAGATGGCGGACAGCCCTCAGCCGCTGCCGTTCCCCGTCTTGCTGCAACGACTGTCCCACCTGCAAGGGCACCATGGCAGCAAAGTCGATGGGCTTCTGCATGAGAGGTAGCTGTGACAGGGGATGGCTGCAGGGTTCTACGGAGACCAGCCGGAGACCGGCCACCAGTGCGCGCACCACCATCATCTTGCCGGCGATGTAGTCCAGCGGCAGGCAGAGCAGTGCCGTCTGTCCCTCCGTCAGTCCGAGAAAGCGGCAGGTCATACGTGCCGATGCCTCCATGCGCCGCTTCTCCACCCACAGCGGTTTGGGCGTTCCCGTTGAGCCGCTGGTGTGGACGAGCAGCGTGGCACTGCCGTCGTTCCATTCGCGGAGGAAGTCGTCTATCTGCATCGCCATAGCTTGTCGCCCTTGACAATGAGGGGCATGGGTATGTTGTCCGTAAAGAGTTGTCCCGTGCCGAGTCCCTGCGGCATACGGATGGCTGGGCCATAGACGGCGGCAGCCAATTGGGCGATGGCATCCAGTCCGATGTTGCCCTCCAAGGCCGAGGTGATCCAGCTGCCTATCCCCATGCTCTTGGCGGTGTCCACCCACTCCCTCACACCCATCATACCACCGTGCAGCGAGGGTTTCAAGACGATATAGGCCGGACGGATGATGTTGAGCATCTGCCGTTTCTGGTCCGGGTCGTTCACACCGATGAGTTCCTCGTCGAGGGCGATGGGCAACGGCGAGTTGCGGCACAGCTCCGCCATGTAGCTCCACTGGCCGGCGCGGATGGGTTGTTCGATGGAGTGGATGGCATACTGCGACAACAGCTCCATGCGGTAGAGGGCATCCTCATAGGCAAAAGCCCCGTTGGCATCGACGCGCAGCTCCACCTCGCGGTGGCTGTAGCGGTTGCGGATGCGCCGCACCAGTTCCAACTCATCATCGAAGCGAATAGCCCCTATCTTGAGTTTTACGCAGCGGAAGCCCTGCTCGAGTTTCTGTTCGAGACGCTCCGCCATCTCGTCGAAGCGTCCCATCCACACCAGGCCGTTGATGGGGATGCCCTCCTCGCCACGACTGAAGGGCGTGTCGAAGAGCCGGTCACCCCGTTGCAGATGGAGCATGGCCGTTTCCAGTCCGAAAAGCATCGAGGGACAGTCGCGCAGCAGTTCGGCATCCAACTGTCCCGTCCGTTCTATCTGGTCGCAGTACTGCCGCAGCACCTGCGGATAGTCCGGGCGGTCGTCACAGCTGAGCTGCGGCAGGGGCGCACATTCTCCCATCCCCGTTCTGTCGCCATCGGTCGCGGTCACGAGCCACGACCCCCGTTCCGTATAGACACCGCGCGAGGTGCCTGCCGGCTGCCGGAAGTGGAAGGTTTGTTTCTTCAAGTCAATCTTCAGGTTCATCGTTTCTGTTTTTATAGGGTCCATCGATATGCCTGTCCACGCCAAGCGTCAAGGTATCTGCGGATATTGGCCGAAGTCGGGTTTGCGCTTCTCAAGAAACGCCCGTCCGCCCTCCTGCGCCTCGTCAAGGAAATAGTAGAGCATCGTGGCATCGCCAGCCAGCTGCTGGATGCCTGCCTGTCCGTCCAGCTCGGCATTGAGTCCGGCCTTGATCATACGTAGGGCGATGGGCGAGCGTTCCATCATCTCCTCCGCCCATGCCACACACTCGTCCTCCAGCTGCGACAGCGGCACCACCTTGTTGACCATGCCCATGCGCTCGGCCTCCTGGGCAGAGTACTGCCGACAGAGGAACCATATCTCGCGCGCCTTCTTCTGTCCCACCATGCGCGCCAGATACGACGCACCGAAACCAGCATCGAACGAGCCAACCTTCGGACCGGTCTGTCCGAAGACGGCATTCTCCGAGGCTATCGTCAGGTCGCACACCAGATGGAGCACATGACCACCGCCGATGGCGTAGCCGTTGACCATGGCGATGACCGGCTTGGGCAGGCGGCGTATCTGCATCTGCACGTCGAGCACACTCAGCCGGGGCACACCCTCCTCGTCGAGGTATCCGCCGCGCCCCTTCACGTGCATATCGCCACCAGAGCAAAATGCCTTGTCACCGGCTCCGGTGAGCAATACGACGCGGATGCGCTGCAGCTCGCGGCAGAGGGCGAAGGCCTGACTCAGTTCGAGGGTGGTCTTCGGGGTGAAGGCGTTGCGGTATCGCGGCCTGTTGATGGTGATCTTGGCAATGCCGTTGTATTCTTCAAAAAGAATCTCTTCAAATGCCCGGATGGGCTTCCATGGTCTGTTTGTCATAGTCTGTTTCTCTATACCTTATTATATAATGATGAAGTTTCTGTCCCGGAAAGGACGAAGCGATGATAGCGGCGCAGGGTCTGCTCATCGTCGGCAGCATCCGTCAGTACTTCGAGCAGCAAGGGACTGTCCGTTTCTGCCGCGACGAGCCACCGCAGTCCATCATCGAGCGATGTACTGTCGGCGGCGCGTCGGTAGGCCACCCCGTGCTGTCGGCAGATGCCATCGGCAGTGGTATGGTGGACACCGGCCACCAAGTCGTCGCGCGCAGCACTCTTCTCCAGTCCCGGCAGCAGACGGAAGAGTCCTCCGCCCCCGTTGTTGAGCAGCAGGATGCGCAGGTTGTGGGGCAGTTGGCGGTTCCAGAGGGCATTCTGGTCGTAGAAGAAGCTGAGGTCGCCAATGACACAGAACAACGGCACGGGGCAAACCGCCATGGCCTGTCCCACGGCCGTGGACAGCGAACCCTCAATGCCGTTGACGCCACGGTTGCACCACAATGCACCAGTGGCGAAGCTGTTGCCCAGACGGATGGCCGTGGAGTTGGCATAGTGGCGGAAGACGGTCGGCAGTGCTGACAGCCGTTCTTCCAATAGCTTGACGGCACGCATCTGCGAGTAGGGCGGTGCAAAGGCGGCGGACGTGCTGCAGGCTCGCTCCGCCAGTGCCTGCCATCGCTGCACGAACGGGTGCGGCTGCTGCTCCATCTGGAAGTGGAGGTAGTCGGTCACGATGTCGGGTTCTCCCACGATGACCTTCGTCAGGTTCTGCAGGGGGTCGCAGACCTCCCCCGTGCGGTTGACCAGCCACGTCTCCCCGGAGCGTCGCAAGAAACGTCGCACGCGTTTGCTGACGATGGGTAGTCCCGTGTACACCACCAAGTCAGGCACATAGTTCTCGTCCTGCTCCACCATCGTCACCATCTCGTCCAGACAGCGGTTTAGGGGTTGTCCGCTGATGAGCATGGGACGCTTGGATAGCATGAACATACGGCCGATGTGGCTCAACACGTGGTTGGGCATCTCCGCCTCGATGCGCTCCATGCGGCGGACGGCAGGCAGCGACGGACAGGAGAAGTCGAACAGCGGTTCGCTGATGGGGACGTTGATGTGTACAGGGGTGTGACGTTCCAGCAACGCCTCGTTGACCAGTCGCTGACAGTACCACCGTGCCTCGTCATCGGCAGGCTCGGGAAGGCTGACCGCCTTGGCGACGAAGCGGCCAAGGGCATCGGGCTGGGGCAGGGTCTGTCCGTCCAACTGATCAATCCACTGCGGTGGACGGTCGGCGGAGATGACCACCAACGGACGCTGCCGGTAGTAAGCCTCGGCCACGGCTGGCAACAGGTTGAGCAAGGCTGAGCCACTGGTGACACACACGGCGACAGGCTGGCCGAGGGCATCGCAGAGGCCGAGGGCGCAGAAGCCTGCCGACCGTTCGTCGGTGACAGGATGGCACGCGATGTCGGGACACGCCTTCAGGTTGTGGGCAATGGGGGCATTGCGGCTGCCCGGACACACCACGGCATGGCGGATGCCGTGAGCCACAAGGAGGGCGGTGAGGATATTGACGTTTTCTTTTTCGGAATACATATTGTTATGGTCTGGATTCAGAATCGTGACACTGCTGCTGGCCGATGGAGCAGGTTGCGCATCGTGTCGAGTTTCGTTTCGGTTTCCTGCCACTCCGATGGTTCGCTGCTGTCGGGCAGCAGACCACTGCCGGCATAAAGGCGGCAATGGTTTTTGAAGAGTTGCATACAGCGCAGGGTGACATAGAGACCGGTTGCGCCGCCGAGCATCAATGGTCCCAGGAATCCGCTGTAATAGCTGCGGCCGTGTCGTTCGTTGGAGCAGATGAACCGAAGGGCCTCGTCCTTGGGCAAGCCACACACCGCCGGCGTGGGATGCAACGCCTGGAGGAGTTCGCCCAACCGCGCCGTATCTGACAGGCGGAAGCGGAAGTCGCTGCGCAGATGTGCCAGATGGGCGGCACGCACCGTACGGGGTCCTTCCTCGGCGAAGTCCGTGGAGAAATGCTCCAGTACCTCGGTCACGTAGGTGGCCACGTGACGCTGCTCCTGTATGTTCTTGTCGTCCCACTGCACCGCATCGCCATAGGGCATGGTGCCAGCGAGTGCCATCGTCTGCCAGTCGTGGCCGTTGCCGGCCAGCAGGGTCTCGGGTGTGGCGGCCAGCCACGTGCCTGTCTGCGGCGTGGAGACCAGTGCCACCATCACGCGGGGATAGCACCGACAGGCTTCGGCGAAGAGTGAGCGTGCCGTCACATCGTCTGGGCGCGGTACATCAACGCTGCGCGAGAGCACGAGTTTGCGGAAGTCGCCATTGACCAGGTGTTCATGGAAATTGGCAAAGTCTATCCGATAGTCCTCGTGGCTACCAGGCCGGAAAGGTCCTGGTTTCTGTTCGTCCTCCCCGGCGAGGCGGTCTAAAGCATCCACATCGTCCACATCGTCCACGCTGGGAAACGTTCGCACCCGGTCGGGGCGTAGCAACAACACAGGCTGGTCGGGGGAAGGGATGAAGGGTGCCATCACAAAGCCTTCGCATCCGCACAGCTCCGCACACGACGGCAGCGCACGGGGCAGACCACCCATCTGCTCCACCAGCACGCACTGTTGCTGGAAGGGTAACCGAAAGAGGGCGAAGGCCGTCACGTCAGCCATGGTGTTTGATGACATAGTTGGTGACGCGCACGGTGGAGATGAGGTCGCCGGACGTGTCGCGAAGCTCCACATTCCAGACATGGAGGGTCTTGCCGCGATGCTGCAGCCGCGCCGTGGCCGTCACGGTGTCGCCCTCTGTCACGGCCTTGACATGGCTACCGCTGACCTCGATGCCCACACAGGCGCATCCGGGACAGAGTGCCGTGGAACCCACGCCGGCCACATTCTCTGCCAACGCCAGCGAAGCACCTCCACTGAGAAAGCCAAACGGCTGACGTGTACGCTCGTCCACCGCCATGCGTCCCACACAGACATCCTCTTCGGGCGTGGAGAGGAACTCCATGCCGAGGACGGTACTGAGATTGGGACGCGCCGAGATAATCTGTTTGATTGGTTCGATGTCCATTCCTTTTTCGTTTGTTTGGTCGGCAAAAATACTATTTTTCCCCAAAACAGCCAAAGGGAATGTACAAAAATAGGGGAAAACAGCACGATAATCAGATAAAATCAGTACCTTTGCACACACAAACAACAGAAGAAAAGCCAAATATGAACGTTTTAGAGCTTAGTGAACAAGAGATTG
>CAVERK010000131.1:0-6122 GCA_963618035.1 bacterium
ACAAGTGAAGCAGTAATATAACCGGAAAACTGACAAGCTAAATCAGGATATGACAGGACATTAATCGTGTTGCCCTTAGACATTAATCGTGTTGCCCTGAGACATTAATGTCTAAGGCCCGAGACATTAATGTCTCTGAAAGATGCCATTTCTTCGTTAGGATTTGTACGTACACAGGCATCACTTGTGTCTATTGTTTCCTGATGAGGTATAGCCTTGGTAATATCTTCAAAGAAGGTGAACTTGAAAGGGATTCAGTTCATTCCATTTTGGAATATACTGCCGCAGATGGCAAGGTATATAAAAACTCTAAGCTGCATAATTCTAAATCCGAAACTCAAGTTAAATTATAGAACTTAAGCAACAGAGGGCTACGCTTGTCATTTGAATGTGGCAACGACGATGCCATCAGTTGATGTCCGAACGATTCAAACGAAAGAGATAAAAAACAGATATAAAATGGATAACAAAACAATAACGGTAACTTCGCCGTTGCTGCCAAATCTCGACGACTTTTATGCGGAACTACAGAAGATTTGGGACAAGAAGTGGATAACAAATAACGGCGACTACCATAAGACTCTCGAGAAGGAACTCGCCGCTTACCTGAAAGTGCCATACGTGAGTCTCTTCACCAACGGCACCCTGCCCTTGATAACAGCCCTTCAGGCACTCCGCATTACGGGCGAGGTAATCACAACCCCATATAGCTTCGTCGCTACCACCCACAGTATCTGGTGGAACGGTTGCAAACCGGTTTTTGCGGACATCGACCCTGCCACAGGCAACATCGACCCAAGCAAGATTGAGGCTGCCATCACACCACGTACTACTGCCATCATGCCTGTGCATGTCTACGGCAAACCATGCGACACCAAAGCCATTCAGGACATCGCTGACAAGTATGGACTGAAAGTTATCTATGATGCCGCCCATGCATTTGGCGTGCAGGTGGACGGTGAAGGACTGCTCAATGCCGGTGATCTGAGTACATTGAGTTTCCATGCCACTAAGGTGTACAATACCATTGAGGGCGGTGCACTCGTCATGCACGACGAGAAGACCAAACAGCGCATCGACTACCTGAAGAACTTCGGTATTGCCAATGAAGTGACTGTCGTCGGACCTGGCATCAACAGTAAGATGGATGAGATGCGCTCTGCCTACGGTTTGCTCAACTTAAAGCAGGTGGATGCTGCCATCGAGGCTCGCCATCAGGTCGCGGTAAAGTATCGTGAAGCATTGCGCTCGGTAGAAGGCATCACCTTCTTCGACGATATGCAGGGCGTAAAGCACAACTACAGTTACTTCCCTATCTTCGTCGATGCAGAGAAGTATGGCATGACGCGTGACGAACTGTACGAAAAGATGAAGTCACGGAACGTCCTCGGTCGACGCTACTTCTATCCACTCATCAGCGAGTTCTCCACCTACAGAGGTCTGGAGAGTGCTGTGCCAGACAACCTGCCTAACGCCCACAAAATGGCAGACAGTGTCATCTGTTTGCCTATGCATCATGCACTCAGTGATGAGGATGTTCAGAGAGTGCTCGACTGTATCATAAAATAACCCCGACATGATGAAACAGAAAAAACTGATGCTGCTTGGCGGTATCCGCTATCTCCTGCCCGTCATCAAGGCGGCGCATGAGCAGGGATACTATGTCATCACGGCAGACTATCTGCCTGATAATATCGCGCACAAATACTCTGATGAGTACGTCAACGTCAGTATCATCGACAAGGATGCTGTGCTGAAGGTCGCTCAGGAGAAGCAGATAGACGGCATCATGTCTTTTGGCGTAGACCCTGGTGTGGTCGCAGCGTCATACGTTCAGAATAAGATGGGCTTGCCTTTGTTCGGTCCGTACGACTCCGTTTGCATTCTGCAGAACAAAGACAAGTTTCGTCAGTTCCTTGCAGACAACAACTTCAATGTGCCTGCAGCCAAGGGCTTCGGCTCGAAAGAAGAAGCCGTTGCCGCAAAAGGATGGTATCGGTATCCTGTCATCGTAAAACCGACAGACTCTGCTGGCAGCAAGGGGGTAACCCGTGTTGACTCATGGGATGAAATGGATGCGGCACTCGATTATGCTTTTGGACACTCCATCTCCCATCGTGTCATCGTGGAGGAGTTTATTGAGAAACAAGGGTATTCATCCGATTCTGACAGTTTCTCGCTAAATGGCGAATTGAAGGTGGTTACGTTCTCTGCGCAGCGTTTCGATGAAAATGCAGCAGGGGCGTACGTCCCTGCTGCATATTCATGGCCTTCGTCCATGAATATGCAGCAAGAGTCCGAACTCCATTCGGAACTCCAGCGACTATTCACACTTCTCCGTATGAACACCTCTATATATAACATAGAAACGCGCGTGGGGACCAACGGCAAAACCTATATCATGGAGGTATCACCTCGTGGCGGTGGCAACCGCCTCGCCGAGATGTGCCGCTATGCGATGGGGGTAGATATGATCACTGCCTGCACTCGTGCTGCAGTGGGCGACCCTGTTGGCGAAATCTCACAAGCACCACTCAATGGCCATTGGGCTGAGGTCATTCTTCATGCAGAAGATGCAGGCTTGTTCGACCACCTCGAAGTGGCAGATGCCATGCGTCCGTATGTTGTAGAGGAAGACCTGTGGGTAAAGACCGGTGACAAGGTAGAGGCTTTCGATGGTGCCAACCATGCCATCGGCACTTTAGTAATGCGTTTTGACCTTGCAGAGCAGCTTGATGATGCCATGAGCAACATCGCTTCGTGGTGCAAAGTGGTTGTAAATCAGCGCGCTAAATGCCCCCCCCATATGGGGATTAGGTAAGGAATTTATAGTCTATCCTCTTTATGTCGAATCGGAAGTTGCTTAAGGAGGATGGAGATGAAAGAGATTTATATTTTAGGCATAGGGGGTTCCACTCCTGTCTTTATGGAAATAGCATTGGCTTGTGGTTATACCATAGCAGGGCTTTACCATTATAACGACGAGAGAACAGGAGACACAGACCACGGCGTTCCGGTATTAGGTTCCTTTGCAGATTTGTATAAGCAGGACTTGCGCGGCAAAAACTTTATGCTGTCGCAAGGAGATATGCAGATTAGGCGTGAAGTTACAAATAGAATAAAGGAACGTGGTGGATGTCTGCCCACTATCATTCATCCGACAGTAACAGTATCTCCGTACGCAAAAGTATCTGATGAAGGAGTCGTTATAGGTGCTGGTTGTGTGATCCAAGCGGATGTAAACATTAAGGCTCATGCAGTTCTCAGGGATCAGGCATTAGTGTGCCACCAGACAACACTTAACAACTATTGTTTTGTTGGTCCGAAGGCTTTGGTCGGAGCGCATATAGTAGTTGATGACTTTGCTTTCATTGGGCAAGCGTCATTACTTGTATCCGGGAAAGTAGGAAGAGTTGGGAAGCATTCGTTAGTCGCTGCAGGAGCCGTAGTAACCAAGGAAGTTCCTGATAATGTGCTTGTCATAGGTGCACCGGCACGGGTAATCAGGTATCTGTTGTAGGAGAATGGTCTATGCCTTGCAATATTCTGCAAGCAATGATTGGTAGAAATGAAAGCCCCATCGACCAGCGATATACAGAGCAGGATATGCAAAGAATAGTGCGAATCATCAACAACTCAAACAGTATGGCTGAATTTACCCTCCGCCAAACATGCAGAATGATTTATAGTCGGTTTTTTATTTGCTGTAAGGACAAAATGTCTAATTTTCACATCTTTGTGGCATGAGAAGGAAAATTGCTATTATCGGTGCGTCAACAGGTCAGATACCTATATGTAAGAAAGCACAGGATATGGGACTTGAAACATATTGCTTCGCGTGGGAAGAAGGGGCGGTATGCAAAGATTTGGTGGACCATTTCTATTCAATCTCCATTTTCGATACAGAAAAGATTGTTGAAATTTGTCAAGAACAGAGAATTGAAGGTGTTGTATCCAATGCTTCAGAACGCACTGCGGAAGCTGTATCCAAGATAGTAGAGAAACTACACATGAAGGGTACGCCATATAGTGTGCTCCATGCTCTTCATGACAAATACCTCGTTCGTAGTCTGACGGAGCATGTGGACGGATTAGAAGCGCCACGCTACTATAAGTATCAAGGACGGGATGAGGGTATTTATCCTTGTGTCGTAAAACCATGTGAGGGGGCAGCTAAAGTCGGAGTGTCATTTGTCAATAATGCCTCTGAGTTTGCCAAAGCAATTGCCTACGCAAAGGAGGCAGGCAAGGATGAGTTTCTTGTTGAAGAATATATTCAAGGCAAGGAACTCTCCGTTGAAAGCATTTCGTACAATGGTCAGCACTATGTGATACAGATTACCGACAAGGACAGCTCCGGTGCCCCTCATTTCGTAGAACTCGGTCATCATCAACCGGCAATATTACCTGTGGCAGTAGAGGAAAAGATAAAATGGGTCATTCCTCAACTGCTGACAGCTATTGGCTATACTGATGGAGCTTCACACATAGAAATAAAATACCATGGTGACACAGTTTATCTGATAGAAGTAAACCTTCGTGGCGGCGGTGACGAGATATCCAACACCTTGGTGCAGATGAGCACTGGCATCGACTACCTCAAATGTATGATAGATGTAGCACTTGACTGTTTTGAGCCGTCAGTCTCTGAGGGTACAAGTTATTCCGGCATCTATTATTTATGTGAACAAACAGCAGAAATTCTTCCATTATTCACGAAAGCACATTCATATTCGTGGTGTGTGAGGAGTGAAATATACTCTGAAGACCTGAAAGAGAGTCATTCCAATTATGAAAGAAACGGTTACCTTATTTATAAGTCTGATCATAAAATAACAAATAAAGACATAGAGCAATGAATAAACGAGTAATAGTATTTGGCGCAACCGGCAATTTGGGTGCACATATATCACTGCACCTGCACAAACTTGGTTATGATGTGGTGCCAGTCGGTCATCGTAAGAACGATAACGGTTTCTTTGCCGATCATGGCATGAGCTATACTTCTGTAAACATAGAGCATGCGGAAGAGTTCAACGTTTTGCCGCAAAAGGATGTTTTTGCCGTAGTGCATTTTGCGGGCGTGTTGCCAGCAGTAATGAAAGGCTTTGATGCTACTCCGTATGTGCAGTCCATCGTTCAGGGAACGCTGAATGTGTTGGAATACACGCGCAAGGTCGGAGCAGAGAGGATGGTCTTTCCCCAAACATTGTTTGATGTACACTATCTCTTTGGTACGAAGGTTCCTATTCCTGCTGACTCTGTCCGTAAGATACCAGAGGGCGACCATTGGATGTATGCCATAGCAAAGAATGCCGCAGTGGAGATGATAGAGCACTACTATCATGAGTTTGGAATCAAACGTTTCATCCTTCGCCTGTCACGTATCTACCTGTATCACCCGAATCCGTATACGTACAAAGACGGTGAAAAAATACTGGTATCCGACCGCCTCTTGATATACAAGGCCATGAATGGCGAACCCATTGAAATATGGGGCGATCCGAACCGTCTGCTGGAGACCATCTCCATATACGACTTCTTGCAAATTGTAGAAAAGGCATTGATTGCTGACGTTGACGGAGGAATTTACAATGTAGGTAGTGGCGGCTCGACATTGGAAGAACGTGTGCGAGGTATCGTGGATGTGTTCTCTCCCAAGGACAAGGTGTCGCCCATTACCTATCGACCAGACAAGCCAAACGGCACTCAGTTTGTACTCGACATAAAGAAGACCGTTTTTGAGCTTGGATATGAGCCACACTATAGTTGGCATGATTATCTTGTAAAGTTCAAGCATGATATGGAGACCCAGCCATTCGCAAAGTTATGGGGTTATGAGTCTGATTATTATGAAAACACCCCCTCAAAGAGCGTCATCTGAGGTGTGAGTTGATAAATGTTCGTCTTCAAGCTTTGTCCTTTTTGATGATTTCCTAAGAGAGTGTCGATAAAGATAATATGCAGGTAAGTAACAAACGGATAGCGATAAATACTATAATCATCTATGTCAGGATGATTATATCAACTCTTATTGGAGTATACACTACCCGAATAGTGTTGCAGGCACTCGGCGTGTCTGACTTCGGATTGTATAACGTAGTTGGTGGAATTATCGTGAT
>CAVERK010000132.1:0-6073 GCA_963618035.1 bacterium
TCTGGTATGACCGACCTGAAGAAATCTGTTAGCCTCTTCGGCAAAGTTGGTTAACCCTTTGGACAGTTTTGGTTAACCCTTTTGGCAGAATCGGTTAACCGAAACAAAAGGAGTACTGGGAGAGAGGGAGACAGCAAATAGTAGCCCGACAACAAGAGAAGGATATGCGGGTTCGGGATAGCGGACAGCAATAATTCAAAATCAGACAGGTTCGCTTTGTTCTGTCTCCGCCTTGCACTACCTTTGCGAAAACAAAGGACAGACAACATGAAAACGAGCACGACAGACATCAGCAAGGCGACAACGGGCGACATAGATGCCATAGAAGCCATCTGGGAACAGATGACCAGCGGAAAGCCCTACTTCGCGGGCGACAAGACACTGAAAGAAGCACTGGAGCGTACAAGCGAGGAGCTGTATGACTTCAACAACATGCGCCCGTCGCAACACGAGGAGCGCATGGCCGTACTGCGGCGGCTGCTCGGCAGTTGCGGCAAGAACTTGGTGCTGAACAGTCCGGTGCGCTTCGACTACGGCAGCAACATCCACATCGGCGACAACGTGGTGATAAACTTCAACCTCACCGTGCTCGACGAAGCACGTGTCAGCATCGGCAACAACGTGTACATAGGGCCGAACGTCAGCATCTACACGGCGTGCCACCCCACAGACCCCGAGGAGCGCAACAAGGACATCGAGTGGTCGGAACCCGTGACCATAGGCGACAGCGTATGGATTGGCGGCAGTGCCACCGTCTGCCCTGGAGTGACCATCGGCGAGGGGTGCGTGATTGGTGCCGGTAGCGTGGTGGTGAAGGACATACCGCCATACAGCATCGCCGTGGGCAACCCGTGCCGCGTGGTGAAGAAGGTGACATCGAAACATTAACATCTATAATATTCAGAGAGACATGAAGAAATTGTTTTTAGCATTGGCAAGTCTGGCGGCAGTGGTCGCCGTGGTGGCACTGGTGGCAGCCTGCTCGTCGAAGAAGAATGCCGAGACAGCGGCAGCGACAGAGGCGGCACAGAAGTACCTGATCCTCTACTACAGCCAGACGGGAGCAACACAGACCGTGGCAAACGCCATCAAGAGCAGCCTCGGCGACGCTGCCGACATGGAGGTGATTGAGGTGGAAGAGCCTTACAGCGGGACGTATCAGGAGACCATAGAACGCTGCCAGAAGGAGAAGGCCGACGGCACCGTTCCGGCGGTGAAGCCGCTGAAGGCCAACCTCGCCGACTATGACGCAGTCTTCCTTGGCTACCCCATCTGGTTCGGCACGTACGCACAGCCCATTGCCGGACTGGTGAAGAGCGTGGACTTCGCAGGGAAGAAGATTGTGCCGTTCTGCACCTTCGGCAGCGGCGGACTGGTGGAGAGCATCGCCGACCTGAAGAAGGCACTGCCGCAGGCGGAGATCCTCGACGGCTACGGCGTGCGCAACGCACGTATCGCCAAGGCTGCCGACGAGGTAAGGCAGTTCCTCATCGACTGCGGATATGTCGCCGGACAGAAGTCGGAGCCACTGCCGGCGTTCTACGAGCAGACGGCTGTGACCGATGCCGACAAGGCTGTGTTTGAGGCTGCATGCGGTGACTACCCCATGCCGTTGGGCACACCTGTCACCGCGAGCAAGCGCACCGTCCCTGGCGGAACGGAATATATGTTCAAGGCCAAGGGCGACAACGGTGCCATGATGACCGTCTACGTCACGGCAAGCGACGCGGAGGGCGCAAAGCCGGAGTTCACCATGGTGGTGCGATAAGAGTGCGGAGCACAAAAACGTGAAGTGCCGGCTGCTTGATTTCAGGCAGCCGGCACTTCACGTTTTGTGCTATGGTCAGTACTTGATGTTGAGTTCGTTCAGAATCCTGCGCATGGCCTCGAAGGTGGTGATGCGCGTCGGGACGAGCGGCAGACGAAGCCGGTTCTCGATCATGCCCATCACGTTGAGCATGGCCTTGACACCGGCGGGATTGCCGTCGACGAACAGGAGCTTGAACAGCTCGGCGAACTTGTGGTGGATGGCGAGCGCGTTGGCATAGTCCCCGTTAAGGGCGAGGCGCACCATGCGGCTGAACTCGCGCGGAAAGGCGTTTCCTATGACGGAGATGACACCGACAGCACCGAGCGTTATCAGGGGGAAGGTGATGCCGTCGTCGCCCGATATGACGTTGAAGCCCTCGGGGCGGTTCTTGATGATGTCGTCCATCTGCGTGATGTTGCCCGATGCCTCTTTCACGGCAATGACGCTCTTGAAGTCGCGTGCTATGCGCAGTGTGGTCTCGGCGGTCATGTTTGTACCCGTGCGTCCTGGCACGTTGTAGAGCACAATCGGCAGTTCCGTGGAGTCGACAATGGCATGATAGTGCTGGTAGATGCCCTCCTGCGACGGCTTGTTATAATATGGTACGACAGACAGTATGGCATCGATGCCTGTATAGTCGTCGTTCTTCAGCGCGTCGCAGACGGCGCGTGTGTCGTTGCCGCCCACACCGAGAACGATTGGCACACGTCCGGCGACACGCTCGACCACGGTCTCCTTAATGCGGCGTTTCTCGTCATCGGTCAGCGTCGGGGTCTCTGCCGAGGTGCCGAGCACGCAAAGGAAGTCGGTGTTGTTCTGAAGAAGGTAGTCGACCATGCGCAACAAGGCGTTGAAGTCCACGCTCCCATCTTGCCGGAACGGAGTGATGAGTGCCACTCCCATGCCTTTCAATTTCGTGTGTATCATATATATATGGCTGCAAGCGTTCGTGCTTGGCGCGGTAAAGTTAGTAATTATAATCTGTCCGTAGCAAAGTATCAGTTGTTTTTAGCCTGAGTGTGCATTATTCTACCGAATCATGTCGAGGAACTCATCTTCTGAAACTATCCGGATGCCGAGCTTCTGTGCCTTTTCCAGCTTGGCAGGCCCCATGTTGTCGCCTGCCAGTATGAAGCCGGTCTTCGACGATATGCTGCCCGTGTTCTTGCCGCCGTTGCGCTCGATGATGTCCTTGTATTCGTCGCGCGAGTGATGGCTGAAGACACCGCTGATGACGATGGTCTGTCCGGCGAGCTTGTCCGTGCGTCCCTCCTCTTCTTCCCGTCCGACCGCCATCTGCAGTCCGGCGTGGCGCAGACGCTCCACTATGTCACGGTTGTGCGGCTGTGCGAAGTAGGCGATGACGCTCTGCGCAATCTTCTCCCCTATCTCGTCTACGTCCTCGAGCTGCTCCGTCGTGGCTGCCGCTATGGCATCTATGCTTCCGAAGGCACGCGCCAGCTTCTTGGCTGCCGTCTCGCCCACGAACCTGATGCCGAGGGCGAAGAGCACACGCTCGAAAGGCACGCTGCGGCTGTCGGCAATGCCGTGGACTATCCTCAGTGCCATCTTGTCGCCCATGCGTTCCAGTCCCCGTATGTCGATGGCTCGCAGTGAGTAGAGGTCGGCAACATCGCGGATCAGACCGCGTTGGAAGAAGAGGTCGACGGTCTCCGGTCCCAGTCCGTCGATGTTCATTGCCTTGCGGCTGATGAAGTGCTCGATGCGTCCCTTTATCTGCGGCGGACAGCCTGAGTCGTTCGGACAGTAGTGGGCTGCCTCGCCCTCGTAGCGCACGAGCGGAGTGCCGCACTCGGGACAACGCCCGATGAACCCCACCCTGTCGCCCAGCAGCAGGCCGCGTGCCGACTTGTCCACGCCCGTTATCTTGGGTATTATCTCACCGCCCTTCTCCACATAGACCATGTCGCCGATGTGCAGGTCGAGCGAGGCGATGATGTCCGCATTATGGAGCGAGGCACGCTTCACAATGGTGCCGGAGAGCTGCACAGGGTCGAGATTGGCCACGGGCGTTATCACTCCCGTGCGCCCCACCTGATAGGTCACCTTGTTCAGACGTGTCAGCGCACGCTCGGCCTGGAACTTGTAGGCAATGGCCCAGCGCGGTGACTTGGCAGTATATCCGAGGTTGCGCTGCTGCCGCAGGCTGTTGACCTTGAACACGATGCCGTCGGTGGCGACAGGGAGGGTCTTGCGGGCGGTGTCCCAATATTTGATGTAGTCGAACATCTCCTGTAGCGTCCTGACCTTGCGCATGTCCTTCGAAATCTTGAAGCCCCACCCCGCTGCCACCTGCATGTTCTCATAGTGTCCGTCCGTCGGCAGGTTGTCGCCGAGCAGATAATAGAGGTACGCATCGAGATGGCGTGAGGCCACCAGTGCCGAACTCTGCGACTTCAGCGTGCCGGAGGCAGCATTGCGCGGATTGGCAAACAGGGGCTCCTCACGCGCCTCGCGCTCACGGTTCAGCTGCTCGAACACGTCCCACGGCATCAGTATCTCGCCGCGTATCTCGAACTCCGGCAGGTAGTCACCGTGCAGCACCAGCGGTATGCTGCGGATGGTCTTCACGTTGTCGGTCACGTCGTCGCCCTTCTCCCCGTCGCCGCGTGTGACTGCACGCACCAGCCGCCCGTCCTCGTAGGTCAGGGAAATCGATGTGCCGTCGAACTTCAGCTCACAGCAAATCTCGAAGTCCTCGCCCTGCAGCAGCTCCTGCACGCGGTTGTAGAACTCCGTCACGTCGGCTTCGCTGTAGGTGTTCCCCAGCGAGAGCATCGGATACCTGTGAGCCACCTGACGGAAGTCCTTGCTGAGGTCGCTGCCGACACGCATGGTGGGCGATGCGGGGTCGCTGAACTCCGGATGCTCCTTCTCCAAGAGCTGGAGGCGGTGCATCATGTCGTCAAACTCCTTGTCGCTGATGACAGGGGCATTGAGCACATAGTAGTTATAGTTGTGCCTGTGCAGCGTCTGCCGCAACTCTTCCATTTCTTCCTTCACTGACATATCTTGTTCCTCCCTTATGCTGTCCGTCGCCGTCCCGTCATGCCTGTGAACGGCCGTCCATCCGTGCAAAGGTAAGAATTAAAAGCCTATGCTTCGGATGCGGCGTGTCGTTCTTTTGTCTACATTTGCGCGTCGAAACGAAAACCTTGACATCACGACTTAATTATGGAAAGCATAACCATGCACAGCTTTACGTGCGACTATTCGGAAGGGGCACACCCAAGCATCTTGAAGCGGCTCGCGGAGGTCAACCTCACACAGCACCCTGGCTACGGGGAAGACAGCATCACACACGAAGCCATAGACATCATCAGGCAGAAGACGGGCAATCCGCAGGCGGCGGTCTACTTCGTCATTGGCGGGACACAGGCCAACATGACCGTCATCTCCTCACTGCTGCGCCCGCACGAGGGTGTCATCTGTGCCGACGGCGGACACATCTGGTCGCACGAGACGGGAGCCATCGAAGCCACGGGACACCGCGTGATAACCGCCGGAGGCCGTGACGGCAAGCTGCGCCCCGAAGACATCAGCCACGCACTGGAGCAGTACACCATGCGTCCGCACGTGCTGAAGCCCGCCATGGTCTACATATCAGACCCCACGGAAATAGGAACCATCTATACCAAGGCAGAGCTTGAAGCCCTGCACACCTTCTGCAAGGGACACGGGCTGCTGCTCTACGTGGACGGCGCACGCCTCGGCAGTGCACTGACGGCACAGGGCAATGACCTGACGCTGCACGACCTGGCGTGTCTGACCGACGTGTTCTATATCGGCGGCACCAAGAACGGTGCGCTGATGGGCGAAGCCATCGTCTTCAACGACCCCGCACTGTGTCCCGACTTCGACTACATGCGCAAGGAGCACGGAGCATTGCTGGCCAAGGGGTGGCTGCTCGGACTGCAGTTCAGCGAGCTGCTGCGTGACGACCTGTACTTCCGGCTGGCGGCACACGCCAACCGTCAGGCCGACCGCCTGCGCCGTGCACTGAACGACGGCGGATACCGCCTGCTCGTCTCCACGCCCACAAACCAGATATTCCCGATACTCAGCGACAGGCAGATAGCGGAACTACGGAAAAAGTACGTGTTCGAAACGTGGGAGCGCGTCGACGACAGCCATGCCGCCGTGCGCTTCGTCACCTCATGGGCAACGACGGAAGAGGCCACAGCGGAGTTCGCCGCCGACATCCTGGCATGCAAGGATCTGTAACGCCCAATCACCGATGCC
>CAVERK010000133.1:0-6048 GCA_963618035.1 bacterium
ACAAGAATGCTTCGGGTGGAGAGATGCCCTGTGTGGATGTGCAGAAGGCCAAAGAAAAGTTCAAGGAGGTGCTGGTGCGTTACAAGGACCAGCTGGACGGGTGCTTCGCGCAGCATCCCAAGTGATTTGCTGTCAGCTAAACGTTTCAGACACATTGAAAATCAGCGTTTCCATGGACGTTCAACCATAGCATCTATGGACGTTCATTCATAGCATCTATGGACGTTCATTCATAGAGCTGTGGACGTTCAGCCACAGAACTGTGGACGTTCAACCATGGGAGCATTGATTATCAGTGTGTTGTAGTTGTGGTTTTGGGCCAGTAGAAAATTACTGTGGAAGAGCCATGTCCTGTGGCGTGTGTACCTCTCGAGTAGGGTGTTCTTTTGTCATGGCTTCTACCGGTATCTATAGTTGTAATTACCCTATAAAGGTACTAAATGCCAGCGAGCTGCGCAAGAGCTTAACCCGTTATTTCACAGCCCGAAATGTTAAATACCAGACCACTTGACACACCTGCATCCATACTATTTTATGTCTCGTGTAGAAATCAATTTTGAACACCCTAAGGATTGGGGCACACCTCCGAAAAGACGACACAAATCTATCTGGCTGCGTTGGAGAACGACGAAGTGGATATGGTCAATCGGGGGATTATTTCTACACTGAGCAAGTGATTTCTATGAAAGAAATCTACACTGAAACAGGTTGCGAAGGTATGAATACTATTACTGCGACCAAAATCGACAGCCTTACAATATAGTTAACAAACATTAAATTGAAGATAATTAACGAATACATATCAGCGGAGCCGGCATCCATACAAGTCGGCCTCGCTATCTGCGGGTAGAGTAATATCGTGATTGTCAGACATTACACAGAGGTAACTTGCCCATATACAACGCATTATGTGAGGGGTTGATTTCTTTCATAGAAATCTACCGATCAGAAATGGGACCTATGAACAAGTGTACATTCTTACTCATGGTTTTGTCCCTCGGGTGCAATGTTGTACGGGGACAATCGGCATCCAAAGTGACAGATGCCGTAGAGAGGTCTTTCCGTATGTCCGTGAAGACAAATATGCTCTATGATGTATTGGCGGTGCCTAACGTGAGTGCAGAGTTCTATCTTGGCAAGGACTGGCGTGGCAGGGACTGGAGCTTCGCCGCCGGCTGGGTCTATGGCTGGTGGGACATGAACAGCCGTCACCGTTACTGGCGCATCTATGGCGGTGACATCGCCGTGCGCAGATGGTTCGGCCGCAAGGCAAAGGAGAAGCCGCTCACAGGACATCATGCGGGACTTTACGGCCAGATTTTCGCCTATGACTTCGAGTGGGGAGTCAAGGGCTATATGGGTGGAAAGCCCGGCGGTACGCTATGGGACGGGCTTAACTACGCCGCAGGCGTGGAATACGGATATTCGCTTCCCATTGCACGCCGGCTGAACATCGACTTCGCGATTGGCGTGGGGTACTGGGGCGGAAGATACTACGAGTACATCCCTGTTGACGGACATTACGTGTGGCAGGCAACAAAGAATCGCCAATGGTTCGGCCCTACCAAGGCTGAGGTCTCTTTGGTCTGGATGCTCGGATGGGGTAGACATAATGAATGAGAAGGGGGTGTGGAGAAACGGGAAAGATTTTTAAGGCATTCAGGAGCGCCCTGTGGTTTACGGTCATGTCAGCACCATTCTCTTCGTGTGAAAACAAGGAACTGTGTCTCGACCATGACGAACATGCGCCGACATCGGACGTGCGCGTAGAGGCCGTGTACGAGAAGGAGTGGCAATATACACACAATGGCGGTATTGACTGGAAGAGTGACCTCGCGTGGGCGGAAACGTTCGGCATGGAGTATGATGCCCTGCGTCCCGTGACCCCCGACGGACTTCGGGTGCAGGTCTACAACGCCGACGGCTCTTGCGACATCAACAACATCGCACCGGAGGGCGAGACCGTGTATATGCGGCAGGGAGAACATTCAGTGCTGTTCTACAACAACGATACCGAGTATATCGTGTTCGACGAGATGAACTCTTTCGCCTCTGCCAAAGCCACGACGCGCACACGGACGCGCTCTTCATATCTTGGAAGTCCCTATATGGACAGTCAAGAGAAGACGGTGAATCCGCCCGATGTGCTTTATGGCAGCTACGTGGAATCGCTCATGGTGGAACGTACGACAGAGACCACCGTGCTCCCTGTGACGATGCACCCGCTGGTGTTCACATACCTGGTGCGCTATGAGTTCAGCCACGGACTGGAATATGTGGCGTTGGCACGCGGTGCACTTGCGGGTATGGCCGAGTATGTGTGGCTCAACAGCGGACACACGTCCGACGAATCTGCCACCATACTCTACGACTGCACCATGCAGAGTTTCGGAGCACAGGCTCTGGTGAACTCTTTCGGTGTGCCGGACTTCCCGAACGAGCACTACCAGACGAGGTCGGAACGCAAGTACGCTCTGAATTTGGAAGTGAGGCTTAGAAACGGGAAAGTCAAATCGTTCGATTTCGACGTGACCGATCAGGTGACGGCGCAGCCGCAAGGCGGAGTCATCGTGGTACGCAGAATAGAGGTCTCCGATGATGACGGGAAGGGAGGAGGCTCCGGCTTTGATGTCAAGATAGACGACTGGGGCGAGTATGAAGATATAGACATTAAGTTTTGAAATACATTCTGGACTAACGTAAAAATTTACATTCATCAAAATTCTATAATAATGAAAAAGACTTTATTATTCTTAGGGTGCGTTGCGGCTGTTGTTTTCACCGGCTGCAGCGACGACGAGACCGTGGAGATGGCACAGCAGAAGGCCATAGGTTTCTCTTCTTTCGTGGACAAGAGTACAAGAGCTGTCACAGATGTCACTACCGCCAACATCGACAAAATTTGGGTGTATGGTTGGCGTACTAAAGCCGCTGCTGATACCCCGATCTTCACAGGGCAGGAGGTGACTAAAAACGCATCGGGTAATTGGACTTATTCCCCTCTGAAGTACTGGGAGCCGGGGTACTCCTATACTTTCGAGGCCATTGCGCCCAAAAGTGGAACGAGTGGTGTTACTTTCGCAGCGGCCAAGGGCGGCGGTACGGTTACGTTCGTGAACGATGCTACGACGGATGTTGTGTATGCGAAGCCTGTTACCAGAGACCTCAGTTCGTACACATACACGACACTTCCTACACAGGGAGAAGTGGACTTCACGTTCGAGCATCTGCTCTCACGCGTGAAATTCACGTTCAAAAATAGTCTTGATGCTTCCTCCAATGCCAAGATTACTATATCAGACGTGAAAATTACCAATGCATATACGAACGGTACAGTCACTCCCAATTCATCTGCTGCATGGATGGCAACGAATAATAATCTTGAGGTCAGTTTTGCTTCTGTTTCTGATGCGACTAAAGATTTAACGGATATTGAACCAAACAATACGGGTGAGACGGAGCACATGTATCTCATTCCGACAGACAATACAACTTCATATAACGTGGCCTTCAAGTTCAAGTTGGATCAGGAGGGTGTAATCACCGAAATTGGCCGCACGGCGACCATCTCTTCAGTGGCAATGGAAAGTGGCAAGAGCTATAATTTCATCGCAGAATTGGGTCTGCAGCCTATCAACTTCACTGTGACTGTTTCTGGCTGGGGCGATTTTACGACCACACCCAGCACCGGAAGCATAACCGTAAACTAAAAACAATTCATATCATAGAACAGCCGTCGGCTCTTAGGGCGTGAGCCGGTCGGCTACAGGGTGTAAGGGGTTGAACGTTACCCTTACACCCACTTAACGCCCGCAGTGGTTCGGGCAAAAAACAAAAATCATACAGAGCACAATGGAAGGACGTGACAGGAGCAGGAGATTTGCGGCAGGCGGCATGATGGCTGTTGTGCTGTCGTGCATCACGCTGTTGCTCTCGTGCGACAATGACAATGTCTTCGACACCGACGCATGGGAGAAGACCACCGACAAGGTCTGCTTCGGCGTGTCCTACGACGGAGACATGGTCTCGACACGCGGAACTCCCGTTACGGAAAGCAATTTCTATGACGCTTTCCATGTGCTGGCCTACAGGACGACAAACGGCACTCTTGCCGGTCGGCTCTTCATGGACGAGGATGCCATGAATGGCGGAAGCGGCATCTGGAACACTGTAAGGACATACTATTGGCCTGGGGCGGAGCACTCGCTCAAATTCTATGCGTGGGCACCTGCCGACGCAGGGTTCAGTTCCGTGCCATCGACATCCGCAAGCACGGCACTCGGATATGAAGTCCCTGCCGCTGCGACCGGGCAGAAAGACATCATGGTGGCTGCGACGGGCGACATTGGCGGCGACAACGACAGTGCGGTGCCGCTCGCGTTCAAGCATATATGTACCGCCGTGAGCATCGAGGTCGGCAGTCAGATGCAGCCCGGCATCATCAAGAGCGTGACTCTGGCGGGCGTACGGTACAAGGGTTCGTACGACATGAAGTCCGAAGCCTGGGCTCTGGATGACAGCACAGCCGATTTCTCGCAAGTGCTGAATATGTCCACCACCGGAAACGAGACCGGCGGCACGGGCGTGACCACTGTTGAGGGCACGTTCATGATGTTGCCTCAGGTGTTGTCCGCCGGTGCAAAGATGATTGTGGAGTTTGAAAGCCAGGTCACGAAAGAGACCTACCGGCTGGAAGCCTCGATAGCCGGCGGCGAATGGAAGATGGGCATCCCCATGATCTACAAGCTTTCCATCACTCCCGAACTGGATATCGAGGTGCCGGCAACAAGTCAGGATGCGCACTACATCACGTTCCCTGTGACCGTGCACGTGAAGATGTATACGGGCAAATGGGAGCTGACCTCCAACATGCCGTCTGACGTATTCTTCACCACGACAAAGACCTCACTGCAGGAGCAGGGCTACTGGATAGACGAGGACAAGGGGGACGCTACGGCCATCGGTACGGGTATTGGTGACTTCACATACCATGTCTATGTCACGGAGAATGTGACGGATGCCGCCCGTGACATCGAGTTCCGGCTGAAGCCGGTGATTGACGGTGTGGCCACCAGTACGATCACTGCCAAGGTGCAACAACTCTGCCCCAGCTGGAACAGCTCGGGCGTGGGCTATGAGCGCATCGAGGAAAATAGTGGAGGCAGCTATCCTTTCGGGTTCAGCTGTGACAGGGTGGCTACGTTCAGTTATTCGGAGTCGGTATCCTGGGCTTATGAAGGCCTTTATCGTGCGGCAAATGCACTTCATAACGATAGTAATGCGGGCTATTATACCGTAACAAGAACTTCGTCTTCAAACACGACCACCGCTGTTATAGACTACAAGAAGGCCTTCAATCTTGGGAAAAGCACGAATGACGGTTTGGCTAATACCAAAGAGTTGTTTTTCAACCCCGATAAAGAAGGTTTCCAAGACGCTATCGCTTTGGAAACGGCAGTTGGGGATGTTGGATACAGGCGTTTTTTAGTTACTTATAGATTTACTCTGACATCCTCCGGCGGAGATTTCCAGAGTGCCTCCAACTATGCCGTAAGGATGGCAGTCATGAAGAACAAATTCCACAAAGCGGCTGACGGAACGCTCGAGATTGCAGGGAGCGACATCAAGTGGTACCTGCCCGCAAAAGACGAACAGAGCGGCATGACGGATGAGACTTATCCCTTGTCAGGTACTTACTGGAGCTCCACGGCGACCGACAACAACAGTGCCTATTCCTATAGCGGAAGCTCGGTCAGCACGACGGCACGCACGACAGCACACAAGATACGGGCTGCACGCAAGAAGCCGTAACCCGACATTCTCATCATCCAATACACACCACAGGACGTTTAAGATCTTATATCGGTCTGAAACGTTTAGCGGACAGCAATAAAAATGCGTAGTATCAAGGAGTGTGGTTCCCGTATGATTGGTATAGTCTAAGGCGGCATACAATAGGGAGAAAATATATTTTCGTCAAAAAACTCGCAGCAGGTGCTTGCATATAAAAAATGTTGTCCGTACACTTGCAGCTGAACCAAACTATGA
>CAVERK010000134.1:0-6034 GCA_963618035.1 bacterium
GAACCATTCATACGTATCATTCGAACAAATCATACGTATCATTCGAACAAATCATGCGCATCATTCGAGCAATTCATACGCATCATTCGAGCAATTCATGCGCATCATTCGAGCAATTCATGCGCATCATTGTCTCAATCTACGCGCGTAAACTATCTAATCTACGCGCGTAAATCTTCCAAGTTACGCGCGTAAATCTTCCAAGTTACGCGCGTAAATCTCACAAACGACGCGCGTAACCTGATTTGACAGCGCGGAGGCGGGTATATACGGAAAGAGGCTGCACCGCTGTCGCGGCACAACCTCTTTCCTGAGTTGTTATACTATGCAGACTTACTTGCACATGGGGCAGCGGGGCTTCAGCTGCTTGAAGAAGTCATTGCCCTTGTCGTCCACGAGGATGAAGGCGGGGAAGTCCTCCACCTCTATCTTCCAGATGGCTTCCATGCCAAGCTCGGGGTACTCCACGCACTCGATGCTCTTGATGCTGTTCTGCGACAGCACGGCTGCCGGTCCGCCGATGGAGCCGAGATAGAAGCCGCCGTGCTTCTTGCAAGCCTCTGTCACCACCTCCGTGCGGTTGCCCTTGGCAATCATTATCAGGCTGCCGCCGTGGTCCTGGAACTCGTCGACGTAGGGGTCCATGCGGTTTGCCGTGGTCGGTCCCATGGAGCCGCAGGGCATGCCCTTGGGGGTCTTTGCCGGTCCGGCATAGAGGATGGGATGGTCCTTGAAGTATGCCGGCAGGTCTTCGCCCGCATCCAGACGTGCCTTCAGCTTGGCATGCGCGATGTCGCGTGCCACGATGATGGTGCCGTTGAGCGACACGCGTGTCGAGACGGGATACTGCGACAGTATCTTGCAGACCTCACGTATGGGCTGGTTCAGGTCTATCTTCACGGCATTGCCCTCGCCAGCATTGCGCAGCTCTTCGGGGATAAGCTCCGTCGGGTTGCTGTCCATCTTCTCGATCCAGATGCCGTCCTTGTTGATCTTGGCCTTGATGTTGCGGTCGGCAGAGCAGGACACGCCCAGGCCTATGGGGCAGGATGCGCCGTGGCGCGGCAGGCGGATGACGCGCACGTCGTGTGCCATGTACTTGCCTCCGAACTGTGCGCCGAGACCAATCTTGTGTGCTTCCTCCAGCAGTTTCTCTTCCAGCTCGACGTCGCGGAACGCACGGCCGTACTCGTTGCCCGAGGTGGGCAGCTCGTCATAGTAGTGTGTCGAGGCGAGCTTCACGGTCAGCAGGTTCTTCTCTGCCGACGTGCCGCCGATGACGAACGCTATGTGGTAGGGCGGGCAGGCAGCTGTGCCGAGGCTCTTCATCTTGTCCACGAGGAACGGGATGAGTGTGCCAGGGTTCTGTATGCGCGCCTTCGTCTCCTGGTAGAGGTACGTCTTGTTTGCCGAGCCACCGCCCTTGGTGACGCACAGGAAGCGGTATTCCATGCCCTCGGTGGCCTCAAGGTCGATCTGCGCCGGCAGGTTGCACTTGGTGTTCACCTCGTCATACATGTTCAGCGGCGCGTTCTGCGAGTAGCGCAGGTTGTCTTCGGTGTACGTCTCATAGACACCGCGCGACAGAGCCTCTTCGTCGCAGAAGCCCGTCCACACCTGCTGGCCTTTCTCGCCGTGGATGATTGCCGTGCCGGTGTCCTGGCACAGCGGCAGCTGGCCCTTGCAGGCCACTTCGGCATTGCGCAGGAACGTCAGTGCCACATACTTGTCGTTCTCGCTCGCCTCGGGGTCGCCCAGTATCTTTGCCACCTGCAGGTTGTGCGAGCGGCGCAGCATGAACGACACGTCGTGGAAGGCCTGCCGTGCCAGTGCCGTAAGTCCTTCCTTCTCGACCTTCAGGACAGGCTTGCCCTCAAATTCGCCTACCGACACGTGGTCTTTCGTAAGCAGATAGTACTCGGTTTTGTCTTCGCCCAGCTCGAACATGGGCTGATAGTGAAACGGAGGTGTTGTTGCCATAATTACTGTATTTTTTAGGTTCTTCTCTTGTTCAGACGTGCAAAAGTAGTGAAAAGGGCGTTAACCGCTGTCGCTTTCGTCACAGCAATTTGCGCATGCGGCCTATAAGCTCGTCGCCGAGTGCCGTCTTCGTCTCGATGTGCTGGAGCACGGCGGTGACAAAGGGATTGTTCTCGAAGTCTCCCCTCACCTGCTCGAAGTCCATCTCCTTCTCCTCGCGTGTGCCGTCGGCGCCGAAGCCCGTCATGGCGGAGAGCGAAAACTCCTTCTTGGCATCGTCGTAGACCATGCGGTCGAGGCCGATGACCGCCTCCTTCCACTTCTCCACGATGTCGATGATGTCCTGTGCCGTCATGTCCTGCGGGTTCTTGCCGTAGAACTCCCCGAGCTTCTCGTATGCCCATGTCCATTCATAGGTGTAGTAGTTGCCGTGCATCTCGGAGAAGGCTGCGTTTATCTGTTTCAGGCGGTTCACGCTGCCGTCTTCGATGGCATCCATCAGCCGTTCCACCTCGCTCTTCGGAGCAATCAGCCCCGACATGTCCACCCACTCGCCGTGTCCTGTCGTGGTGTCGGGCAGCAGGCGTGCACGGATCTCGTCGTCGCTCTTGAAGTCCCTGCCCTGCAGGCGGTTTATGAGCGAGTTGCCGAGGAACTTGTTTATGCCTATCTCGTAGTAGCGGATGCCGTTGACAAGTGCCGAGTTGCGTATCTTGGTGCTGTGGAACGAATAGATGTCCGACAGCTCGCCCGATGCCTTGCGCAGGTTCTGCAGTATCTCGCGTCCCTTCATCATCTTCTGTATGGTGTAGGGGCTGAGCAGGTTATAGTTTATGCAGTCCAGCTTGTTGGTGTCGGTGCGGCGGTCGCGCTTCGGCCATTTCTGTGCGTCGCGTATGGTGCCCACGCTGCGCAGGTTCACGCCAGGAGCCAGGTATGTGGTGTTGTTCTGCTCTATGAGGTATGAGAACGGCAGGTTGGAGGTGTCGGAGTGCGTCACGTGCCTGCCCATGACCAGCGAGAAAGCCCCCACACGCGAGGGCCACAGTATGTAGGAGTCCGACGTTGTCTTTGCTCCGCGCTCCAGTGTCCCCTGGTGGATAGGGCCGAGCTTATACATGTGGTTGCTCTGGTTGGAGCCTGAGCCGGCGTTCATGAACGAGAACATTCCGGCGATGAGCAGCGTCGAGCGGTGGTGTGTCACGGTGAACGGCCCTGCAAAGATGGCGCAGGCCTCGCCGTTGGCTTCCTGACAGTTGCTGAAGAACAGGGAGTCCGATGCCGAATATCCGTTCTCCAGCTTGCACGCCTGCCCCACGAAGCAGCGCGCCAGCGTGGTGCCGCCGTCAAGCTCCGAGCCGCTGGAGACGATGAAGTCGTCGCACATCACGTTGTATCCTATGTGCACCGGTGCAGCCTCGTTGCTGTTTATGCTGCCGTTGCGCAGGCGGCTGGCTCCTACGACCGTGCAGCAGTCGCCGATGCGGACGTTCTCTATCAGCCCCGCATTCAGGATCTTCACCCCGCAGCCAATGCTGCCCACGGACGAAGCGTGCTTGTCGGTGTAGTAGACGGCTATCTCCCGCAGTCGCGCAATGAGTGCCGGACGGTGGCGGTAGAGAGCCATGAAGTATGCCATCTGTGCCGACAGCTTGTCGGTCATCATCACCTCGCGCCCTCCGGTCTCGTTGAGCACGGACACCTCCACGCCGTTGCCGAAGGTGGAGCGGCCCCCGACCAGTATGGCATCGACGTTCTCTATGTATGTCCCGTCGCCGATGGTGTAGTTGGCGATGTAGTTGTGTACATTATTTATATAGCAGTTGTTGCCTATGGTGACGTTGTGGAGGGCTACGTTGCTCAGTCCTGCCTCCTGCCTCATCCCCCCAGGCATGATGAAAGCACCTGCCAGGACACCGATCTCAACCTTGCCGGAGAAACGCACGTGGTGCAGGCGGCCGGCATCAAAGCCTCCGGCAGCCACCGTCACGTCGTCCCATGATGCGGCGGAGCAGCCTGCCGCCGTCAGCGTCCCTATCTCGTCAGTTGTCAGATTCCTGTATTCCATCGTCTTCATCCTCTGTCTGTGGGTATAAAAAGTCATTGTACGGATATTTCTGGACGTGCAGCTGGCGCACCTTCCTGTACATCTCGTCGCGCAGTTCGTCGATGTTCTGCCTGTCCAGTGCCGAGATGAAGATGCAGTTGTCCTCCATCTTCGCCATCCACGTGTGCATCAGCTCGTCGAGCGGTATGTTCTCCCGCGTGCGCGGCGTCAGGTCGTCGGGGTCTTTCCGGACGAAGTGGTAGGCATCGATCTTGTTGAACACCAGCATCGTGGGCTTGCCGGCGGCATCGATGTCGGCCAGCGTGCGGTTGACCACGTCTATCTGTTCCTCGAAGTCGGGATGGCTGATGTCCACCACGTGGAGCAGCAGGTCTGCCTCGCGCACTTCGTCCAGCGTGGACTTGAACGAGTCCACGAGGTCGGTCGGCAGCTTGCGTATGAAGCCGACGGTGTCGCACAGCAGGAACGGCAGGTTGTCTATCACCACCTTGCGCACGGTCGTGTCGAGCGTGGCAAACAGCTTGTTCTCGGCAAAGACATCGCTCTTGCTGAGCAGCGTCATCAGCGTGGACTTCCCCACGTTGGTATATCCCACCAGTGCCACGCGTATCAGCCGCCCTCGGTTCTTGCGCTGCGTGGACATCTGCCGGTCAATGTCGGCAAGCCGCTGCTTCAGCAGCGACATGCGGTTCAGTATGATGCGGCGGTCCATCTCCAGCTGTGTCTCGCCAGGGCCACGCAGTCCCACACTGCCTTTTCCGCCGCCGGCACCCGAGCCGCCGCCCTGTCGCTCGAGGTGTGTCCACAGCCGTTGCAGCCGTGGCAGCATATACTTGTACTGTGCCAGTTCGACCTGCGTCTTGGCACTCGACGTGCGTGCCCTCATGGCAAAGATGTCGAGGATCAGCGACGTGCGGTCCAGAATCTTTATGCCCAGCTCCTTCTCGATGTTGCGTATCTGCTTTGCCGACAGCTCATCGTCGAATATCGCCATGCCGACCTCGCGCTCGGCATCCTCCTCCATTCTTATATATTCCTTTATCTCCTGCAGCTTGCCCTCGCCGACGTAGGTCACGGAGTTGGCCTGCGGCAGTCTCTGCGTGAAGCGTTTCACGACCACGGCTCCTGCTGTCTCGGCCAGGAACGCCAGCTCGTCAAGATATTCCTTGGTCTTGGCCTCGTTCTGGCGGTTTGTCGTCAAGCCCACAAGCACCGCCGTTTCGGCTTTTGCTTCAGATATAACGAATTCCTTCATTCAGTCAGATATGTGTGTGTATGTACGTATGTGTTTGCTTGCGCACGGTGTGCGTCCGCATCCCGTCAGTCCTTCATCAGGAACTTGCGGCGCGATTCCAGGATGTCGTCGAAGTTGCTGATTGCCCAGTCCAGCAGGTTGTCTATCAGCGGCAGCAGGCTGCGCCCCTTGTCCGACAGCGTGTATTCCACCCTCGGCGGCACCTCGGGATATGCCTTGCGCAGCACCAGGCCGTCGGCCTCGAGCATCTTCAGCGTCGCCGCCAGCATCTTCTGCGATATGTCGGGGACACTGCGCTGCAGCTCCTTGAACCTCAGGCATCCGCAATGATACAGTGTGAAGAGCACCAGCATGGACCACTTGTCGCCGATGCGCGACAGCACATTACGCACGGGACAGTCCGGAAAAAGACGGTCGCGTATTTCAACTCTATTCATCTTCAGTATTCCTTTTGTTTGTTCCACCGCCATGCCACGGCACAGCAGTTACTGCACAAAAGTAAGTGTTATGCACAACACCGCCAACACTTTGCCCCTCCGTTTTTTCCCCTGTCCCCGCTTCTGTGTTTCCTGAGCAGGATGGGCTTCCTCCAACGATGCCCATCGTTGGGGTGCAAGGATGCCCATCCTTAGGTTCTTTAAATGGGCATCCATAGGTGCTATGAATGCCCATCCTTAGACCCTTAGAATGCCCATCGTTAGGGTGTCTGACCGCCCAAACACGGAATTAGT
>CAVERK010000135.1:0-5965 GCA_963618035.1 bacterium
GGGTTTTCGTCCTCAATATCCATTGGCATCTGCTCCGCCTCCTGCTCCGCCTGCATGGCTTCGTCGTACTCCTTCTGATACTCCTCGGCTGTGGCTTCGCTTACCTCCGTGTATCGGTATTATAGCATAAAGAAATATTGCTGTCCGCTAAAATGGTCTTAATATTAGTTTAAGTGGGGCTTACTTTTCAGGAATACAATTCGCAATGCCTGTTTATCGGCACTGCGGACACAAAATTCCTTGCTCTTTGAGTTTTAGCGGACAGCAATAGTTCAAGATCCTGCACTGACAGGGGCAGGACCAGGGCAGGGGACATACGCCTGTCACCGTGCGTATGCCCCCTGCCGTTGTTGTCTGTGTGCGTCTTCAGAAGTTCTTGTTCACCATCGTCCACTTCGGGAAGAACTTTCCGACGTACTCGGAATCAAGGAACAGAGCTGCCTGTCCCACTTTGCCTTTGAGCTGCCAGTCCATCCACTTCGTCACGGCAATGGCGTAGTCGCCTCCGTGTGCCTCATAGTAGGTCCCTTCATGGCCGTCAATGGTGTTGATCATGCAGACCGGCACATCGTGAATCCTGTCGTAGTCCTTCTGCGCGTTCGTAAACGCAACGTCATCGCTTCCGCCAATCAGATAGAACATGGGGGTGTGCAGGCTCTCCAAAGCCTTTGAGCTGACACCTTGCATCTCCATGTCCCCGATGCCGGAGTTCAGGATTACGCAGGTCTTGATTCTCGGGTCGTGGGCTACTGCCAGCGTCTGCGCACCGCCGCACGACTGTCCCATCGCCGCCACCTTGTCGAGGTTCAGGCAATGGTAATACTCTGAATTGGGGTCGGCATTCTGGTCGGTCAGCCAGTCGAGCACCTCAAGCAGCATCTTCCCATACGTCCTGTTGGCACGTGCCGCCTCTTCCTCCGCAGCAAGCTCCTTCTTTGACTTCTTACTGTTCTTCTTCTGAGCTTCCTCGGCTGCCTTCTTCCTCTGCTCCATGCGTGCCTGTGCTTCCTCCGGCGTGAGACGTTTAAGAGCCTTGCCGTTGGCCAGTACAACGTCCTTGTCTCTCGGGTACATGTAGCTCATCACCTCTTCCCAGTGCAGGAAGAAATCCTCCTCATCGTAGGGACCGATGGCCACGGCGAAATAGCCGTGCGATGCCACTTCGTTGAGGAAGTAGCGTATCTCCAGGTTGTTGTTGGCACATGCGCCGTTGGCATACAGTATCACGGGAAGCCGCCCTTCCTTGTTGATGGCGGCCTTCATGTCCTGGGGCCTGTAGATTGTGAACCTCGGGCACGAGGCATCGCCGACCACAATGGCCTTGTAGTCGCCTGTACCGCCGTTCTCCACTGTCTGTGTCTTCTCTGTCTGTGCGGCTATGTTTCCGGAGAGTATCAGCAACGCTCCCATAGCCAGTGTCTTGAATGTTTTCATGTTGTTGTGTGTTGATTTGAGATGTTGTTCATTTCCAGTTCTTGCTCTGCACTGTCCAGTCGGGGAAGTTGGCCTTCTGATAGTCAGCGTCGAGGAAGAAGCCGCTCTGCTCTGTCTTGCCCTTGGTCTGCCAGTCGAGCCATTTCAGGGCAACAGTGGCAAAAGCACCGCCGTGAGGCTCTGCATACGTCGCCCCGTGACCCACGGGCAGGTTGCAGCGCACCACGGGGACATGGCTTATCAGGTCGTAGTTCTGCTGCGACGGCTCGTAGGCCACGTCGTCTGGACCTCCAATCAGATAGGCCACGGGGGCGTGGAGCTTCACGAGGTCTGCCTGCGTCGCCGTTCCGCCGAACTCCTTGCCATAGAGTCCGCCCTCCGTGACCGACTTTGCGAAGCCTCTTGCAGGGCCGCCCTCGGGGCGTTTGCTGCCAGGCTCCTCGACGGGGAACGGGGGCTTGTGGTTCACGAAGCCGCTGTTCAGGGCGATTGTGGTCGTCACCCTCGGGTCTACAGAACCCGACAGTGCCTGTCCGCCGCCGCACGACTGACCCATCACAGCCACCTGATTCATGTTCACCGTCCCATAGAAACAGCTCTTCGGGTCAGCGTTCAGCTGACTCATGACATCAATGGCATGCACCATATACTCTGTGTCTGTCATGCCTGACTTCGCAATCTCGTCGTCGCTCATCTCGTCGAACGAGCCGACGGCAGCCACCATGTAGCCATGCGATGCTATCTCGGTCAGGAAATTCTCGAAATACTTCGACGTGAACGAGCATCCGCCGTTGGCAAACACCACAAGCGGCAGAGGGCCTTCCTTCTCCACGGCATAGCCCATGTTGGCCGGATGATACAGGGTGTAGTCGGGGGCTTCCGCACTGCGGTCTATCACCGCACGGTAAGGTCCTGTCCCGCCGTCTTCCACCTGAATGTAATTGGCTGTCTGCGTGGCAAATCCGCGTGCCGCCAGCCAGCTCATCAGGTCGTCTGCCCATGTGTCTGTGGTGTTGTTGCCCTTGCGTTCAGCGAGTGCAAACGGGCCGGCACCGTCGCCATACATGTGCAGCTCCGCGTTCTTGCCCGCCTTCTTCCACTCCATGAAGAGCCCGAGACAGCCTGCAGCGACATTGGGGTGTACGGCCCGCGTCATAATCAGCAAGTCGGGAGCATTCTCGGGAACGTTCACGTCCATCAGCGACGGTCCGTAGACCGTCACGAGGAAGTCGGGCATCTCGCCCTCTCCGGCACAGATGGCAGCACCGACAGCCACTCCGCCGCCGGCAGAGAAGCCGAGCACCCCGACCTTCGCGGGACTGATGTTCCACTCTGCCGCATGCTCGCGCACAATCTTCACCGCCGCACGGCAGTCATCCACGGCACGCATATTGGCAGCGTCGCCCTCCACGCTCGGCAGGGGGTTGGCATTGGCTTTGGCAAACTTCTGGAAGCCGGTCACATCCACCATCTCCGGCATGCCGCCCGCACGCTGCATTGGGGTGTTGTTCAGGCGATACTTCAGTCCGATGGCCGCTATGCCCCTCTCATTGAGGTAGCGGGCCATGCGCTCGACATCGTTGGTCCATGACAGATAGCGCATGGCACCGCCAGGGCAGAGTATCACCGCCGTACCCACGTTCTTCTCCGCACTTGGCAGATAGACCTCGAGCGACGGCTGCATCACGCCCGACACTATCCGTTGTCCGTCCTTGAGCACCACCGTTTCTTCCACTCCCTGTTCCGTGTCCTGCACGGGAATAGGGACGACCTGCTGCGCCATGCCCATTGCCGGCAGCAGGCATCCTGCTAAAATCAAACTTCTAACTCTCGTCATTGCAACTCGCAATCCTTATATATATATAATGTTCTTTGTGATTTTCTCTGTATTGTAAACGTCTGATATTCATCGGTTCCATGGACGTTCATCCACAGATGCGTCAATCAATACGGACTCCGCTACTTGCCTTCACGTATGTCGAAGACCTGCCTGAAACGGTTCTCCTTGGTGTACGGCTGCCATTCGCCTCCGGTCTCGCCGTTAGGATTTCCGTATTTGGCAAAACTCGTCCACGCCTTCACCATGCGGTCGCTAAGTTCATAGTCGGCAGGCGTGAACGGCCGCCAGCTGCGACCCAGCGTGTGGAAGGTGAACCATAGCTCGGAAGAATGATAGGCACCCACATTGCCGGGACCGGGGAGTCCACGTGCGAAGAGATATTCATACACGGGCTTGGAACTCAACGAGTCGCGCACTTGGCAGAAGCGGTCGATGCTCGGATTGTTGCCGGCTCCGCCACCGTCGCCGGTGGTCGACCCTATCATATAGGGAACGTCGGCAATGGTGTTGTTCATGACCGCATCATGGAAGCCCAGGACAGTCACCGTCCCGTCGGAGAACGGCCCCTGAATGCCGCTCGGATATTTCTTGGTCTCCTGCATGTACTTGCTCACGGCATCCGAGATCTCATCCACAGACGCTGACTTCAGCTGCTCGAGCGTTGTCAGACCTGCCGCATCCATGACTTCTTTTCCGAGAGCCTCCACGTCCTTCAAGGTTGTGGGCGATCCAGGAAACACAATGTCATCAATGCCGCCACAGCTCTGGATGATGGCCTTGCTGATCAGTCTCTTCGACGGCGTGGATGCGGCAAGGTTCTTGACACTGCCGCCGCCCGCGCTCTGCCCGAATATCATGATGTTGTTAGGGTCACCGCCAAACTGCGATATGTTGTTCTTCACCCATTTCAGTGCGGCTATCTGGTCGTACGTGCCGTAGTTTCCCGACTTGTGTTCGGGGTCGTCTGCCGACAACAGCGGGTGAGCCAGGTAGCCCATGATGCCGAGGCGGTAGTTGAACGTGACCAGTATCACGCCATTACGCGCCCATGCGTCACCGTCCATGGTCACCTCGTAGCCATATCCCTGCACGTATCCGCCGCCGTGAATCCAGAGGGCGACAGGCAGCTTCCTGTCCGGATGTGCCGGTGCGCCTGCGGGTGTCCAGATGTTCAGATACAGACAGTCTTCACTCCTCACAGGGTCGCCCTGCCAGTAGAACTCCTTGTAGTACAGGTCTGTCGTGTCATTCTGGCTGCGCTGAACGGCAGCAGGTCCAAACTTGTCTGCGAGCTTCACGCCGTCCCAAGCCTCCACGGGCTGCGGCCTGCGCCATCGGTTTTCCCCTACGGGAGCGGCGGCATAAGGTATGCCCTTGTATACCACGACTGCTGAAGAATCACTGACTACTCCCTGCACCTGTCCGCCCTCAATGGTCAGGACAGGATTCTGCTCCTCCGTCTGCGTCTTTCCTCCACAGGAGCATACCACTGTGGCAACCACGGCAGACAGCAATAAAAACGTTGTTCTCATTTTTCTTCTATTTACATTTTGTTTATAACCGTATTAATAACCTTGATTTTGAATCAGGTTGTCGTTGAGCGTGACTGCTCTGTCGGGAAGCGGCAGAATCTCATGCTTACCTGCTACGAATCCTGGAGATGAGGCATCTTCATATTCAACGATTGCCTTACCTGCGTCAACATCATAGCCCATCATTACCTTCCCGTGGTCTTTCAGTACTGTAGCTGCATCTCCCCAACGAACAAGATTAGGCCAACGTTGTCCTTCTTGAAATAGTTCAAGCCTACTCTCCAACTTAATGGCATCCAGCGTCGCGGTCTTGCTTGCCAACTTGGCACGAGAGCGAACCTTGTTCAAGTACAATGTAGCCGTGTCAGAATCGCCGGTCTTTATCGCGGCTTCAGCAAGCAAGAGATAGACTTCCGCAAGACGCATATATACGAAGTTCGCGTGCGGCAGACCCAAAAGCAGCTGATAATCCTCTTTACATCCACGACGTTTCCATGTCCAGTAACCCTCGTTGCCATGAATAACGAGTCCGCTTATAGGTCTCAGTCCCAATCTTTCATACATTTGGTCTGTCGTGATTATTGACTGGCTCAAACGATAGCCGTTGACACCTTCTTCCTGCACGAACGCCTCATATATGGATGAAGTCGGAGCAAAGAATCCCCAACCACTGCAAAGATCAGCAAAGTCGTCTTTCTGTTCTGAAGCATCAATCAACTGTTGTCGCCAAGCGTAATATACATAGGCCTCGTCGTAAAGTGCCCAAAGATTTGAAGGGTCGAGGGTTCTGTTAACCTCCAACACATACTCGTCATTATAGTCACACATAGCATGACCAAGGTCTCCGAAGTTGCCTTCATACAGATGATAACTGTCGCTCTCGGCACAAACTTTCAAAGCTTCCACGGCTTTGGCATAGTCTCCGTCTGCGTTGCCGGTCTCATCTCCACGGAACAGATATACTTTTCCCAATAGAGCCGATGCAGCTTCCTTTGTAATACGGACATTGTTTGCATCCATAGCAGATTTCGGTTGTAAGCCTGCCACAGCCTTGCTCAAGTCTTCGATGGCCTGTTGGTACAGGTCTTTTTTTGTCGAATTGGGCTGGTTGTATTCTCCTGAATCAAGAAGATGATCTACAATAGGAGCAGTTCCGAAG
>CAVERK010000136.1:0-5958 GCA_963618035.1 bacterium
CCATCTTACCTTTCTTGTTTTTAGTTCGGATTTTCCATTTGTCGTCCTTTACTGGTATGGCGTTTATGACTTCGCCGGTATATAATCACGGCAAAACGAAATGTGATGGATTACAAAAACGAAATGTGTTTTTCTGAACAAAAACGAAATGTGAAATAAAAAAGCATCCAAATTGTTGTTTGGATGCTTTTTATTGGGGTTAACAGAACGAAGACCAGTCTATGTCTTCCTTCTCCTTCCAGGCTGACTCAAGACACCCTTGTATATGCTCCTGCATACCAAGAGTGAACGAGGTCAATTCATCTGCGTCTGCGAATGTGTACAGAAGAGGCTTGTCATCGGTACCAAACTTCACCTGAGGCATCGCCTTCATGGTGCCATCTTTGACCAGACTGTATGCCAACGTGTAGTTACGTTGATTCTCGTCAGACAACCAGACTTGATGACCATTCCACTCATAGCCTTCCAATATCGCTTTTTGGGCGTTTGAATTAATCTGGGTGAGAATTGTATCCTTCACTTCATCCAACGTTGGCGGGTGGTCAAATGTCTTACGCCAGTTCCAGCCAATCTCCTTGCCATCATCCTTGCCGAATCCGTAGAACAAATCCCAACGGGTTCGGCCTACCTTCATCAATCCGTCTTGGCGAATTGGGGTCCCATATACCTTCTCCATATCAACTCTTGTTATATAGTCAGTAAACTGCCGTTAAAGTCTCGTTTAAGTGAAGCGATATTTCACTTTGTTGCCATCAAAGACTTCACTCTCAATTACAGTTGAGAACGGGAAGCTGTCCTCAATGTCGCTTGCCTTATCCAACAGTTGTTTCATTTCCTCGGATGCCGTGAAGAACTTAGCCCATTCTCCTGTTTTGGCATCCTTGAAGCTGACGATGTAACGGCCCTCTCCTTGTGAGGTCTTGACATCCTTCTCATAGTCATGGATTTCGATTTCCTTGTTGACAATGGCACTCAGTCTGACTGCCTTGCCCGGGAATCTCTTTTTCCCGTCTTCTGGGGTATACGCAATACCCAGTTCACTAAATTTCTTCATACGCTTGTTTGTTAGTTTGAAAAATAAATGTTTACAGTCAGCATGACAAGCCATCCCCTTGAACGAACCTATGATTTCCTGTCTGCGCTTGCGGCTTTTCACCTTGGCAAGATGACGTGCAGCTTTCTTTTTGGTGCGCTTGCGTATCAAGGAGTAGTCTTCGTAGTGGACGTAGCCCAGATAGTCCAGTCCGACACTAACCGGTCTGACCGCTTCGTTTGGCTTGATGTGTAGACCAAGCTTTGAGATTTGGCCATGCAGTATGTCACGCCATTTCCAGAGTTCTTTCTTGTCAGTGGACATCATTACGATGTCATCACAATACCTGTAATAGTAGCGGACACCCACGACATCCTTCATGTAATGGTCTATGGGCGACAAATGGAGGTTGGCAAAGCATTGCGAGCTTCTTAGTCCCTTTGAAAGCCCGTTGGGCAGCAGATGAACAAAGTTTGAAAAGATGGTAAGGATGACCGGGTCGCTTACATACCCCTTCAAGTCCTCATACATCAAGTCTTGGTTGATAGAGTCATAGAAATGATATATGTCGCACTGGTAGTAATAGAGATGTTCATTGCATTCACGGATGTCGTCTTCCACGATGTGGTGGAGATAGTGCATTCCCCTTCCCTTGATGCTTGCAGCCGATGTTTCAATGACTGTCGTGTAGACATGCTTCTCGAATACCCCCATGATGGCATGACAGCCTATACGGTCAACAACAGGAGGGGCTTGCACATCCCTCTCTTTTGGTCCGTCTGTGACATGAAGGCACTTGTAACCTGTAATCTTGAAACTGCCGTCTGAGATGTGGTCGCGCAGATAGGCGATGATTTGTTCCTTTTTCTTGACAACCCGTTCTTTTTGTTCCGGTTTCAGGTCTCTCACCACATAGTCGAAGCTGTCGCAGAGATTCTCATAGGTGACAATCTCCGGCACAAGGTTGTGCAATGTCTTAAAATTTTCCATAAGCCTTCAGGACTCCAATTTATGTTTCGGCTTTCCACTGCTGACAGTGCTGTTGCCGAGGCTCGGGGTTCTCGCATGTACAGTAGGCAAGCGCGTTGCCTGGTGCATGGGTGCGATGAAGCTGTCTAAAGACAGGTAGTTCTTAATTCGAGACGGGTGCCGATGTTCGTATTCGAGTTCGAAGAGACGTTATTCGCATTCGCATAAGCGAGACCGCCATTCGCGTTCGCATTATTGTTGGCACGGTACAGGACACGACCGTTGAACCCCTCTACCTCCCTATATAAGGGACTGCAAAAGTACACAAAAATTTTCAAAAATCGACCGCCACAGGCGGTAAAGTGAGGTGGAGCACCTTTTTCTAAGGTCTCCACCTGACGCTTTGCGCTTTTTACGCTTTCAGCTCTATCGCTCCCTTGAAGGCGAGACGGGTGCCGAAGCCCGCATTCGAGTACGAAGAGACGAAACTCGCATACGCATAAGCGAGACCGCCATACGCGTCCGCATTACCGTGGGCACGGTACAGGACACGACCGCTGCCATGACTATACCAGAAACCGTCAGCATAGTTCTGATTCCACTTGCTGTTGTCGCTGGTAAGCTTGGACGGCACGATGTCGGCATACCTGCCGAATCTCACCCGACCGATACAATAGCCGTTGGCATTGATGCCCTGCACGGTCCGCTCAGTTTGCTCCAAGGGGTCAAAGATATGCCAGATGCTGTCTGTCGGGTCTCCCGACATGCCAACCATCTTGCTTTTCTTGAAGCTTGCGAAGCTCTGTATGTTCACACCAACGTTGTCCATCCACTCACAGTTGCACGCCATGAAGTTCTCAATGCCGAGAACCTTGTTGCCCATGCCGCTGTTCCATGTGCTGTTGGCTTTGCCTATAGAGTCCCAGTAGCCAGTATTGTAGTTGTTGGTCCACCCATTGCTGCTTGACGATCCAACGCCACGGCCGTAGCCGCACACGATCTGAGCGTCACGGTTGCCGACAAGGGCATAGAAGAGGTTAGCCACGTCCTTGCTTGTCTCGTAGTCTATCATCTGATACCCCTTGCCTCTTAGCCATGCCAGATTCTGGAAGTCCTTGTACGAGTAGTGCAGGCTCAGGTCAGCGATGTCTACAGGGTCTACGTTCTGTACATTGCCGTCACTGTCGTATGTCCAGCCAGTGTATGTGACACTGTTTCCGTCACCCAACTTGGCGGCAACGCCGGTCACGCTTCTCAGTGTTCCGTTGAGCATGGCAGCCTCATAGATGCCGACAAGCTCAGGTTTGTGCTCCACCCAGTCAGGCTCTATCGCCTCCAGTTCCGAGCTGTCTACTGCAATAAGTTCACCGTTGGCATTTGCAACCTTGACGGCAAAGATGAAGTACTTGGCTTCCTCGGGCACCGTCGTGAACGTAAAGTCACCATCCAGGAAGTCCGTATCGGACGACATGCCTGTCAGGTTGTACGTGTCGACTACCGTTCCGTCGTCCTTGACGAAGACAGCGCCGATACGGCTGCTTGTCACTCCCGGCCAACGTACCTGCTTCATTCCTTCCACGTCCATGCGATATGCGTTGTAGCTTGCATTGGTGCGGATGAATGTCGTAGAGCTGTCGACCTTGATGCTACCGTCATCATCGTATATGCTCGTGTCAGTGGAGTCCGTGCAGACCGAGCACCCGGACATGAGCATGATGTCAGGCAGGTTCACCCTTTTGGTGACACTCGCACTGGATAGAGGCATTTGCTGTAGGCTCGAATAGAAGAGATGCTTCCTGTCGTGCTTGTAGTCGTTGATGCCCTTGTACCAGTACCGACCTATATACATGAATGCATCGTACTCGCCCTTGTCGTAGGTGCTGTCGAGCGAGCGGCCGTCGGCAAGCTTGGAGTAGTCGCTTTCGTCCAGAGGGATGCAGCTCATCTTGGCACTTCCCTGGTCGTAGATGCCAATTACCGGCTTCATGTCGTTCCATATCTGCAGGACATGGGCGGAAGCCTTGTATTCGTTGCTGTAGTCGTAGCCCGTATTGTTGTCGAGGTTCGTGATGTTCTGCGGGTCAGCAACCGTATCATCGAACACCACCTCACTGTACTGGCTGTTGTGGATGTCCAGTTCAGGGAAATAGGTCTGCATGGCCGTAAGCGTCTCGTCGCTGACGAAGTCTGTCATAATCCATCGTCCTGTCAGTCCTGTACACTTGCCGCTCTCGTCGTACGCTGCACCGGTTGAGCTTAGTCCCGTTGCGCCACTGTCAATAAGCTTCTGCAGTACGCTTGACTGACTGGACACGTTGATGCCCGTCATGCTGATGTATCTGATAGACGCGCCCCCGGCAATAATGTCAAGCAGGAGTTGTGCACAGTCAATCTTGTCGCATTGCGTTACGAGTACACTTCTGATACTGCCAGTGCCTTCAAAGCTCAGTCCACCCGGGTATTTGAGTTTCTTCAGATTGGTGAATGAGAGTGTTGTCATCGTCGATGGCAGATGGAGCAGCGTTATGGGGGCGCTCTCTGTCGTGGAGAGTGTCTTCAGAAGGCTGCCCTCCGCATATATCTCGACCAGACGCGGGCAGTTGGCTGCAGTGAGAGACATTATCTTAGTATTCCTTATGTCCAGCTTCTTCAGGAAGGGCATTGCCGGAAGGCTCAGACTTGACAGTATGCCTGTTGTATAGGCAGGAGAGTAGGACGCGCCGCCTATAACCAGCTCTTCGAGCAGCGTGCAATACTCAAGCGAGAATGCCTCCAACTTGGGCGTACACTTGCTGATGTCGAGCTTCTTCACCTTGTTGGCACCGAAGAGATATATCATCTTGCCGCTTTCCTGGGCTGCACCCACCGTAAACGTGTAGCTTTCGCCGGCATTGAGATGGCAGGAGTCTGCACAGGCATCTGCCCGGTCTTCTCCAATGCCGAAGAATCCGTCCTTGGCAGCCGTAATGGTAATCTCGATGTCGCCCATCATACGCGCCTTGAACGGGTTGGTATACAAGTCGCCTACCTGGAACTGTCCGTCACACCGCTCAAACCTCTTCTCCTGATAGTCCGGAAGGTCATCAAGGCGAAGTCCGTGCAGGGCGAAGAAATAGGGGTCGGATACAGTGCTGTTCTGGATATACTTGCGTTCCCCGTCGAACGAGCTGACAACTTTCGCCCACTTGCTGATACGCTGTGTCACCCAGTAGTAATAGCAGCCTTCGGCACTGAACGTCTTGACATTGTAGCGTTCCACCTTACGCATTGCGTCTGCCACCTGGCTTAGGGTAATCCTGGAGGCACCTTCGTCGTCAAGCCAGAATGAACGGTCGTCACTTTCATCCACGGCATACGTCTGTTGGAAGATGACGTTGTCCCACCCCTGGTAGAGATGACTTGTACGTGCATCCATATCCCATGGTATTGTCAGTCCGCAGTCATTGTCACTGCCGTCTACGCAGTCACCGTCATACCAGTGGTTGAAATATGCACGCATGACACCGTCGGTACACAGGTAGAATCCTATCATCATGTTCTTGCTCCGTTGGTCGACACAGGCGTGATAGTCGCTGGCAGCCGTATAGCAGAGCGTGCTGTATACATTGGCATGCTTGTGCAGTTCCTTCCTCCACTTGTCAGTGCGGTTTGCCGCAGTTCCCGCCACGGCAGTCCCATTGACGGTTACATTGCCGTCACTCTCGCCGAGGTTCTGGTTGCACTGCTGGCAGAACAGAAGCCACTGGTAGAGGTTGTAAGGCACTTTCGTTCCGGCTTCATACTTTTCGACGAGGTCGTCATCGTCCGGGTAACGGCTCTCATAGTAGCTCAGCCACTTCGGGCAGCCAGTACTGTCGTCAATCGCCATCATGTCCTCCACGGAGTTTACCCCCTGGCTCCAGTATTGTCAGTCCGCAGTCATTGTCACTGCCGTCTACGCAGTCACCGTCATACCA
>CAVERK010000137.1:0-5915 GCA_963618035.1 bacterium
TCATATCCTGATTTAGCTTGTCAGTTTTCCGGTTATATTACTGCTTCACTTGTCAAGGAATCCTTGACAACCACTTCTGACTGCAGTTCTCCCTCCTTGAATATACTGCCTATATGCAGGCTTACATTCGGATTAGTGGAAAATTACTGGGGATAGGCGAATAGCTACAGATGTGTGGCGCACGCCCAATATACAGTTATTTCCCTGCCAGCCAGTCGGGGGCATAAATCTGCTTTATTCCATCGTGGAAACAGACGGGGTTTCAGAAGTTGCTTGCCCTTTGCACCGTAACGCGGCACAAGATAAATTTGCAATCCATTGCAAATTTCGCAACAATGCCAGGAAAATTTGTAATGCATTGCAAAAACTCTTCCGGCTATGCATCAAGAAAGAGGTATCCGTACTGCGACATGATGCTAACCATGTTGCAGCCGTGAGATTAAATCATCGGCGGTATGCTCGGTGATGATGTCTACGGCAAACCAACGCTTACCAAGGTCTTTCAAGGATGCCCCGAAATGATATACGGTATCGTCGATGATGAGCCATCGGTCGTGGGAATTCTCGATTTTCCAACCGGTCACAATTTGTGACCAGTTCCTTCGTCTCGTCTGCTGTCAATTCACATAGTTGAGATTGGTCATTTCATATCCTGTAGCGTGTGTGCCTCTTCGAGGCACGTATTGGGAGTGCACCGTGCACCCCCAGTCTGCGCTGCGCTTAGACAGGGGTTATGCAAAAGTGTACCTCTTCGAGGCACCACGGCTTGATGCCTACACCATAGGACATGTATATTGGGTGTGCGCCTCGCACCCACGGAGGTACACACACCACAGCCTGTCATATTATGGTTTAGCTTGTCCGATTTCCTTACTTGAGGAAGAGGTACCCGTACTGCGACATGATGCGCTGTAGGTCTGCCTCGTATCTGTTTCTGTCGTCTGTGTCGGGTGTCATGCCGGCGATGATTGTCTCCATCGCTGCGAGTATCCTGCTGCCTGCCGCCATGACGGGGTTGAGCCGTTCCTTGGATTTCTCCACGACGGGGGCATAGTAGTAGCCTATCTCCTCGATGATGAAGGCATAGGTGCTCCATGCCTCGCCGGTCTTCATGCGGCCTTGTGCCAGCTCTGCCGACACATACCCGCGCAGATAGTCGATGTCCTTTGCCTGCGCCACTGCGTCACTGTCTGTCTTCACCGGATGGAAGTAGCGGTCTATGAGTGCCTGACGTTCCTGCAGGTTGCGCCGGTAGAAGATGTCCTCGTCTGCAAGAGGGGTGTTGCCCTGCTCCACTTCCTCGAAATGCTCGGCATGGACACCGCTGATGGCGACGCTAAGTCCGCCGACGTTCATCACGAGACGGCGGTCACGGTCAATGCGTATGATGTAGCCTTCCAGTCCCGCCAGCTCACCGGTGGTGATGCGCAGCAGGATGCGGTTGCGGGCATAGTAGTGATAGGGATGGAGCAGGAAGCGGATGCGCTCCGGCGATATGCAGGTGATGCGCATGAAAGGGCGCATCTGCGAGTCGGGTATCCTCGCGACACTACCCGTGCTGCAGTCCTTGCAGAGGTAGGTGCCTGGGAAATATTCGTTGAGATAGGACTGGATGTCACGTGGATTGCCTTTGATGAAGACGAGTCCACTCATGGTGGGCACCTCACGGCTCTGCACGCTCCGTATGCCATCCTTTCGGAAATAGCGCATGGTCTTGTGCACGAAACAGGTCTTGCCGTCTTTCTCCAGCCACTCTTCCATGTCCTTCACCATGCTGCGGTGACGGAAGAGATAGGACCATGTGGTGCAGGTACATTCTTCCCTTTCAGAGCCAAACCCGTTTTCTGACCCTGCAACATGGTTGCCTTCATGGGAAGCGTGCTCCCCGCCGGCTGTAGAAAAGGAACCCGTACCATCCGGTTTCATAAGTCCCGCCCTACTTTATGTCGTTGGCTGCTGCCGCACATGACGGCTGCAACAGCCTTGCTGATATGCAATGTATAATGTCCATAATCTTCACCCTATATGCCGTGCGGCCCGCAAGCTGCACTCAAGATTATCAAACCAAACATCCGGACTGTCCCTCGCGTGTGGGGGCAATCCACCATGATGCAAAGATAAGCTTTTCCCCAAGAACGGCAATAACAAATCCTGCAAAAACATGAAGCGAGTGGCATATCTGCACGATATCCGCAAACAGCTGAAAAAATCTTCTATCTTTGCGAGTGCTAAGAACACATATCGATACACGTCATGACAAGCATCATCATCGCCATTGCCGGACTGTCGGTAGGCTTCACAGTCGGCTATCTCCTCATGAGCGTACGCTCCATGAAGGAACGCACCTGCCTGGTCTCCGCACGCGACACACTGAAAACACAGGCCGAAGACCTGCAGAGACAGAAAGAGGAATGTAAAGCCGAGGCTGAGCGCAAACTATCGGAAGCCAAGGAGGAAGCCGCACGGCAGCTTTCGGAAATCAAGGAGGAATATATCGGTCAACTGACACAGACAAAGGCAGAAGCAGAACGCAAGTTATCGGAAGCCAAGGAGGAAGCTGCCACACTATTGATACAGACCAAAACTGAAGCCGAGCGCAAGCTATCAGAAGCTAAGGAGGAAACTGCTCGGCAACTTTCTGAAGTCAAGGAAGAATATATTGGTCAACTGACACAGACAAAGGCAGAAGCCGAGCGCAAGCTATCGGAAGCCAAGGAAGAATATGCCTGTCAGCTGGCACAGACCAAGGCAGAGGCAGAGAAGCAGCGGCGAGAGGTTGAAGAACGCTATAGCCGCCAGCTGGCAGACTTCCGTCAGCAACAGAAAGAGCTGCACGACAGGCAGCAGGAGCAGCAGGACAGACAGAGCCAGCTGATACGCGAGCAGATAAACTCCGCCTCAGAGCAGATACTCAAGAGACGCAGCGAAGAGCTCTCTGCCAACAACCGCGAACAGCTTGCCACCATCCTCAATCCGCTTCAGGAGAACCTCAGGCAGATGCGCGAAGCCGTCGACAAGAGCGGACGCGAGCAGGCCATAAGTATGGAACGGCTCGACCAGAGCATAAAGGAGAACCTCAAGCAGGCTCACGAGGTGGGACAGAGTGCCGACCGGCTGGCACAGGCACTGACATCGGAGAACAAGGTGCAGGGCGACTTCGGCGAACTGCGTCTGCGCACACTGCTTGAGAACATGGGACTGGAAGAGGGTGTCCAGTTCGAGGAGCAGGTCACACTGCGCGACGACCAGGGGAACACACTCTTTGGCGAGGGCGGCAGCAGGATGATACCCGATGTCATACTCCACTTCCCCGACAACCGTGATGTCATCATCGACTCGAAGATGTCGCTCAAGGCATTCGAAGACTATTTCAACAACACCGGCGATGCCGTCAGGCAGGAGCAGGACCTGCGGAGGCACATAGCATCCGTGAGACAGCACGTCAAGGAGCTGGCACACAAGAACTACAGCAGCTATCTCCGCAACGGCAGCAACAGGCTCGACTTCGTGGTGATGTACATCTATTCCGAGAGTGCCGTGCAGCTGGCTCTCGTCAACGACCCCACACTGTGGAAGGAAGCCTACGACCAGGGGGTCATCATCTCCGGCTCACAGACGCTCTACATGATGCTGCGTGTCCTCGAGATGACATGGCGGCAGGTGCGGCAGGCGGAGAATCAGGACAAGATCATGACAGCTGCCGACGAGCTTATAAACCGTGTCCAAATGTTCTACGAGCGTTTCCAGGCTGCCGACGAGCAGCTCGGCAAGACCCAGAGAGCCTTCGACACACTGCGTGCCATCACCGCACCCACAGGCGTCAGCATAGCCACCTCTGCCAACAAGCTCCTGAAGTTCGGAGCCAAGGAGAACGCCAAGCGCAAGTCAAAACTCCCCCGCCCCACCAACGACGATGATGAACCGGCACAGTGAGATTCACTTCTTCCTCTCCTTGGTCCATAGGAACAGGAGGAAAGCTGCTACGGCGATGTCCGCCACATTCCACAAGCCCCTTCCCAGTACAATCTTGACGAATGGCTGGAACAGCAGAGCCAATGCCCCAAAGGTAAAGGCAAGAGGATATGCGTTCTGCCTGTAGTAGGAGAAAGCATAGAAGGCAAACACTGCCATTGATGCAAATCTGACGGCGGTGTAATAGCCATAAGGCATGGGCAGTAGGCATACCGCCAATGCTGCTGCCAGAATCGGTTTAATAGGTTTAATAGGTTTCATATAATGTAAATCGTTATATCGCTAATGATTATCTTCTTGAATATCGTTCTGATTCATAGAAGTCTTCTGCATCTTCCGTCCTCATTCCCCAAACAGCCATATCGAATGGACAGCCTTGTCAAAATCGCTTCGAAACCTGTAGTCCAGATTACTCTGAAAGCTGTAGGTTACACTAACCGTATTGCCGTCGCCAATCGGGATGGTGTAGGTCTCACAATACACAGGAATAGGACTTCCACTGCCATACCTGTAATATCTGACCCTCAAGGCTCTACGTCTGGAAACGGTAGTAAACTCATACGGCAACCATCTAAGGACATAGACACCACCTTGCGCCATAACCGCTGAGTTCTGTTCTCCGAGGTATCGGTCAAACTCTTCGTCATACTCCAATTCCTCAGAAGACAAACCGTCAAAGCCCTCCGTATCACTGCCATGCGTCAGATTGACAGAGATTGTCGAGTAGGCATCCGTCCCGTCATAGATAACTCCAAGAAGCTCCTCCATCCTTAGCCCCAATCTGCCAGCCAAGCGGTTTGGGTCGACTTTCATCTCCATCGGCTTTGGTATCATGTAGTGGGGTATCGCAATTGCGCCATAATTCCCCAAACGTATGATGTCCACATCAGACGCCGGCAAGCTCTCCACCCGATTATATTCCTTAAGTTTCTCAATAAGAGGGGAGTTCTCTTCTTCGCCGAGGTATGTGAGTTGCCTCCTTATCTTGTACGAATGAGCATGGCTTGGCAATATTCCTCTATAGACAACCTCAACTTCCGTCCAGTTGCCCATATGGTCATAGGACAGATAGTTATACGTGGTTGTATCTGCGCGGGACAGCGTGAACATCTCCGTCTTAATGCTCATCAATTCATACTCTTTGGTTATGACGCGTGGTGTGCCGTCATCATTATAGGAAACTTTCTGATCCCATATCAGTTTATCCCCTTCATAATACTTGGCGTTCACAATCTTTCCGCCTTCCGACGAAACAGTTTCTATCTTGTCTATCTGCCGTTTAGACTCCGGCCCTGCAGGAACACATGGTATCGTGCTCATTTCGTTCTGCAAATCAAAATCCGGCACATCATACAGCAACGAACCATCCACACCATACCCTTTATGGCTTTTCACGTTGCCGTTGTTGTCAAACTCGACGCAAACGTTTCCTCCATACATTGAGACCTCATACCGTGGGTCAAATGCGTTGGCATACAATTCCGTCAACGGAATTGACGACTGAACTATCGTCTCAAGTTTCACCACATTGCCGGATATGCCCATCTTCTCCAAATGGCATCCGTCCAATCTCCTGTACCCACTGCCGCAACTCAACAGGACAGGCACAGCAGACAACAGAAGAAACACGTATTTCTGAACGCCCAGTATCATCTTCATCCCCTGTCTCTCTCATTCATACGGATTGGGGCCATACTTGTTGTCGTGCTCCTCGCCTTTCCAGAAAGCCAAATAGATAAAGGGAGCAAGACCCAACGCCGACATCAATAGTGCCAATGCGATATTTTCGGAACTGAAAAGTTGCATTCCGATGCTTAAAATCAAACCAAAAAAAGATAACAGCAGCAACCACCACCCGCTATACCCGAAATCATGGAGTCTCTTCACGCCGTTAGCCAATCCAGACCAAAAAAGAATCACAAAAGCAGAGAGTACTACAATGC
>CAVERK010000138.1:0-5862 GCA_963618035.1 bacterium
GGAGATTATAGAGCACCATCCGCGCAACATAAAGTACAATACTGCTGTCCGCTAAACGTTTCAAACGCATTGAAAATCAGCGTTTTCTATGGACGTTCAACCATAGCATCTATGAACGTTCAGTCACAACTCTGTGGACGTTCATCCATAGAGCTGTGGATGGTCAACCACAGAGCTATGGATGGTCATCCATGGAAGCGTTGATTATCAGCGTGTTGCAGTTGCGGTTTTGGGCCAGTAGAAAAAAGTACAACAGCCGCACATAGAGCTACACTAAAAACGACGGGGACGCATCGTGCTTTCTTCGCCTGATGCGTCCCCGTCGTTTCTTCTCCGCGTGTTGGACTACTAGGACTCGAACCTAGTCAAACAGAACCAAAACCTGTTGTGCTACCATTACACCATAGTCCAATGAGTGACCCGCGCCACCGCCGGATGTGGCGGCAAAGATACGCTTTTCCTGCAAACAGACACAGGGAGAGCACGTTTTTTTGTCCGCAAGGCGCGTGGGCGGTCTTTTTGAACTACCTTTACGCACTGTAACAATCACTATTCAAACAAGACTTAATACATTATGTTCAGACGTTCAATCGCACTGTTGGCTCTTGCCTTGACAACTGCCGCAGCACAGGCCGTGACACCGTTGTGGCTGCGCGACGTGCAGATTTCGCCCGACGGGACACAGATCCTGTTCTGCTACATGGGCGACATTTACAAAGTGAATTCACAGGGTGGCACTGCCGTGCAGCTCACCACGCAAAGCTCCTATGAGTGCAATCCGGTGTGGTCGCCCGACGGCAAGCAGATTGCCTTCGCCAGCGACCGCAACGGCAACTTCGACATCTTCGTGATGCCTGCGACGGGAGGCTCCGCCAAGTGCCTCACCACTAACTCGGCAGCCGAGACACCGTGGACGTTCTCGCCCGACGGCAAGTATGTGCTGTTCTCGGCATCGATACAAGACCCCGCCGAGAGTGCCACCTTCCCCAGTGCAAGACTGACGGAGCTGTATCAGGTGCCTGTCGGTGGCGGACGCACCACACAGGTGCTTGCCACACCGGCAGAGATGGTCAGCTTCAGCCGCGACGGGAGCAAGTTCCTCTATCAGGACCAGAAGGGAATGGAAGACCAGTGGCGCAAGCACCAGATCTCGTCGGTGAGCCGCGACATCTGGCTCTATGATGCCAAGACAGGGCGGCACACCAACCTGACCGACCGTGCCGGCGAGGACCGCAACCCCATCCTCTCTGCCGACGGAAAGACGGTGTACTTCCTGAGCGAACGCGGCGACGCACGTGTGTCGAACGTCTACTCGATGCCGCTTGACAATCCGCAGAGCGTCACACGCATCACCAACTACAGCCCGCATCCCGTGCGCTTCCTATCGGTGGCAGAGGACGGCACACTGTGTTATGCCTACGACGGCGAGATCTACACCCAGCAGCCCACAGGACGTGCCGGCAAGGTCAGCATCACGCTGACACGCGACGAGGAGAACCTGCCGGCAGACCTCAAGTTCACAAGCGGAGCACGCTCGGCAGCGGTCTCGCCCGACGGCAAGCAGGTGGCATTCACCGTGCGCGGCGAGGTGTTCGTCACGTCCGTGGAATATAACACGACGAAGAGAATTACCAATACAGCAGAGAGCGAAAGCGACGTCAACTTCGGCCCTGACAACCGCACACTGGTCTACGTCAGTGAGCGCGACGGCCACTGGAACATCTATCAGGCCACCATCGTCCGCGAGGAAGACCCGAACTTCCCCAATGCCACGCTCATCGAGGAGAAGGCTCTCTTCCCGACAAACGACGGCATCGAGCGCACGGCACCGCGCTTCTCGCCCGACGGCAAGGAGCTGGCATACATCGAGGGACGGCACAGGCTGAAGGTGATGGACATGGCATCGAAGAAGGTGCGTCAGATCACCGACGGCTCCACATGGCCCAGCACCGACGGCAGCTTCGACTACGCATGGTCGCCCGACGGCAAGTGGTTCACGCTGGAGTTCATAGGCAACGGACGCGACCCGTACGGCGACATCGGCATTGTCAGTGCACAGGGCGGGAAGATTACGAACATCACCGGCAGCGGATACATAAACGGCAGCCCGCAGTGGGTGATGGACGGCAACGCCATACTGTTCCAGTCGAACCGCTACGGCATGCGGAGCCACGCCTCGTGGGGTTCGCAGAACGATGCGCTGATGGTGTTCGTCAACCAGGATGCCTTTGACAAGTACCGCCTCAGCAAGGAGGACTATGAGCTGCGCAAGGAGCTTGAGAAGGAGCAGGAGAAGAAGGCCGCATCTGCAGACGACAAGAAGAAGGACAGCGGCAAGGACAAGAAAGATGCCGACAGCGACAGCGAGAAGGTGAAGGACATCGTCGTGGAGCTTGACGGCATAGAAGACCGCATCGTGCGTGTGACACCGAACTCGGCAAGCATGGGAGGCATGATGATCGACAAGGACGGCGAGAGCCTCTACTACTTCGCATCGTTCGAGGACGGCATGGACCTGTGGAAGCTGGACCTGCGCAAGCATGAGACCAAGCTGCTGAACAAGATGAACACCGGATATGCCAGCCTGCAGATGGACAAGGACGGGAAGAACCTCTTCATCCTCGGCAGCGGACGCATGCAGAAGATGGACATGAAGAGCGACAAGCTGACACCCATAACCTACAGCGCGGAGATGCGCATGGACCTGGCTGCCGAACGCGAGTATATGTTCAACCGCGTGGACCAGCAGGTGCGCCAGCGGCTGTTCGACCCGCAGATTGCCTTCGCCGACTGGAGCGTGATGACCAAGGCATACCGCAAGTTCCTGCCGCACATAAGCAACAACTACGACTTCCAGGAGCTGCTGAGCGAATGGCTCGGAGAGCTGAACGTGTCACACTCGGGAGGCCGCTATTCACCGCGTCTCGGTGGTGAGCAGACAGCCACGCTCGGCCTGTTCTATGACTGGGGTTACGACGGCGACGGACTGAAGATCAGTGAGGTGATTGCCGGAGGCCCGTTCGACCACAAGACATCGCGCGTCAAGGCGGGCGACGTGGTCGAGAAGATTGACGGCACGAAGATTGACGGGAATACCAACTACAGCAACCTGCTCAACGACAAGGCTGGCCGCAAGGTGCTCGTCTCGCTCTACAGCCCGACAAGCGGCGAGCGGTGGGACGAGGTGGTTCTGCCCATCAGCCAGTCGGCACACAACAGCCTGCTCTACAAACGCTGGGTGAAGCAGCGTGCCGCAGACGTGGAGAAGTGGTCGGGCGGACGCTTGGGATACGTGCATCTGCAGTCGATGAACGACGGCAGCTACCGCACCATCTACAGCGACGTGCTTGGCAAGTTCAACAAGAAGGAAGGCATCGTCATAGACACGCGATGGAACGGTGGCGGACGTCTGCACGAAGACATACAGGTGCTGTTCAGCGGTACCAAGTACCTGGAGCAGGTCATCCGTGGTGTCGTGTCGTGCGACATGCCCAGCCGCCGCTGGAACAAGCCCAGCATCATGGTGCAGTGTGAGGCGAACTACAGCAACGCCCACGGCACACCGTGGGTCTACAAGCACGAGCACATAGGCAAGCTGGTCGGCATGCCGGTGCCTGGAACGATGAGCAGCGTCATGTGGGAGACCCTGCAAGACCCGACGCTGGTATTCGGCGTGCCTGTCATCGGCTACCGTCAGGCAGACGGCACCTATCTTGAGAACACACAGCTGGAGCCGGACATCAAGGTAGCCAACTCGCCGGAGACCGTAGCCAAAGGCATGGACACACAGCTGAAGACCGCCGTCGACGAGCTGCTGAAGGAGATCGACTCCAAGAAGTAAGGCTCCTGCCGGCAGGCACACACGAACAGACATCGAATCGACAAAGGGGTTCGGGATGCACGCTTACAGGCATTCCGAGCCCCCTTTTCATAGTGCGCTCGGCATGAGCATTGTCTAACGGGTGCAAGTCCCGAGCAAGCCCTAATAGCAGTTCCTAACCAAGTGGCAGAGGAAATCGTGATAAAAGTGTAAAAATATTGCAGCAAAATCAGGTGTTGTTAATCTTGTTTTATAGAAAATGCCCAACTTTGTAAACCCAACTTTATAAGATTACGCAATTCTTATTAAATACAATTTATATATGAGCGTTAGTAAAGATGTCATCAAACAGTGCCTGATTAGTAAGCAGCGCGAAGTTGATGAGGCGGTGATTGTGAACCGTCCCACTGACTTTGAAGAGAATGGCAATTATGTGATAGTTGGCGTGAGACATGCGGGTAAGTCGTACCTGCTGTATCAGCGCGTGCGTCAGCTACAGGCGGCAGGAAAGGGATGGAACGAGATTCTGTTTGTGGACTTTGAGGATGAGCGTCTGGCGGAATTCCAGCCGGAAGACTTTAACAGTCTGCTGGAAGCCCATCTGGAACTGTATGGCAAGAAGCCGGTGGTGTTTTTGGACGAGGTGCAGAACATTCCGCATTGGGATAAGTTCGTGCGCAGGTTGGCTGATGCGAAATACAAGGTGTATGTGACGGGCAGCAATGCGAAGATGCTGAGCAAGGAGGTGGCAACTACGTTGGGCGGACGGTTCTTTATCTACGATGCGTACCCGTATTCATTTAAAGAATATCTGGTAGCACAGCAGGTGGAACTGAGGGAGCATTGGGAGTATGACACGATTCAGAGAAGCGAAGTGAAGCGACATCTAAATGAATACTTCTATTACGGTGGCCTGCCGGAGATCCTGTCGTTTAAGAACAAGCGGGCTATGCTTTCGAGCTTGTACCAGAAAATCTACCTTGGCGACATCTGTGCCCGAAACAACATTAGGAACGACAGGGTGTTGAACATCCTGATTAAGAAGATGGCAGAGAGCGTGAAGCAACCGCTGTCGTATAACAGGCTGAGGAACGTGATAGTGGCAACGGGGTCGCCCATAAGTGTGCCTACCACGATAGACTATGCGGATTGTGCCGCTGACAGTTGGCTGATATTGCCCATGGAGAATGAGATTGGGAGGCTGACGGAGAAGGAGACGCAAAAGAAATACTACTTCGTTGATAACGGTTTACTTAACCTGTTCCTGATGAACTCAGAGACATCGCTACTGGAGAACATGGTGGCGGTGGAATTGTGCAGGCGATATGGCAAAAAGAATGTGTTTTTCCTGAATGCAGAGAAGGAGATAGACTTCATTGTGCCTGACGAGAAGCTGGCTATACAAGTGTCCTACAGCATCAAGGAAGAGACCACTTACAACAGGGAGATTCCGCCACTGGTGAAGTATGCCAAGGCGCACGAGGACTGGAAGTGCCTGCTGATTACGTATGATGAGGAGAGCTCGGAAGAGGGAATACCCGTGGTGCCGGTGTGGAAGTGGCTGACAGAAGTGTAACTTCAGGCGAGAAATCCGAGGATGCTGAAACCACAGAGGAACAGTGGTAAGGACGGACAGACTCTTGCTTAGGAAACGGGCAATCATTGAGACGGTCAACGATGAACGAAAAACATCGCGCAGGTGGAACATTCAAGACACAGGTCATTCGAGAATTTCGTTGCCAATACATTTGGAGCTTTGGCGGCATATTGTTTCTTTCCCAAGAAACCAACTATTGCACTACAAAGGGCGATTGATAGACAATTAACGCTTTTCTAATTCGTTGAACTCGCGTTAATATAGGGTTCGCTAATTTATTTTGAGCGTACATCCTCGTGGCGTAGCAAAAATTCCCGCTAGGTTGTCGATGATGCCGAAAATTCTCTTTTTGAAGCCCAACAAGCCTGATTTTTCAAAAATGAGACAAAGAAGTCCCCTTAGGAACTTCATTACGTTTTTGGCGAAGAAGCAAGCTCCTATCCAT
>CAVERK010000139.1:0-5805 GCA_963618035.1 bacterium
TCTGCCCATCCAGCCCATTCTGCCCATAATGTCCACGCCACAGGACGTGTAAAAATCGGTGTGCGCGTCGCACCGCCACAGGACGTGTAAAAAAATCGGAGTGCACGTTGCACTGCGCGTCGCACCGCCACAGGACGTGGATATTGGGGGTGCACCGTGCATACCAAAATAGAGGCTGCATCGCAACCTTGATTGCGGTGCAGCCTCTTGAATGTCAAAGCCGAAAACTCTGAGTGTCGGCGATTACTTCAGCTTCTTGTAGCCGTACTTGGCATTGTCGCCAAGCTCTTCCTCGATGCGGATGAGCTGGTTGTACTTAGCCATACGGTCGGTGCGGCTCATTGAACCGGTCTTGATCTGACCCGAGTTGGTAGCCACTGCAATGTCGGCAATGGTTGTGTCCTCGGTCTCGCCGGAACGGTGGGATGTCACCGTGGTGTAGCCGTGACGGTGAGCCATCTCGATGGCATCGAGTGTCTCCGTGAGCGAACCGATCTGATTAACCTTGATGAGGATTGAGTTTGCAGCACCCATCTCGATGCCCTTCTGCAGGAACTTGACGTTGGTAACGAACAGGTCGTCGCCAACCAGCTGGCAGCGGTCGCCGATCTTGGCTGTGAGCTTAACCCAGTTGTCCCAGTCGTTCTCGTCGAGACCGTCCTCGATGGAGTCGATAGGATACTTGCTGATGAGTTCCTCGAGATATGCAATCTGCTCGTCGGCTGTCAGCTTCTTGCCGTTAGGATCTTTCTTCTTGCCGTCCTTGAGCTGGCGGTAGTCGTAGTACCACTTGCCGTTCTCGCATGTTGCGAACTCGGAAGCAGCGCAGTCCATAGCGATGCGGATGTCCTTGCCAGGTTCGTAGCCGGCATCCTTTGTTGCCTGGCAGATGCTCTCCAGAGCGTCCTCAATGCCGTTGAGTGCAGGAGCGAAGCCGCCCTCGTCGCCTACGGCTGTGGAGAGGCCGCGCTTCTTCAGCAGCTTTGCCAGTGCGTGGAACACCTCAGCACCCATGCGGATGGCTTCCTTCTCGTTGGGAGCACCTACGGGACGAATCATGAACTCCTGGAATGCGATGGGAGCGTCAGAGTGTGCACCGCCGTTGATGATGTTCATCATAGGAACAGGCATGGTGTATGTATTGCAGCCACCGATGTAACGGTACAGAGGAATGTTCAGGGCAGCGGCAGCAGCCTTGGCGCATGCCAGCGACACGCCGAGGATGGCGTTTGCACCGAGCTTGCTCTTTGTGGGAGTGCCGTCGAGTGCCAGCATCTTCTTGTCGATGCCACGCTGGTTCAGCACGCAGTCGCCCTTGAGTGCCGGAGCGATGACCTCATTCACGTTCTTGACAGCCTTCTGAACGCCCTTGCCTCCGAAGCGCGACTTGTCGCCGTCGCGAAGCTCGAGAGCCTCGTTCTCGCCTGTAGAAGCACCCGACGGAACGGCTGCACGGCCTAATACACCATTCTCCAACACGACGTCAACCTCAACGGTTGGGTTGCCACGTGAATCAATAATCTCACGAGCTACAATTTTCTCAATTTTCATAATTCTTCTTTATTTTTAAAGATAGTGTTTATAATGTACTTCCTTTTATATGCGCAAAGTTAATCTTTTTCCGACCAATGTTCCACAAATTTGTCTGTGATTATTTGGCCGTCTTGCCGTCGGCGTTGCCTTCGGGTTTCTTCTTCTCGGTCTTGGCCAGCATGACGATGTTGTAGACCAGTTCCGCCATCCATGCTTCGGAGAAGCTGAGGCGTTCCTTGTATGCCTGTATGCCGGCGGCGGTCTTCTGCTCGTCGTCCTTTTTCCAGATGGTCTTGGTGCAGATTTCGTGCACGGTGGACTCGACGGAGCTGCGTATGGCGTTCTTGAACACGGCAGGCATGCGCAGCTTCCACTGCATGAGATTGCCTATCATCATCATCAGGTCGTTGGTGAAGCCCTGAAACATGAACATGTATGGCTGCACCTGTGCCTGGTTGCGGCAGTGCTTCTTTATGGAGTTGTCTATCTCCTTGAAGTAGTTTTCGCTAAGCCCGTAGTCCTGCATCAGCATCTTGCGGGCTGCGGCTTTCTCGCCCTGCCCCAGCTTGCCGCCCACGGTGGGGACCTTGAACAGCCGCTTGAAGTTTGCAACGTCGGGGATGAAGCGCACGTTTGTTATGCCGAGGTTGACGGCCAGTGCCGACTGGAAGTAGACACGCGTCAGCGACATGAAGTCTTCGGCACTCTTTGCCGAGACGCTGCCGTCGTTCTTTCCGAACAGTTTTGAAAATATGCTCATAGATATATATGTGTGTGTAGCGTTGCTTGGTTATCGCCGCACAAAGATAGTGCAAATGTTCCTTATAACCGTGCGTGAAGCGCACTTTATCTTCATGCCGGACTGCCGCCGTCACGACGACACGAACACATAAAAAAAATCCGCCTTTTGCACAGCGTGACAAATATTGTGTACTTTTGCACCGCAATCGGCGATTGCACACAGAAGAAGAAAATGTGAAGAACAAACTATAGTGAAGACCTATGGGAAAAGCTATAATCAACAATTACGAGGAATTTGAGGGATATGTAGGGAAGAGAATAGGCGTGTCGAACTACATCGAGATGTCGCAGGACAGGATAAACCTCTTTGCCGACGCCACGCAAGACCACCAGTGGATACATACAGACCCCGAACGCGCCAAGGTGGAAAGCCCGTTCCACACGACGATAGCACACGGCTACCTGACGTTGTCGGTGCTTCCGCACTTGTGGGACGACATCATACAGGTGAACCACCTGAAGATGATGATCAACTACGGCATGGACAAGATGCGCTTCGGACAGGCTGTGCTCAGCGGACAGCGCATCCGTCTCGTCGCCGACCTGAAGTCGCTCGTCAACCTGCGCGGAATTGCCAAGGCGGAGATCCAGTTCTACATCGAGATTGAGAACGAGAAGAAGCATGCCCTTGACGGAATCGCCACGTTCCTCTATTATTTCGAGTAAACGCCTCGGGCTGCCCCATTCCGGTGGGTGTCAGCCTTTTTCCGTGTCCGCCGCGTGGAGCATGAAGTCGAGTATCGGGCGGCACTTGCCCTCGCACGCCGGATAGAAGCGGCCGTGCACGCGCTCCACGTCCTTGGGCGAAGCTCCCCACCAGAACTCCGCTATCGCCAGCGGCTTCATGCCGTGCTTGAAGGCATACTGTAACAGCTTGGGTGCGGCGCACTCTCCGGCACCGGCAGGCGGCAGCTGACCGCGTGCCTGGTCGAATATCTGACAAAGGTCCTGACGGCGGCCGTCGCTGCCGAGCATCACGAAGTGGCGGAACAGACGTTCCTGCAATGCCGCCGAGCGTTCGTGACGCTCATGCTTCAGCCGGTCAATCTCGTCGTCGACACTGCCAACGCGCTGTCGCAACACCTCTATCCGTTGCCGCCACTCCCTCTCCGTGCGGCGATACTCCGCTTTCTGCCTTTGGCTCTCGCGTGTCAGCTCCTCCTCCTCGACATCGGCGAGAGAACCCTGGCGCAGCTTGTCACGCCGTGCCTTGGCCTCTGCCATCTGCAACTTCAGTGTGCCGAGCACGCTGTCTGCCTCGTCATGCAGGCGTGACAGTGCCTCCACATCACCCCTGTACGCATCCGACTGCCGCAGGCTGTCTATGCGGGCATTGAGCTGCGAGATTTCCGCCTCTTCAATCTTGAAGAAGCCCTGCGGCTGCAGGAGGTCATAGACCGGAGGCACGAAGTAGGGAATGTCGTTGCGCCCGTCGAGCAGTCCGGAGAAAGCGGCGAGGAAGCCCAGACTGCCGTCCCTGTCCCTCACGGCGAGGACACCGAACATCTTGCCCCGTCCCAGCTCGTCGCCCCACTCCGCCTTGCTGCCGACAAACTGCTGCACGTCGCGTGCCGCCATCAGGCACAGCGGGTGCGGCTGGTAGCAGAACGGATTGTTCAGCTCTGCGGGCATATCGACGGTGTCCGTAGGCTCGCTGAAGGCATGCAGGCGGGCATCCTTCTGCGGCGGCTTCTTGCTGCACCGCCGTTTCTTGAGCCATGCAGCCTTGCGCTGCTCATACTCCGCAAAGTGTTTCTCCAGGAAATTGTCTGCCATGAGGTGATAGGTGTAGGTGTTTCATTTTTGGGTCAGCAGAAAAAAGACTGCCGTGAGGTCTTCACAGCAGTCTCGAGACACTGTGCACCTCTCTGTGCGCACAGCATGTTTTGTTTCTGTCTTGACGCTTCGATCAGTCGCAGTTTGCCAACTTGTTGTCCGAGCCAAGGACATCCTTGATCTTGCTCTTGTACATCTCGGTCATGTAGTTGCGTGCAACCTTGCCGTACTGACGCGGGTCGAAGTACTCTGGATGCAGGGCGAATGTCTCGCGGACACCGGCTGTGTAGGCCAGACGGGAGTCTGAGTCGATGTTGATCTTGCATACTGCACTCTTCGAAGCCTCACGCAGCTGCTCCTCCGGTATGCCCACTGCATCGGGCAGATGGCCGCCGTACTTGTTGATGATGTCCACATAGTTCTGCGGAACGGAAGAAGATCCGTGCAGGACGATGGGGAAGCCAGGGAGCTTCTTCTCGATCTCGTGCAGGACATCGAAAGCCAATGGAGGAGGAACCAGACGGCCTGTCTTCGGGTCGCGTGTGCACTGCTCCGGCTTGAACTTGTATGCGCCGTGGCTTGTGCCGATAGAGATGGCGAGGCTGTCGCATCCGCTGCGTGTGGAGAAGTCGATGACCTCCTCGGGACGGGTGTAGTGAGACTCCTCTGCTGCAACCTCATCCTCAACGCCGGCCAGGACACCAAGCTCTGCCTCAACGGTGACATCATACTTGTGGGCATACTCGACACACTTGCGTGTCAGCTCGATGTTCTCCTCGTAAGGCTTGCTTGAACCGTCGATCATGACGCTGGAGAAGCCCAGGTCCACGCAGTCCTTGACCAGCTCGAACGTGTCGCCGTGGTCCAGATGCAGCGCGATCTCAGGATGATGGCATCCGAGGCTCTTCGCAAACTCAACGGCACCCTGTGCCATATAACGGAGCAGAATCGGGTTGGCGTAAGCACGTGCGCCCTTCGACACCTGCAGGATGACCGGTGACTTCAGCTCGGAGCTGGCAGTGATGATAGCCTGCAGCTGCTCCAGGTTGTTGAAGTTGAATGCAGGCACGGCGTAACCGCCATTGACGGCTCTCTTGAACATATCGCGGGTGTTCACCAAGCCTAAATCTTTGTAGTTTACCATTTCTTTTTTGTATTTAAGTTGTCTGTTATCCGTCTTCTTGTTTCGACGTGCAAATTTAGTGATTCTCTTTTTAATACAATGTACTCGCGCCACACATTTTTTCCTGCACTCACCGGCTCCGTTGCCACCGCCGCGACAGCCATCCTGTTCACCGCATATCTCCGAGCCAGACTTCCACGCCCAAGCCGACAGCATCCAGCCACACGTCTGTCAGCGACACGTCAGTCCGGCTGAGCATGGTACGGGATGAGTATGCGCGGCTGACGGCTGAAAACAGCAGGGTGTATCCTTTCAGTGAGCATTATGGCATTGGGGTCGGTATGCCATCGCTCTTCGGCTACAAAGATAACAAAAACGTGCGAATTGAAAAATATGCGGGCTGAAATTTTCAACAAATTATCAACCGAAAATTCTTGTCGTGGAGAGGACGGTTAGAGAAGCTGCGCAAATTCGGAGTCCTCATAACATCAGTTTACATCAGTATCAGTTTTCTTTTGTGCAATGTACAGGAAATTTGCTCTGCTCAAAAAACATGAATAAAACATTTATAT
>CAVERK010000140.1:0-5805 GCA_963618035.1 bacterium
CGAACCTTTCAAGCGAATCGTTCGAACCTTTCAAGCGAATCGTTCGAACCTTTCATACGTATCATTCGGGCAATTCATATATTGCTGTCAATAGTATTTCTCTATCAGAGCATCCACATTCGCGTCGCCCAGCTCCTTGGCCTTGTCGAGCAGCGGACGCGCCTCTTTCTTCTTCTTGAGCTGCAGCAACGCCAAGCCCTTCAGCCTATACAGGTCTGCATAGTTAGGATTGCGTTCCAGGGCTTCGTCGAGCACGCTGACAGCTTCCGCATACTGCCCCACGGTGATGTGCACCGCAGCCAGCTCGGCTCTGTACGTCGCCTCCTCGGGATTCATCTCAATGGCACGCCGGTAGTCGTCCAGCGCACGCTGGTAGGCACGTGCACGGAGTTCCGCCTGTCCGCGCAGCTGGTAGAAGACATCATTCACCTGTCCGTTCACCACCTTGTAGTATTCCTCATAATCCAGCATGGCAGGACGCGCCATGTTTGCCTGCATGTAGATGCGTGCACGCTCCAACAGATAAGGGGCGGCAGACTGCGTGTACGGTTTGCCGAAAGTGTTCAGGCAGCTGTCCATCAGTGCCACCACCTCCTCCACGGGAGCCTGCATCAGCTCCTTGCTGTGCGCCGCACTATAGTAGGAGCTTGCAGAAGCGATGTTCGACCTGTTCACCTTCTCGAAGGCTGCATACGCTGCGGCATAGTCCTGCTTGGCAAAGCAGATGTCGCCCTCCAGCTGGCTGTAGACCGGCGTTGCGCTGATGGCTTCGGCCTGCTTCACGAGGTCCAGGGCCTTGTCCCACGTCCAGTCTCCGTAGGGTTTGTCCGCAGACAGCAGGCAGTAGTTGTAGACGATGTTCGCACACTGATAGAGCACGTCGGCGCGGTTGTCGCCGTCGGCACGGCTCATGGCCTCCTGCATGTCGGCCTCAACGGTCTGCATATCGGCATCCGGCTGTGCGAAGCGGAACTGCGCACGCCGCAGATAGCCGTCTGCCGAGTTGGGATATTTCCTGATGAAATCGTCCAGCATCGTGCGATAGTCCGCCGCACTGACGCTGGTCGATGCCACATACAGCATCACCAGGGCCTGGCTTTCTGTCTCCGGCAGTCCTTTCTTGATGCCTATGCCGCTCAGCGAGCCGTCGTTCAGCGACAGTGCGCTGATGCCCAGAGCCGCGCCGAAGCGTGCGTCGAGGGCGTAGCAGATGTTCTTGCTGCTGTCGTCTGCCGACGACGGGAGCTGTGCAATGCCGAATACCTGCCCCTCGCCATTCACCAGCGGACAGCTGGCCATCTTGTCGCGCAGCGTCAGGTCCAGGGTGTAGTATCCGTACGAGGTCTCGATCTTCGTCTCTTCGCTGACCTTTCCCTGCACGATGTCGCCGCTCTGCTGTGTGGAGTAAGGCAGCAGATACACGCGTTCGCCCACGGCGGGAGCCTTCTCCGCCAACTGCAACGACGGACATTCTGCCGACGTCCCGACGCGGAACTTCACCACATCGTAGATCTCGTTGGCACCGAGGATTTCCGCAACCGGATACGTCTTGCCGTCAGCACCTACCACCTCCGCCCGCGCTGCTCCGCGAAACAGCATGTAGTCCGACAGTGCGGTGCCGTCGGCAGCAATATAGAATCCGTTGCCTGTGCCCAGCAGCTTGTCTCCGGCATCGTAGGTGATGACCGAGAACACAGCCTGCCTGGCCTTGTTTGCCCAACGCGGTGTCTGGGCTGCGGCGGTCTGCACGAGGCATGCCGCCAATGCTATGAGTAACAGCAATCTTGTCTTCATCAGTAGAAAAAAATACTCTTGGTTTGTTCCGTTCCTATCCGTTGTCCAACAGCGTCCGCGCATTGTTCAGCGCGGCTTCTGTCACGGCAGTGCCGCTCAGCATCTGTGCAATCTCAGCCACACGCCCCTCGTGGTCCAGCTTCTGCATGCGGCTCACGGTGCCGTGTCCGCTCTCCTGCTTGTAGACACGGAAATGCGCCGTGCCCTTGGCTGCGATCTGCGGCAGATGGGTGATGCAGATGACCTGCCTGCCGTTGCGGCTCATGCTTTCCATCATGGCAGCCATGCGTGCCGCAATCTCGCCCGATACGCCCGTGTCAATCTCGTCGAACACGATGACGGGCATCTGCCTCAGCTGTGCCGCCAATGCCTTCACTGCCAGCATGACGCGCGACAGCTCTCCGCCCGACGCCACCTCCTGCAGCGGCTGCAGGCGCGTGCTCTTGTTTGCCGAGAACAGGAAGCAGACGTTGTCCGCACCGTTGGGACCGATGTCCGTCCTTTCCGACACCTCCACGCCGAAGCGCACGTTCGGCATGCCCAGCTCCACAAGACTGCCGGTGATGGCCTGCTGCATCGACGCTGCCGCCGCCTTGCGCCTTGCGGTCACGACGGCTGCCCGCTCTTCCAGCGTGCGGCGCAACTGGCCGACACGCTGTTGCAGCTCGTCTATGCGGTCGTCTGCCGACGTTATCTCCGTGAGCTTGCGCTCCATGTCGCCCTGCAAAGACAGCAGTTCCGCCACGGTCTGGAGATGATGTTTCTGCTGCAAGGAGTATATAAGGTTCAGTCTGTCTGTCACTGTCTGCAGGCGTTCCGGATTGTATTCCACATCCTCACTCATCGCCTCCAGCTCGTAGTCCACATCCTTCAGCTCTATGAGCGAGCTTTCCATGCGTGCGTACAGCTCCTTTGCGGGAGCATACACCTGCCCGATGTCTGCCAGCAGGCCACAACACTCGCGCAGGTCCGACAGCAGCCCATGGTCGTCCGAGGCAAACAGGCGTGCAGCCCTATACAGGTTCTGCTTTATCTCCTCGGCATGGCCCAGCATGTCCTGCTCCTGCTCCAGCTCCTCCTGCTCGCCGTCGCGCAGCCGCGCGTCCTGTAGCTGTGTGAGCTGGAATGTCAGATATTCCTCCTCGCTCCTGCTCTTCTCCACACGCTCTCTCAGAGCGCACAGCTCGCGGTCGGCATCTTTCCAGCTGCGGTATGCCTCGTGCAGCTCCTGCAGCTCGCTGCCGTCCCTTGCCACGGTGTCGAGCATGTCCGTCTGGAAATCTTCGCTGCCAAGCTGCAGGTTCTGGTTCTGCGAGTGTATGTCGACCAACCGCGATCCAAGCTCCCTCATCACCGCCAGCGACACTGGCACGTCGTTGACGAAGGCGCGGCTCTTGCCGGTGTCGTACACCTCGCGCCGCAGGATTGTCTCGTCGTCATAGTCCAGGTCATTCCCCTCGAAGAAAGGCTCGAGTCCGAAACCGCCTATGCCGAAACGTCCCTCGATGACGCACTTGTGCTCGCCCTCCCTTATGGATTTGATGTCGGCACGCTGCCCGAGCAGCAGGTTCAGTGCGTCGAGCACTATCGACTTGCCCGCTCCGGTCTCGCCCGTTATGACGGTGAACCCCGCCTCAAGGTCTATGCGCAGCTTGTCAATCAGCGCGTAGTTCGTAATGTCGACAGACAGCAGCATTGTGTGTGTGGTGTGTGTATCCCCGTTCATTTCTTGCCGAACTCACGCACGCGGATGCGCGTCAGCACGGCTTTGGTGTTCAGCGAGAAGTCGCTGCTCTGTATCCAGCCGTAGTATCCAGGGTCGCGCTTCAGCACCTCTGTCACTAGCTGGCCCTTGTACTTGCCGAAGTTGAACACCTCCTCGCCCTTGTCGTTGTATATCATGCGTCCGGCAAAGTCCACATTGCGCGTGAACGACGAGAAAGCCGACAGCGACTGCACGTCGTTCTTCAACTGCGGATAGCGGTCGAGCTGTGCCTTCAGCACCTCGTATGTGGCGCGTGTGTCGCCCTCGGCTGTATGGGCATCGTCGAGGTTCTTGCCGCAGTAGAACTGATATGCTGCCGACAGCGTGCGCTGCTCCATCTTGTGGAATATGACCTGCACGTCGATGAAGCGGTGACGCGTGAGGTCTATGTCCACGCCGGCGCGGATGAACTCCTCCGCCAGCAGCGGAATGTCGAAGCGGTTGGAGTTGAACCCCGCGAGGTCGCACCCCTGGATGTCGGCGGCCAGCGTGCGTGCCACCTCCTTGAACGTAGGGCAGTCCTTCACGTCCTCGTCCTTTATGCCATGCACCGCCGTAGCCTCCTCGGGGATGTGCATCTCGGGATTGATGCGCAGGGTCTTCGACTCCTCGTTGCCGTTGGGCCACACCTTCAGGAAGCTGATCTCCACGATGCGGTCTGTGATTATGTTTGTGCCCGTGGTCTCCAGGTCGAAGAACACCAGCGGGTTCTGCAAGTTCAGTTTCATCTCTTTCTTTCTCTCCGTCAGGTTCAGTCGTTCAGCATCATCGGCATCAGCAGCATCAGCAGCTCCTCGTCCGTCTCTTGGTTTGTCGGCACGATGACTCCCGCCCTCGACGGGTCTGCCAGCTCAATGACGATTTCGTCCGAGGCGATGTTTGTCAGCATGTCTATGAAGAACGTCGCCTTGAACCCTATCTTCAGGTCTGCGCCGTCATACTGGCAGCCCACCGACTCCTTGGCAGAGGTGGAGAAGTCTATGTCCTGCGACGACAGCGTCAGCCTGTCCTGCTCCAGCACCAGCTTGATGAGGCTGCTGGCCTGCGACGAGAATATCGACACGCGGCGCAGTGCTCCGATGAGCATCTGGCGGTCCACGGTGACGCGATACGGATTGTTCTGCGGTATCACCGAGTTGTAGTTCGGATAGCGGCCCTCGATGAGGCGGCAGCGCAGCTTGTAGCCGTCGGTCTCAATCACGGCATTGCGGTCGTCAAACGCCAGCGACACCGTGCCGCCGTCCTTGGTCAGTATGTTCTTGAGCAGTCCGGCAGGCTTCTTGGGCAGGATGAAGGTGGCGTTGCCACTGCCGTGGGCGGCGAATGTGCGGTTGCGCACCAGCTTGTGGCCGTCCGATGCCACCATCGTTATGCTCTCCGTCGTTATGTCGAAGCAGATGCCGTTCATCACGGGGCGCAGCTCGTCGTCGGCAATGGCGAAGAACGTGCGGCTTATGCCCGTCAGCAGCACCGCAGGGTCCATCTCCACCGTCGTGACCTCCTCGCCCATGCCTGCCATCTCGGGAAACATGTCGGCATTCTGTCCTATCAGGCTGTACTCGCCGTTCAGATATTCCACCCTCACCGCCATCGTGGCTTCGTCCACATTGAATGTCAGCGGCTGGTCGGCACCCTCGCGCAACGCCTCGAGCAGCGTCCTTGCCGCTATGGCTATGCGGCCTTCACCGTCCTTCTCGGCGAGAGGCACGGAGGTTGTCATCACCGTCTCGCCGTCCGACACCGTGACCGACAGCTCGTCGCCGTGGACGTCAAACAGGAAACAGTCGAGTATCGGCAGCGTGTTCTTGGAGTTCAACACGCGGCTTATGGTTTGCAGGTGTGCAGAGAGTTCTGCACTTGAGATTACGAACTTCATAATTCTTATGTATAAATGTTAGTCTTTCGGCAGCGTCGCCCATTGTATTCACAAAGATACGCAGTCTTTTTCTAAATACAACTATTGCTGTCCGCTAAAATTCAATAACTGTTCACTAAGCATTCACTAACCATTCACTGCCCCCTTGCCAAATGCCCTCTGGAGCCATGTCCCGTTCACTAACCGTTCACTTTTCCACACTTCCGTTCACTAATTCCGCGTTTGGGCTGCCAGGCACCCTAACGATGGGCATCGTTATAATACGCTGAAAATCAGTGTTTCCATGGACGTTCAACCATAGCATCTATGAACGTTCAACCATAGCATCTATGAACGTTCAACCACAGCATCTATGAACGTTCAACCACAG
>CAVERK010000141.1:0-5780 GCA_963618035.1 bacterium
TTCTGATACTCCTCGGCTGTGGCTTCGCTTACCTCCGTGTATCGGTATTATAGCAATATTTATGAGCCGGCTCTCTGCCCAAGCTCGATGACCTCCAAGTCCTTGAACGTGCCGCCGTCAATCCTGAAGCGCACGAGGGTGCGCACCTTGTGGAAGCCATAGATACCGGCAGCACCAGGGTTGATGTGCAGGATGCCGAGCGTCCTGTCGAACTTCACTTTCAGGATATGCGAGTGTCCGCTTACGAACAGTTTCGGGTGCTCTGCCTTCAGAGCCTCACGCACCGAAGGGTCGTAATGTCCTGGATAGCCGCCGATATGTTTCATCAGTACGGAGGCACCATCCACGACAAACCGCTGTATCTCGGGGTAGACCAGGCGCACATCCTGACCGTCGGCATTGCCATACACAGCCCTCAACGGTCTGAAGGCGTTCAGCCTGTCGGCCAGCTCTATCGAGCCGATGTCTCCGGCATGCCAAATCTCATCGCACGGCTCAAAGTACTTCAGGTAGCGGTCATCCCAATGGCCGTGCGTGTCCGACATCAGTCCTATCGTCTTCATACAGGAGTCAGCCCCATTTGCTTCGCACGTTCCAACAGGAAGTCTATCTCCGCATCATGTTCGTTAGGCAGTCCGTCGTCGAGGATGGCATTCTTCAGCGACTGCTTCAGTGCACCGACCTCGGGGCCTGGCTTCAGCCCGAACATCTGCATGATCTCATTCCCGTCGACATAAGGCTGGAAGTTGCGGCGGTGGTCTTTCTCCTTCAGGTCTGCCAGCTTCTGACGCACAATCTGGAAGTTGTGCAGGAACCGCTGTTTCTTCTCGAGGTTCTTCGACGTTATGTCGGCCTCACACAGCAGCATCAGGTCTCCGATGTCATCTCCGGCCTCAAACAGCAGCCTCCTCACAGCCGAGTCCGTGACCTCATCGTCGGCAATCACTATCGGCCGCATGTGCAGTTCCACCAGCTTCCTGACATACTTCATCTTCTCGTTCATGGGCAGTTTCATGCGCTGGAATATCTTCGGCACCATCTTGCTGCCGATGTAGTCGTGGTTGTGGAAGGTCCATCCCTGCGCATTGTCCCAGCGTTTCGATGCCGGTTTGCCAATGTCGTGCAGCAGGGCTGCCCATCGCAGCCACAGGTTGTCGGTGTGCTTGCTTATGTTGTCCAGGACCTGTAGCGTGTGGTAGAAATTGTCCTTGTGCGCCCTGCCGTTGCGGCTCTCCACGCCCTGCAACGCCGCCAACTCGGGAAATATGATCTCCAGCAGGCCGCAGCGTTCCAGTTCCACAAAGCCGATGGACGGAGCCGGTGACATTATGATCTTGTTCAGTTCGTCGTCAATGCGTTCCTTCGAGATTATGCCGATGCGCTCCTTGTTGCGGCACAGGGAGTCGAATGTCTCATCGTCGATGCGGAAGTTCAGCTGCGTGGCAAAGCGTATGCACCTCATCATCCGCAAGGGGTCGTCACTGAATGTCACGTCCGGATCCAACGGTGTGCGTATTATGCCGTCTTCAAGGTCGAGCACACCGTCAAAGGGATCGACGAGTTCTCCGAACCGGCTGCTGTTGAGGCATACGGCCAAGGCATTGATGGTGAAGTCGCGCCGGTTCTGGTCATCCTCAAGTGTTCCGTCCTCGACGACCGGCTTGCGTGAGTCGTGCGTATATGACTCCTTCCTCGCGCCCACAAATTCTATTTCCTGTCCACGGTATTTCACCTGTGCCGTGCCGAAGTTCTTGAAGACCGACAAGTGTGCAGCCCTGCCCAGCCTGCGAGCAAAGGCCTGTGCCATTGCGATGCCGCTGCCTATCACCACCACGTCAATATCGGTCGACGGACGTTGCAGGAACAGGTCACGCACATAGCCACCCACGGCATAGCACTCCAGATGCAGTTCATCGGCAGTCTGCTGTATCTGTCGGAATATGCTCTTGGAGAAGCATGCCTTTAGCTGTTCGTTTGTCAGATGTATCATTGTAGAAAAATCATTTCGGGACAATCTTCCCGAAAACGGGTTGCAAAGATACGCGAAAGAAACGGAAAATCTCTAATTTTGCCCTTGTTACAAGATAAACGATACCGTTATGAAGAAATCAACCATCCTCCCTGCACTGCTGCTATGCGTCACGCTGTTGTCCGCATCGTCGTGCGACAACACGGACAAGCAGGCGGCAGCACTGCTTGCCGAAGCACAGGAAGCCTACCAGGCAGGCGACTACGAACAGGCCAAGACACTGGCAGACAGCATAAAGGTGCTGTACCCAAAGGCCTACGACGTGAGACACCAAAGTAACCGGCTGATGCAGGACATAGAGCTGGCGGCAGAGCAGCGCAATGTGGCGTGGCTCGACAGCGTCATCGCGGCGAAGCAGGACAGCCTCAGCCTGATGAAGAGCCGTTTCACACTCGAGAAAGACACCGCATACCAGCAGACGGGCAACTACTTCGCGCCCTCACAGGTGGTCGAGAAGAACCTGCACCGCTCGTATCTGCGCTTCCAGACCGACGAGGCAGGACAGCTGAGCATGACCTCCATATACTGCGGCAGCAGCAACATACACCACACTTCCGTGCGCGTCACAGCTCCCGACGGTTCTTATGCCGAGACCCCTGCATCGTCCGACAGCTATGAGACCACCGACATGTCCGAGCACATCGAAAAGGCAGACTATAAATATGGAGAAGACGGCGGAGTGATAGACTTCATCTGCATGAACCGCGACAAGAACCTGAAGGTGACATTCAAGGGTGACCGGCAGTACGGCACCGTCATGTCTGCCGCCGACCGCAACGCTGCTGCCAATGTCAGCAGCCTGTCACGCCTGCTCGCCGACATCACCCGTGCCGGCAAGATGAGGGAAGAGTCTGCCCTGAAGATACGCTTCATCGAACGCAAAATATCGGAACGGAGTATAACCCATGAATAGCAATGTAGTAGATTTCACGACCTATTGTATCGGCAACCTCTCACGCCGTCTGGGGATGCCGGCAAAGGAGGTGTACCGGCGGCTGAAGACATCCGGTATATTGTCCGAATACATTGTGCCAAGCTACGACGTACTACATACGTTCAGCAAAGAATACCTGATGGAAGACCTCACCGATTTCATGAGAGAGAAAGGAGTGTTGAACTGATATGACCAACTCTGCTTCAGGACCCAAGACGCATTGGATAATTGTCTGACTTTCAAAAGCAGCATTGAATTATGACAGCACACGATGAAGGTTATTACGCCATCCTTGATGCCAAATATGCACGCATCATCGAAGCCATCAGTCAAATGCATCACATCTCCTTGGACGATGCGATGGAAATGTTCTATAATTCAGACCTTCAGCAATTGATGAGCGAGGGCGTTGCAGACCTGCATTGCCGTAGCGACTTGTATCTGGCAGAGGAAGTGTGGAATGAAAAGCACGGACAACCAACGCAGGAGCAATAACATATCTTTACGCAAAATGGGAAGAGTGATATTGGCATTGCTGTTCATCTTGACAGCGGCAGGAGCGAATGCACAGGAAGGAACGTGGAAGGGAGAGCTTGACATTCAAGGCATCAAGTTGCCTCTGGTATTCCATTTCGCGGCAGACGGCTGCACGCTCGACTCCCCCTCGCAAGGGGTCAAGGGCATCAAGGCTGAGAAGACCGCCTTGGCAGACAGCAAGATAAGGGTGACTGTCTCCGCCATAGGGGCTGCCTTTGAAGGCACGAACCATACAGACAGCATCTGCGGCACCTTCCGGCAGAACGGCATCTCATTGCCACTGACTCTCATGCCAGGGACAATCGAGGCAGAGCGTCCCCAGACTCCCATGCCTCCGTTCCCCTATCAGGAGGAGCAGGTGAGCTTCACCAGCGGAGAGTTCACGCTTCATGGCACGCTGACGTTGCCGGAAGACTACACCAAAGACACGCCTGTCGTGCTGATGGTGACAGGCAGCGGGCAGCAGAACCGCGACGAAGAGCTGTTCGGCCATAAGCCTTTCGCCGTCATCGCCGACGCCTTGGCACGTCAAGGCATTGCTTCCTTGCGGTATGACGACAGAGGATATGGCGATAAGTCCGTCAAATTCCTGACCTACACCACAGACGACTTCAAGCAGGATGCCGAGGCAGGTCTCCGGCTGTTGCGTACCCGATTTGGTAAAGTCGGCGTGTTGGGACACAGCGAGGGAGGAACCATAGCCCTTATGCTTGCCGCCGAGCACAAGACAGACTTCGCCGTATCACTTGCGGGCATGGCGGTCTCGGGCAGTGAGACGCTCCTTATGCAGAACAGACTGATGCTGTCTTCCATGGGACTTCCTGCCGACATGGTGAACGATTATTGCAATACGTTGGAGAGAGCTTTCGCCTCACTGAAGGAGGGCAAGGAACTTGACAGAATCAAGCTCGGCACTGTTGCGGCCACGCTCCAGCCCGTATTCGACAAAGCCATGGAACAGCTGCATACACCCTACATACAACACTTTCTCACACTGGACATCAGCACGCAGCTGCCGCTCATCGAGTGTCCTGTTCTTGCCGTAAACGGTAAGAAAGACACACAGGTGGACTGCGATGCCAACCTCACGGCACTGGCAAAGGGGCTGACAAACAGCAAGCATACCATCCGTGCGATGGAAGACTTGAACCATCTTCTCCAGCATTGCACGACAGGCAACGTAGTGGAGTATCAGCAAATCAAAGAAACCATTTCTCCCGAAGTGCTGGAGACAATCGCCGCATGGATAAACGGCACACTTCCCCGTTAGCTTCAGCATCCTCGGCGTTACTTATCACGTTCTCAACCCAAGTTTGCCGTTCATTGTTCGATCTTTTCGTTCTCTTGCAACTCAAAGAACGCCTTTTACTGTCCTATTCTGCAATAAGGCCCTTCTCCTTAGGGAGGCAAGTCAAATTCGTCCTCATCCACTTCTATACCCAATATGCGCCTGTATCTCTGCCGATGTCCCTGATTATCTGTATGATGTGGCGAGCGACAACCTTCCTCCGCTTTTATGGCAAACTCTTCTGCGTCGGATTTGCCGATTATAAGCTCTCATAATAGCTGCGTATTTTCTGCGCCATTAACAGGCGACGCTGTTCAAGAAACTCTGGGTACGAGTCACTGTCCAAGTCGCAAACGTTTTCAGGAATACAGTTTGCGGCAAGGTTTGCCCTAAGGACATCAGCATCAATGATAGACCCACATACAGCCTGCTTGGTCTCGCACTGCTTCAACGCCATAGAGAAATAGTCTTTTGGTGCACGCATACCTATCGACTCATTTACAGGTCTGTCAAGATAAGCGTAGTTGGCTTCCTGATTATAGAAGTTCTTGCTGTAGTTGTTCTTGATGAGATACTTCTTGGGGAAAATATGGTGTACGTCCCCACCAAGGCTTACCAACTCACGCACCGTTATATTGGAAGACAACAAAGAGATGTCGTTGAAGTAAACCTGAGCAGCCAAATACACAAGATAGGTGGGGTTGGTTGTAGAGGTAGAGTTCAGATTTTGGGGCAAAGCCACCGTCCAAAAGTTTTCAGACAGGACGGCATCTTCCATTGCCTTAAGCATCGCCGGTACTCCTCGCTCGCTTATCTGACGCAAATCCCTTGCAAAAGCAGACTCCGGCGATGAGCTGTATCTTCCTGTAAGAACAGACAAGACATACCATTTCTGAACGATGCGTTTCCGTTCTGCAACAGGAACGTCTGACTTCTGGAGCAACAGGTGTATGGTATAGGCAAAGTCAAGAGCCATATTTGAAGTGACCATC
>CAVERK010000142.1:0-5775 GCA_963618035.1 bacterium
TCGTTTAAACCTTTCATTCGAATCGTTCGAACCTTTCATTCGAATCGTTCGAACCACTTATTCGTATAATTCGGGCAATTTATACGAATAATTCGGGCAATTTATTCGTATAATCCCGATTTCACACAGACTGTGGCGTGTGTACCTCTCTCGAGTTTGCCGCACTTTGCGGGGAATGATAATATTCATACCTTTGCAGCCTTTTTCAACAGTTATATTCGTAAACGTAAAAAGTTTTTTTGACCTAATGAGTTTTCTTTCAACCAAGAACATCAAGGGTGATGTCACCGGTGGCATCACCGCCGGCATTGTGGCCTTGCCGTTGGCGTTGGCCTTCGGCATTCAGGCCTTTGGCGGCATCAGCGACCCCTCGGCATCCAGCATGGGTGCATTGGCCGGTCTTGTGGGAGCCACATTGCTTGGCTTCTTTGCAGCGTTGTTTGGCGGCACGCCGTCGCAGATCAGCGGTCCTACGGGGCCGATGACGGTAATCACGGCGGGACTTGTCAGTGGCGTATGGGCATCGTCATCGGGCAACATGTCGACGGTACTCGTCACCATGTCGCTGTCGGGGATGTTCTGTGGCCTGTTCCAGGTGCTGTTTGGCATCATCAAAATCGGCAAGTTGATACGGTACATACCATATCCCGTGCTGTCGGGGTTCATGAGCGGCATCGGTGTGATAATAATCCTACAGCAGATATATCCGCTCATGGGACTGAAGTCGCCGGTGCTCGTGGTGGACATGATACTGAAGTTCCCCGAGATCATTGCCGGCGGTATCTCGCTGACGGCACTGTTGCTGGGACTTGCCACGATTGCCATCATCGTGCTGTTGCCGCTGGTGGTGAAGAGCAAGAGCGTGCCCGTGACGCTGGTGGCACTGGTCGTGGTGACGCTGGCTGCGCTGCCTTTGGGACTTGACGACCGCTACATCATCGGTGTCATACCCTCGGGGCTGCCCATGCCTTTCTTTGCCAAAGCCGGTGTCAATCTGGAAGGCATTGACTGGATGCTGTCCTTGAAGAGTGCCGTGCTGCCAGGACTGACACTGGCAGGACTGGGGTCTATCGACACGCTGCTCACGTCGGTCGTGGCCGACAACATAACCAAGACCAGACACAACAGCAATCAGGAACTTATCGGTCAGGGCATCGGAAACGCCATGGCCGGCCTGTTCTGCGGCATATCGGGCGCGGGTGCCACGATGCGTACAGTGGTCAACATACGTTCGGGCGGCAGCAGCAAGCTCAGCGGCATGATCCACTCGCTGCTGTTGCTGGCCATTCTGCTGGGACTGGGCAGCCTCGTCAAGTACGTGCCGTTGTCGGTGCTGGCAGGCATACTGATCACCGTGGGGTGGGGCATCATAGACTTCCGTGGCTTCCGTGACCTGCGCAGGATTCCTCACGACGATGCTTTCGTACTCATTGTCGTGTTCCTCACCACCGTGTTTGTGGATCTTCTCACGGCCGTCGGCATAGGCATGGTCATTGCCTGCGTGCTCTTCATGAAGCGTGCCAGCGACCTTGTGGAGAAGCAGTATGACTCACACGAGATCAACGGTTTCGACAAGGAGAACCCGTGGCCGGACGAGACCGGCATGCCCGAGGAAGCCAAGCACACTGTCTACGTGCAGCGACTGAACAGCCCGCTGTTCTTCGGGTCGATCACGCGCTTCAAGGAAGTGATGCAGGACGTACCCGCCGAGGCCAGGATAGTGATAATACGGATGAAGAACGTGTCGTTCATGGATCAGTCGGGGCTCTATGCCATGGAGTCGGCGGTCAAGGAGCTGAAGGCGCGTGGGGTCACTGTGCTGATGACCATCATACAGCCGCAGCCATACTACATGCTGACCTCAATGGGCTGTATACCCGAACTGATACCGGAAGAGTGTACGTTCAAGACGTTCGAGGACTGTACTGACTATCTGCGGCGCACTTTGGACAAGAAGTTGTAGGCACCAATATTCTTGTGCTTTCTTGGGGAGGTCTGCCGGTCGCTTGTGCGAAAAGTTCTATATTTGCCCGAGAAAGCAAATTTAATACCATGAAAGCAACTTCAAGTCTGCGACACATGTTGTTGTCGCTGTTGGCTGGTGTCGCAACCATGCCTGCATTGGCCGATACCGGCATCGGCAATCTCACCGTGCAAAGTCATACAGAGCCGTTGGCTATAGAAGATGCCCATCCGCTCTTCGGGTGGCAGATGACATCGACAGAGCGGGGCCGTCACCAGTCGGCATATCGCATCGTCGTCAGCCGTGAGTCCGACGGCCGTACCGTGTGGGACAGCGGCAGGCAGGCTTCCGGCGAGTCGCAGAACATCAAGTATCTTGGAGCGGCGTTGCAGCCGGAGAGAGCATATTCGTGGAACCTCACGGTGTGGGACGACAGTGGTGCGGAGCACACCTCTGCGTCGCGCTTCGAGACAGGACTGATGGACAAGACCATCCGTGCATGGGACGGCGCACAGTGGATAGGCTCGAAGGCCAACCGTCTGGATGCCGCGAAGCAGAGCTATTTCTGCATCTCCACCAAGTTCCGCATCAGCAAGGGCAACCGCATGTCGCTCGTCATGGGGGCAGACGACTTCCGTTTTCGCGATGCTTTCCAGAACCCCGAGAGCCTGCATGGCACACACTATGTGCGTGTCGAGTTGGACTTCTCAGGACAGGAGACGGTGCTCAACGTCTATCGTGTGGGCTATTCTCCTGACGATTCTGCCGGCAAGCCACTGCACACCGTCAGCCAGTCTGCCAATCCGGAGAGCAACATCGGACAGCTGCTTCCCGTCTCTTCCCGCCTTGACGAGCATCAGATTGATGTCTACGTGGAGTACGGACAGATGTATTTCGTCATCGACGGACAGGATCTCATCATTCAGAAGCCCCGTTCCAACCGCCGTGGAGGGTTCTCCGGCATGGGACACACCGACCGCAAGTTCCCGCAAGGCACCAAGCTGACCGTCAGCCCCTATGGCAGCGGCGGCAATTTCAATACCGCTCCGCACGTGGCTTGCGTGGGCTTCGCAGCACAGCCAGGCGATGAGGTGCTCTATACCGACTACAGGATTCTCGACTGCGGAATGAGCGAAGACCCCGTGACGTTCGATGCCTCACGCTACAGCATATTCAGCGGCCTCGGAGGTGTCAGCGTTGATGCCTCCGGCATTACTGTCCGTGGTCAGGAGCGGGGGCTGTCTGTCGTCACTGCCGACCCCTCGCATGGTGCGCTCACGCAGCTGCGCCATGAGTTCAGCGTTCCCAAGTCGATAAAGAGCGCACGCATCTATGCCTCGGCCATGGGAGCATACAAGCTCTATGTCAATGGGCAGGATGTCGGCGACGACTGGTTCGCCCCTGGCGACAGCCAGTACCGTGAGACTCTGACCTATCAGGTCTATGATGTCACCTCCCTGTTGCGCAGTGGCGGCAATGCCATTGCCGCACAGCTCAATCCTGGATGGTTCACTGGCTACATGACGTTCACAAGCACCAACTATAACTTCTTTGGCGACCACGAGGCACTGCTCGCACGCCTGGTCATTGTCTATGAGGATGGCACGCGCGATGTCATCGTCACAGACCCCGCTACATGGAAAAGCTATACCGACGGCCCTATCCGCTCAGGCTCGTTCTTCCAGGGCGAGACCTACGACGCACGCCGTGAGGCGGCGGTCAGCGGATGGAAAGACGCTGGGTTCGATGACTCTTCATGGTGTAAGCCCGATGTCATCGCCATGCGTTCGTGGATGCACCCGAGCTTGCAGGCACGCTATGACGGCCTTGTCCAGGTGCGTGAGACGCTGACCGCAACATCGCTAAGTCCCACGCACAGCTCCGACCGGCACACCTATATATATAATATGGGTGTCAACATGGTGGGCGTGCCCTGCATCTCCATACCTGCAGGGTGGCTGCAAGAGGGCGATACCGTCATCATCCGTTGCAGCGAGTTGCTCTATCCTGGCTTCAGCGGCGACGACAGGAAGTATGTGCAGATGTTCGGCAGGCGTGGCAAGAACATTGCCGGCCGTCCGCAGTATGAGACAAATCGTGCAGCCTTCGACACCGATTTCTATATCGCCAGTGGCAGTGAGGCTGTCACCATCATGCCCACCACCACCTTCCGTGGCTATCAGTACCTGCAGATAACCCTGCCGTCACATCGTGGAGCGTTGCCGCTCGAGAATGTCAAGGGGCTGGTTCTCTCGAGTGACATCCTGCCGCAGGGCACCTATCGTGCCACGACATCCGATGCCAACTCCACGGGCAAGCTCGTGAACCAGCTGTTTGCAAACATCCAGCGCAGCCAGCTGGGCAACTTCTTCACCATACCCACCGACTGCCCGCAGCGCAATGAGCGCATGGGGTGGACGGGTGATGCGCAGGCATACACGCGCACCGCCACCTACAACAGCAACGTGCGCAACTTCTTCCGTCAGTGGATGGTGGCTCTGCGCGACGACCAGGGCGTAGGGTCTGACACCGATATGGCAGGAGGCATAGGCAGCACGGTGCCGACCTACAACCAGTATGACGACGAGACCTTCGCCGACGGGACGACATGGGGCGGAGCCGTCTGTCAGGTGCCGTGGCAGCTATACCAGCAGTATGGCGACAAGCAGATTATCGAAGACAATATCGAGGCTATGATGGCTTGGCTCAATGGCATGGACTTCTACGACCAGAGTCCGGAATATCCGCACCTCAGCAGCAAGGCTACAGGCTTGGCAGACTGGCTGTCGATGGACCGCAACACGCCGAGTGACCTCTGCAACAATGCTCTCTACATCCACTTCATGCAGACCACGGCGATACTCGCCGATGCCATAGGGCGTGCCGACTATGCCAGCCTCCTGCGTCAGCGCAGCGAGCAGGCACGTATAGAGTGGAACCGCTGTTATGTCGACCCCGCAACGGGAAAGACACGCACTGCCGACGGCAAGCTGGTCCACTCGCAGACCTCATACGCCACACCGCTGAAGTATGACATCTTCCTGCCGGAATACAAGGAGAAAGCCGAGCAGTATCTTGCCGAGCTTACTGCCAACCCGTCGCTTAGTGGAGACGGCAAGAGCATGACCTTCAGCCCATACACCATAACGACCGGCTTCAACGGCACGCCGAGCATGCTGCCGTCGCTCACGCGCAGTGGCAAGTGGGATGTGGCCTACCGCCTCTTCACGTCGCGCAGCTTCACGTCGTGGCTCTATCCTGTCACCATGGGTGCCACGTCCGTATGGGAACGCTGGAACGGCTATGAAGTAGCCTTCGGGCCGGACAATCAGAACAGCATGAACTCGTTCAACCATTTCGCCTTGGGCGCAGTGGGCGAGTGGATGTACCAGTACTCTTTGGGCATAACGGGCGGAGATGCCGCCAACGGACAGCCAGGCTACAAGCACTTCATCCTACAGCCCACGGCAGGTGCGCTGTACACGGCTCTTGAGGGTAGCTATCAGAGCAACTACGGCACCATATCTGTCGGGTGGACTGCCGACGGACAGGACAATCTCACGTCCTACAGCGTCACCGTTCCTGCCAACACCACAGCCACGCTCTATCTGCCGGTAGCGGCTGGAGTGTCAGGCGGCGGTCATGCGGCTGACGGAGTTCAGTTCATGGGACAGGACACCCACCTTGGCCGCCGCGTGGCGCACTTTGAGCTTCAGAGCGGAACCTACAGCTTTAGCCTCGGAACAGATGGCAGTTGGGCGGCACGGTAATGCTGCCCAGCTTTGTGCTGCGTCGTGGTGTTCACGACCGAT
>CAVERK010000143.1:0-3494 GCA_963618035.1 bacterium
AAAAAATATTTGCAGCAGTATTGTTCTATTTAGAACATATTGTCGTACATTTGTCCGGAAAGGAAATGTGTATTGCGACATGAGACGACAGACACCGACATACACGCCGGCAGGCATACACGAAAGGGAGGCGGTTAGCTACCCCCCCCCGTATATTTATGCAGGTACACACCTTTCCGCCTTACGCAAGTCCGCACTCTATCCGTTAATCCGTTTTCTTCATCACATTCTTCCACCGGCTTTTCCGGTGGGGAGAGTTGTTGCATCATGCAGTGACCGGCATCGCATGATGCCGTGCACGCAGCCCACCGTTGTTCTTTCATGTTCACCCCTTGTCAAACCGATGAACACACATACATATATATATGAATAGGCTAAAACGTTTCATGTTGTCCCTCTTGCTTGCCGCATCGGCACTCGCGTTGCCTGCGCAGGACAACGACACAACCTACACTTTCCGCTTTGTGCCGCAGAAAGACATGTTCTACGTGCCTTGGCGCGGCAACGGGCAGGAACTCACGCGCCTTCTGGAGTTCGTGGAGAACCACAAGGCAGACATCACGCTCGGCCGGCTGCCCGTCTACGTGGACGGCTACTGCAATTCGGGAGCATCGGCAAAGGCGAGCCTCGCCATTGCGAAGATACGGTCGAACCGCGTGAAGTCGGAACTGATTGTCAGGAAAGGTCTGCGTGAAGACAACTTCGTCACCCACAACCACCTGGCAGATGGCGATTACGTGACGGTGCGCATCGTCTTGCCGAAAGCAACCGAGCCAGTGGCAGAATACATAGAACAGCCCTATCGTGAAGAAGAGACGGCACAGACACAGCCCGAGAACGACGTGACTACAGACAGGACAAACGACACGGAGGCGGCAGCCCCCTCACAGGTTCAGGAGCAGGAACAGGTGCAGGAGGATCTCCTGCCCATGCCGGCGAAGCCTTCAAGGTTTGCCCTGCGTGCCAACCTGCTGCGCTGGGTCACGCTCACTCCCGACCTCGGCGTGGAGTGGCGCATGAACGGGCGGTGGAGCCTGCAGGTCAACGGCACGTGGACTTCATGGAGCTGGAACGACAAACGCCGCCGTTATGCCCTTTGGGAGATTTCGCCCGAGGTGCGGTATCATCTTGGCAAGAGCAGGCAGGGCTACGTCGGGGCGATGGGTCACACGGGACATTTCAACTATAAGCTCTCAGGAACGGGCAAGCAGGGCAACCTCGTGGGCGGCGGACTGACGGGAGGCTACATCATGCCACTCGGCCACGGCTTCTCGCTCGACCTCACGATAGGAGTGGGTTGCAGCTATGTGGACTACGACCGATACCGCGTCACCGACGGCGTGAGGGTGAGAGCCGGCAAGGGCAACAAGTACTGTTGGGGCGTGAACCGCCTCGGCGTGACACTGGTCTATAACCTTAAACAGGGAGGAACGCAGCGATGAGAAACAGGAATATCCACTATACCGTCCTGCTGACGGCTGCCATCGCACTGTCGTTAGCCTCCTGCGTGAAGGACAGTCTGTTTGACACGCCACATCCTGACACTGGTGCGGGGATTATCACCATCGACTGGAGCGCGAGAGATGCGGAGGCAGAGATCCCGCAGAGCTACACGCTACGCCTCGGGACGGAAGAACACACCGTGAGCGGTGACGACAACTGCTTCCGAACATTGCTGCCACAGGGCAGCTATGAGCTGACGGTGTTCAACACGCCGGAGGGCATCACCGTCAGCGGCAACATTGCCACGGTGAACAGTGCTACGGACATGACGCGTGCGGTGGAGCAGATTGTGCCGCAGCCAGGCTATCTCTTCGCCTCACACCAGACCTTCACCGTCATGCCCGACGACACACTGCGCGTCACTGCCATGATGAACCAGTATGTGCGGCGGCTCAACATCGAGCTGAGCACGGCAGGGACAGGCGGCGTGCACGTGGCATCAGGCACGGCGACACTCAGCGGCGTGGCCACGGCAATAGACATCACCACCGGCGAGCTTGTGGGCACCACGGCACAGGCAGGCATGGATCTCACGTCGGAGGAGGACAAGTCGACAATCAACTTCATGGTCCTGGGCGTGACACCGTCTGAGGAGCAGACGCTGACCACCAGCATCACATTCAGCAACGGAGAGACACAGACCGTGGTGAGCAACCTCACGGAACTGCTCGACGGCATCAACGAACGCACGGAACCGACGAAGATAACAGGCGACCTGGAGATTAAGCCCGTGAACGGTGTGATGACTGCCACGATAACAGGATGGCAGACGGGCAACGGCAGCGGCGAGGACGTTGGCATCAAGTGAGAGACACGGACACAGACAATAATAACAAGAAAGGACATAGAGACAATGGAGACAACGAAGACAACAGCGGGAGCAGTAAGGATGCGGATTGGTGCACTGGCACTCCTGTCCGCCGCACTGCTCATGGCAGGGTGCGGCAGCGACGATGCCGTGCAGACGGACAATGCAGACCGCGTGGCACTGCGCGTGACGAGCGGCATCAGCACACGTGCCGCGAACAACGAGTGGACGGCAGGCGATGCCATAGGCATCTACATGCTCAGCAAGGATGGCAGCGTGGACACGTATGCCAACATCAAGTACACCACGCAGGACGGAGGCACCGACGGCGCATTCTCCCCCGCAGAGGGTGCGGAGACGATATACCTGCCCGTGGACGGCACGAAGCGTGACTTCATAGCATACTACCCGTACAGCAGCAGTCTGACAACCGGCAACACCACATACGCCATCGACCTCTCCGACCAGACCGACCAGGAGGCGATAGACTTCATGGCGGCAGCTGTGGTCAAGGACAAGAGCCGCACGGACAATGCCGCGCCGTTCGTCTTCGCCCACAAGCTGGCGAAGATAGCGGTCACCATAAAGTCGGGAGACGGAATATCGGATGAAGACCTCAAGGGCATGACCGTAAGTCTGACAGGACAGCCCTTGCAGGGGACATACAGCGTGACGACAGACGGCGGCACGGTGACGCCATCGACCACCGCCACAGGCACCATCGGTCTGCTCACCAAAGCCGACGGCACAGGCGCAGAGGGCATCATCTTCCCGAGCACGGACTTCAACGACATGAACCTGACGTTCAAGACGAAGAACATGGGTGACTACTCATGGAAGCTCTCAAGCTCCACCCTTGCGGAGAAGTTCGAGGCAGGCAAGAGGTATCTCTACACCATCACCGTCAACAGGACAGAACTGGAGGTCAGGGCGACCATCACCGACTGGGTAGCTGGCAACAGCGATGGCGACACCGGCAATGCGGAATAAGGACGTGAGACACATACATATTATATATATAGGAATACGCATCACTTAATACAGAAAGACAAATGAACAGACTTTTGACCCTTGCAGCAGTAGCCATGACACTGGCAGCCTGCAACAGCGAGATAGACGACCTGAACGTCGAGATACGCCTGAAGAGCGGACTGGACGTGCAGCAGACAGACACACGCGCCGC
>CAVERK010000143.1:4274-5702 GCA_963618035.1 bacterium
AGTGACCGGCGATGCCGAGATGTCGACTTCAAACTGATTGACGTAGAACCCACAAGAAGCGACCGGCGATGAAGACAGACGCAGGCAGAAGAAGACCATTACCGGCACTCGGCACAGCGGTGGCGGCGGCACTGCTGCTGCTTGCCGCATGCGGCGAGGGCGACATACAGGCAGACCGCAGTGAGATGCTGCCCGAAGGGAAGTACCCCGTGGCTATGACGGCAGATGTCGTCAGCGAGACACGCGCCACGACAGACGGCACATGGAGCGGCACTGAACAGGTGGCGGTGCAGGACGTTGGCCCCACCGTAACGACGAAGGTCTATACCGTCGGTAGCGGTGGAGGTCTGACACCCTCTGATGCAGCCGACGCACATTGGTGGACAAGCACCACGGAGACGAAGACGCTGCGGGCGTGGCATTGCGGCGACGGCTCTACGGCGGTGCCGACAAGCTGGGAGATAAAGACCGACCAAAGCGACGGCGGCTACCAGCAGAGCGACCTGCTCTATGCCGGCAACGTGACCGCAACATTCGGCTCTGCCGCCGCCAAACTGACGTTCCGTCATCAGGTGGCAAAGGTGGTGGTGAACATCATAAGCGCCGAGGCAGTGACCAGTGCCAATCAGATAACATCGGTCACGATAGGCAATGGCGACATCAGCAAGGATGGCAGCATCAGCATTGCGGACGATGCGACGGATGTCACATGGGCAACAGGGACAACCACATGCACCGTCACGCCACGCACAGCCACGCCCTCTGCCACCGGCTGCGTAGCCACCTATGAGGCTCTGCTCATCCCGCAGCCGACGGCAGGCAAGAAGATGGTGGCAGTGACAACCACGGACGGCACGTACTATTACACTGCTCCCACCAATGCCCCAGCCCTCGAAGCCGGCAAGGTGCTGACATACAACATCACCGTCAAGAAGAACGGAGGAGCGGATGCGCAGACAATCAACGTGGGCGACTTCATCCTCGAAGACGGCACCATACTGCCAAAAGACACGGAGCTGACCGATAAGCAGAAGGCCGACGTCCGCGCCATCGTCTTCTGGGTAGCCGCCAAGGCCACGAGCGAAGGACGCACGACCCCTGCATCACTGAAGGACGACAAGGTCATGGCGAATGACTTCTCCAACTGTACCCGAGGCCTCGCCGTAGCGATAAAGAATGTCTCGACATCGACAACGTGGCAAAAGAGTAGCCATAGTAAAGTATTTGAAAAAGTCAGTAAAAAATGGAGTACTTACAATCTTGACGGTAGCTACTACAGAACCCCAAGCTCCGGAACAGGAAAGGAAGATGACCTCAACAAAATCTACGGCTATCAGAACACTCAGGTGCTAAACGCATACAATAAGGTCAACGACAACGCTTTAGGCAGAGCATCTATCATCGAAGCCGCTTACCAGCTAGAAAAAA
>CAVERK010000144.1:0-5690 GCA_963618035.1 bacterium
CAGGGACCTCCAGATTATGAGTCTGTTGCTCTAACCAACTGAGCTACAAGTCCTGCTCTCTACGCGTGCGCTCCCACCCGTAAAGCAGCGCAAAGGTAGTGCTTGGGCAAGAGATGTGCAAGGATTTTCTCCTAAAACTTGTACCTGCGCTTCGGATTCTTGGGGAACCAGCCTTTCTTCACCCTCTTCTCCTGCTCGAACAGCTCGAGAATGCTCCAGAAACAGGAGAAGCTGAAGACACCGAGAAGCGACGAGAAGACTACATTGTCGACACACAAGGTGGCTGCCATGCCTGCCACTCCTGCCACGAGATAAATCCACCAGCACCTGACACCCCAATAGTATTCCGACTTGATGACGGCAGGATGGAACATACCTATTATAAGGAATGTGCTGATGCCTATCGTGATACCGGTCAGGTTGTGTTCTGTCAGAAAATCCATAATCTGTTGTGTGCAGGTAAATCTATTGCCCGTCGACGGCTTGCAGACGCTTATTTCCTGCCGTTCTTGTCGTACTCGATTGGCACACCGTTCTTTATGCTCTGGTCGAGCGAGATCAGCGTCTCCGTGGCTGTGACACCAGGGATCTGCTGGATCTTGTTGTTCAGCAAGTCCATCAGATGCTCGTTGTCACGTGCATAGACCTTTGTCAGCATGGTGTACGGACCGGTCGTGAAGTGGCACTCCACAATCTCAGGCACCTTCTGCAACTCGCTGACCACCGACTTATACATGGAACCCTTGTCCAGTCTGATGCCGATGTAGGTACAGGTGTTGAAGCCCAAGGACTTGGGATTGACCTCATAGCCGGAGCCGGTGATGATGCCCAGGTCTATCATGTGCTGAACGCGCTGGTGTATGGCTGCACGCGACACTCCACACTGTGCCGCCACATCTTTGAAGGGGATACGGGCATTCTTCGATATGATGGTAAGAATCTGCCTGTCCAAGTTGTCTATTTTATCCATAATCTTAGTTGTTTTGTTCTTCGTGCCGTCAGAAAGTAAGCAAATGTAGCTCTTTTTCTTGACTAATGCACACGAAAGGGATAATTTTAAGACGAAAAACCTTTTTTACTTGACGATGTCAAGCAGTTCCACCTCGAAGATCAGTGTCGAGAACGGCTTGATTTCGTTGCTTACCTCACGCGAGCCATATCCCAGTTCCTGCGGTATGTAGAGGATGAACTTCGAGCCTACGGGCATGAGCTGCAGAGCCTCCGACCAGCCCGTGATGACCTGTCCCACACGGAATGTGGCAGGTTCGTTGCGTGAGTATGAGCTGTCGAACTCGGTGCCGTCGATGAGTGTACCCTTGTAGTTCACCTTCACCTGATTGTCAAGGTTCGGCTTCTCGCCTGTACCCATTGTCACGACCTTATACTGCAGTCCGCTGGCTGTGGTCTGCACGCCTTCCTTGGTCTTGTTCTCGGCAAGGAACTGCTCGCCTGCCGCCTTGTTCTCGCCAAAACGTTCCTCCAGCACCCGCTGCTGCAGTTGCTGCATCTTCATCTCCGAGATGGACTGTGCGTTTGTCATGTCCATGACGGACAGGTCGTGCGCCACACCATCCATAAAGCCCTTGATCAGGTACTTGCGGTTGATGGTCTGTGTGGAGTCAGAACCGAACAGCTGGCTGTTGATGCCCTCAACCCAGTTGTTGCTGACCATCTGTCCAATCTGCACACCAATTGCATGGGCACGGTTCTTGAGGTCGAAGTTGTCAGAACCTTCCTTGAATCCCTTCAGAAACTCAACCATCATGGTGCTGTCGAGTCCCTGTTGCATGAGGTAGTCGTCAAGACCCTGCACGCGTGCCATGCCGATGGCATACGACAGTGAGTCAATCTCCGATTTCAGCTGTGTCTTCTGTCCCTGTGCTGTGCATGACGATATCAATGCGCATACCGCCAACGACAGGATTAACGTAATCTTCTTCATTTCTATTTGCTTCAAAAAAGTTATGCGATTATAATATGTTCAACAGTTCGACGTCGAATATCAGTGCGCTGTATGGCGGTATCGAGTTGCCTGCACCGTGCTCGCCGTATGCCAGATTGTCCGGCACGAACAGACGCCACTTGGCACCCTCGGTCATGAGCTGCAGAGCCTCAACCCAGCCTGCGATGACCTGGTTAACACCAAACACGGCTGGCTGTCCGCGCTGTATGGAGCTGTCGAATACAGTCCCGTCGAGCAGGCGGCCCTCGTAGTGGCACTCCACCTTGTTGTCGGCTTTGGGATGCGCACCGCCGGCCTTGCCCTCTTTGAGCACCTCATATTGCAGTCCGCTGGGCAGTGTCACCACCTCCTTGCGTTCCTTGTTGGCTTCAAGAAACTCCTTGTTGGCCTTCTTGCGCGCCTCCGTCATCTTCTTGTCAAGCTCGTCGATATACTGGCTGACGATAATCTGTGCTTCCTTGTGGTCAATGGCAGGGGTCTTGCCTCGCAGTATGTCTTCCACGCCCTTTGCAAAGTCCTCAATGCTGACTTCCGTTGCACCCATGCCAAGCAGGTTCTGGCCGATGCCCATTCCCAGCGAATAGCTTATCTTGTCCATAATGTCAATTGTCCGTAAATATCTTTATGTCAATTTTGGATGCGAAAGTACTGCTTTAAATCGAATTACGCCGATGCCTGACAGATAAAAATGTTTAATGCCTTGCCCCGTAGCCGCCACTTTAGTACATTTGCGATGTCTTGGACGAAAAGGCAAAAGGACAGAAAGAACCATTATGAAGAATCTTGTTTTCCTGACGGGTGCAGGCATAAGTGCGGAGAGCGGAATAAGCACATTCCGCGATGCCGGAGGGTTGTGGGACAAATATCCTGTGGAGCAAGTGGCTACGCCGGAGGGCTTTGAGCGCGACCCTGGGCTTGTGCTTGACTTCTACAACAAGCGGCGGCGTGAGCTGTCCGGCGTGAAGCCCAATGCCGCACACTACGGCGTTGCCGGACTTGAGAAGAACTTCAACGTAAGTGTCATAACGCAGAATGTTGACAATCTGCACGAACGTGCCGGAAGCACTCGGGTGGTGCACCTGCATGGCGAACTGACGAAAGCATGCTCCAGCCGCCGGCCTGACGACAAGGAATGTGTGCGTGAGCTGAGGCCGGACGAGGACATACATCTTGGCGACAAGGCTGCCGACGGCAGTCAGCTGCGTCCGTTCATCGTGTGGTTCGGCGAAGCTGTGCCTGAGATTGAGACCGCCATCGGGATTGTGGAGACTGCCGATATCTTTGTCGTCGTAGGCACAAGCCTGAACGTGTATCCCGCTGCCGGACTGCTCAACTACGTGCCGCGTGGTGCCGAAATCTATCTTATCGACCCCAAGCCAGTCGACGCACATTCGGCACGCAACATACACGTCATTCAGAAGAAAGCCACAGAGGGCGTGCAGGAATTGACCGGCATCCTCACCGCTTCACGATGAGGCGCACGACGAACCACAGGTGACGGACGATGGTGCCAGGCCAACCGTAATGGTGCGCCATGATGTGCAGCCGCTCGACGAGCGATGCACGGCGGTTGCGTGTGGTCAGGCCCTCGTCGAGATAGTCTATTATAATAAGGTGTGTGTTGTGCACCGCCTGCGCCTTCTTGAGTTGGCGTATGCACCAGTCGAAGTCTGACGAGTAGCGGTAGTGCAGGTCAAACCCGTCGGCAATGCTCCGCTTGCAGAAGAATGCCTGATGGCACACCATCATCCCCTGGCGGAAGCTCTTCCAGTCCAGATGTTCCGGAGCCTTGTGGCGGCGCATGCGCAGGAAGTGCCCGTTGCGGTCAACAATCTCGGTCTCTCCATACATGATGTCCGGCAGAGCTTCCCCTTTTATGGAATGAACCATCAGCTGCAGCGTGTCGTCCTCATGGAACTCGTCGCCGGCATTCAGGAAGCAGACATAGTCGCCGGTCGCCATGCGCAGTCCCTTGTTCATGGCATCATACAGTCCGTTGTCCGGCTCGCTGACGATGCGTGCTATGCGTCCGGCATAGCGCCGGACGATGTCCATGGTTCCGTCTTTCGACCCTCCGTCCACGATGATATACTCCGTGTGGTGGTATGTCTGGGAGATGACGCTCTGTATGGTGTCTTCTATCGTTGCCGCCGCATTGTAGCAGACGGTTATGACGCTGAATGTCGGTGTCGGGCGGCTAATCATTGTTGCTGTCGGTGATGCTGTTGTAGAGATTTGTATATTCGCGTGCAACCACGCCTTCGGCATACTGCGACTGCACCTTGCGCACGGCCTCGGCGGCCATGGTGCTGCGCCCCGGGTCTGTCAGCAGCCAGTAGATGCCGTTGGCGAAGTCGTCTGCCGACCTGTACTGTGCCACGTATCCGTTGTGCAGATGGTCTATCATCTCGGGTATTCCGCCGACGTTGAAGCCCACGCAGGGCACGCCGCACGCCATGGCTTCCATTATGGTGTTCGGCAGGTTCTCCTCCAATGACGGGGTGGCGTATATGTCTGCGGCATTGTATATGTCAATCAGCCTGCGGCTGTCCGCCACGAAGTCCTGCGCATAGACCCTGAACGGCAGCAGGCCTTCCAGCTGCCGTGAGTTGCTGCCTATCACCACCACGCCGAGCGTCTCCTTCAGTTCAGGATGCCTCTCTGCCAACAGACGGCATGACTCGATCATATAGTCTATGCCCTTGCGCTTGTCGGTTATCTTGACGGAGCCGAACAGCAGCAGGTGCATCTGCTGCGGCAGTCCGCAGGCGGAGCGTGCAGCCGCCTTGTCGTGCGGCTTGAATGCGTTTGTGTCTATGGGGTTGGGTATGCAGCGAATGTCCTGTCCGGCGAGCAGCGCACTCTTCCTTGCCTGTGTCTGCAGCCACCGGCTCGGGGTGACGAACGTTATCCTGTGGCCCGCAAGTATCTGCTTCTTCCTGTCGAACACCTTGCGCGACAGGTCGTGCCCGTGTCCGCCGCCAGGCAGATACTGGCAGTTGCCGCACCGCTCCGTGTAGCCTTGGCAGTCGCGGGCATGATGGCAGATGCCTGTGCATGGCCACATGTCGTGCATGGTCCATACCACGGGCTTTCCCGAGTCGAGTATCCTGCGGATGTCCTCCAGTGACAGCATGCCCTGGTTTATCCAGTGCAGGTGCACCACGTCTGCCTGCGTGAACTCCGGCAACGAGGTGATGTCGGTGCCGGAATTGGCAATGTCCACGGCAAAGAGGTTCCGGCGGCTGAAGCGATTGGCAATCCATATCACGATGCGTTCCCACAGGAAGTGCCACAGATGCTTCCAGCCGCCGCCCAGTGCCACCACCGACACCTCGTCGGTCTGCTTGTCGCGCACCAGCATCTTGGCCTTGATGCCATAGCCTTTCAGCGACACCATCAGGCGTTTGCAGGCTATCGCCGCTCCGCCTATACGCTCGGATGTGTTTATCAGAAGTGCCCTCATTGTCGTATGCCCCGGACTCCCCGGGCTTCAAATCACGGCACAAAGTTACGCATTTTTAGACATTCCTTTTGCCCGGGAACAACAATGCCGTTGCGCAAGAGATGCTCCAATCTCATCCGCATGATACTCCAGTCTCATCCGCATGATGCTCTGGTCTCATCCGCATGATGTGTCTTATACGGATTTTACTTGTCATGTTTTCCACAAAAAAAGGATTAAAAAAACATGACACAGAAAAGTAAAAAGAACGTTTACACGGAT
>CAVERK010000145.1:0-5662 GCA_963618035.1 bacterium
TCTAAATCCTTTTTGCTTCATCTCTTCATACATCTGAGGATTGAATGTGTAGAGTATTGCATCCTTCTTGCCTGGTTCCCTCAGAGTCTCGTCAAGCTGATTCAGCAGCCCCAGATGCAACATCTTGTTGTAGAAGTTGCGGCGGTCGAACTTCACGTTCAATATTGCCTCGTAGAGTTGTTGCAGTGCTTTCATCGTAAACTTCTCCGGCAACAGTTCAAAACCAACAGGTTCGAAATGTATCTGTTTGCGCAAGGCACGCTCTGCCATGCGCAATATCTGGTCGTGGTCGAAGGCAAGCGCCGGCACCTCGTCAAGCGAGAACCACTGCGCCTTTGCCGCATCATCACCGCCCTGCACTTCCTGAATGCGCACCAAAGCATAATAGGCTATAGTTATCACACGCTCACGAGGGTCGCGGTCAGGTGCAGTGAAAGCATGGAACTGACGAATGTAGGCACCAGTCAGTCCAGTCTCTTCCTGCAGTTCACGAAGGGCACCTTCTTCGGCAGACTCGTCCATCTTCAAGAATCCTCCAGGGAATGCCCACTTGCCCTTGAAAGGCTCTATACCACGTTCAATGAGCAACACTTTCAATTTGTTGCCGTCAAAACCAAATATCACACAGTCAGTGGTTACACTCGGATGCGGATACTTATAGGTGTATTCTCTATTCTCCATATTCTATTCTCCATATATAAATGCGTTATTTCAACGCAAAGGTATATACCTCCTTCCAGCAAACCAAACAAGATGCGTATAATCTACACGTCTATAACATTTTTTATACCTTCAGGCCACAAGCATCCGGTAGACATCCGGACATTAGTGCTTGAATGTTTACCTTGCGTCAGCAACTAATTTCGCAAGAAATGATTGCAGTGTTCGTGGATATGCCTACATTTGTGCCCTGTTGAGGTTCGCTTAACCGCGATTAATTGGGAATGGAGTGAGAATCTCCGACTGTCCCGCAGCTGTAAGTTCCACAACAAAGCCCACGGCACACAGTGTCACTGCTGTCAACATGCGTATATGTCCGACGGTGGGAAGACGCCGCAAGGGCGGAACAAAGTCAGAAGACCAGCCTTGACGTTACAACTATGCAGACGGCTCTCGATGCAAGGGCGATGCATGCAAACACTACACACCCCTTTCTCCCCGCCCTGCTCCGGATTTTGCAGGTAGTGGAGAATGTCGTATCTTTGCAGCCGTTTTCATGGTATTGACGCTTGGCGTCGGAGTTTTTTGTTTAGGTAATTAATTGGTTTTCAGAGATGGATTGGATTGAAAGTCTGCTATGGGACACGTCGTCCGTGGCGCACATCGTTTTTCTTTATTCATTCGTCATAACCCTTGGCGTGCTGCTTGGCAAACTGAAGGTAAAAGGGGTGTCGCTGGGCGTGACGTTCGTGCTCTTTGCCGGCATCCTTGCCGGACATTTCGGCTTCACTGCCGATGTCAGCATCATGCACTTCCTCAAGGACTTCGGACTGGTGCTGTTCGTGTTCTGCATCGGGCTTCAGGTCGGCCCCTCGTTCTTCACCTCATTCAGGCAAGGCGGCATAACGTTGAATTTGCTGGCTGTGGCCATCATCGCACTCAACATCATAGTGATGCTTGCCATAACCTTCTTTGACGACCGCATGGATCTGCCTATGATGGTCGGCGTGCTCTACGGTGCCGTGACCAACACCCCAGGACTTGGAGCTGCACAGGAAGCACTCGGACAAATCGGATACACGGGCACCCCGATAGCCATCGGCTACGCTTGCGCCTATCCTCTTGGAGTCATTGGCATCATCCTGTCGATACTGCTCATCCGCTACATCTGCCGTGTCAACATCAAGACCGAGGAGAAAGACCTTGAAAGCCAGGAGGTGGACACCAGCCGGCAGCCGCACGAGCTGTATCTCGAAGTACATAACGAGGCTATCGCCGGCAAGAAGCTGTCTCAGGTGGGCGGACTGGTAGGACGCAACTTCGTATGCTCGCGCATCAAGCACAACGAACAGATTGACCTGCCAGGACAGGACACCGTCCTGCAGCTCAACGACCAGCTGCGTATTGTCTGCGCCGAAGACGATGCCGAGAGTATTACTGCATTCATCGGACGCGAGGTGACAGGTGTCAAATGGGAAGACAAGAGCTTTCCGCTTGTGTCGCGCCGCATACTCGTCACGCAGTCTCGTGTCAACGGCAAGAGCCTTGGCGACATCCACTTCCGCACGCTCTATGGAGTGAATGTGACCCGTGTCAACCGTTCCGGCGTGGATCTGTTTGCCGCACCTAATCTTGAGCTTCAGATAGGCGACCGCGTCACTGTAGTAGGTCCCGAAGATGCCGTGGCACGCGTTGCCGGTGTTCTGGGCAATGAGATGAAGCGTCTCGACGCACCGAACATCATAACCATCTTCACCGGCATCTTCCTCGGCATACTGTTCGGCAGCATCCCCTTTGCCTTCCCTGGCATCCCCACACCGGTAAAGTTAGGACTGGCAGGCGGCTCCCTCATCGTCGCCATCCTCATAGGCCGCTTCGGACATAAGTTCAAGCTCGTCACCTACACCACCATGAGTTCAAACCTGATGCTGCGCGAGGTGGGTCTCGTCATCTTCCTTGCCAGCGTGGGCATTGAGGCCGGCAACGGTTTCGTGGATACCATAGTGCAGGGCGACGGACTGCTCTATGTGCTCTATGGCTTCATCATCACCTTCGTGCCGCTGATGATTGTCGGACTGATTGGCCGCCTGCACTTCCGGCTCAACTATCTGACGCTGTCAGGACTGCTCGGCGGCAGCTATACCGACCCTCCTGCCCTGGCTTATGCCACGCAGCAGACCGATACCGATGCTCCTGCCGTAGGCTATAGCACCGTCTATCCTCTGACCATGTTCCTGCGCATCCTTGCCGGACAGGCCATACTGCTCTCCATGATGTAGTGTCTCTTGTCGTCAGTCTGCGTGCGCGGCAGCGACATGCCGGCAGAACTACAGATTCAGCTTGGCACGGACAAAACGCTCGATGAAGTCGAGCGTACCGTCTATGCCCAGCACTGACGAGTTGATGCACAAGTGATAGGTGGCGGCAGCACCCCAGCGGTTGAAGCTGTTGTAGTAGTTGTAATACTCCGCGCGGTTCTTGTCAGCACGGTTCATCATGTCTTCCGCCTTGGCGGGCGTAATGTCATGCAGCTCACAGAGACGCTTGACGCGGTCTCCACGGTCGGCAGAGATAAACACATTGGCACAACGCGGATTGTCACGCAGGACGTAGTCGGCACAACGCCCCACAAAGAGGCATGACTTCTGTGCCGCTATCTTGCGTATGACATCGCTCTGCACCTTGAACAGCGAATCATGGCTGAGGCAGTTGGTGCCCGTCATCGGGTTGGCACCTGCGCTGAACGGGAAGCGCACGCCATAGATGCCGCTGACGATGGGTTGCGCTGCACGCTCGTCAGCCCGCTCAAAGAACTCGCGGCACAGCCCACTCTCCTGCGATGCCAGATTGATCAGTTCCTTGTCATAGAAGTCTATACCGAACCTCTGTGCCAGCTTCTCGCCAATCTCGCGTCCGCCACTGCCTAACTGCCGCCCTATGTTGATTACAAATTTGTCGTTGTCCATATCCCGTGTTCTCCTTGGTATGTGTGTTTTTACTGTTTGATCTTTTCTCTACACGCAAAGCTATAGATTATTTGGAAAGAACAGCACAATCCGCCGAGAATTTATGTTCCACAGCCTCTGCACGGGCACGTATCTCCATGCCCGCCACCACTTCTTGCTCATGGCTGTACATCCGCTCGGATGTATTAGCTCCTCAGGAAGCCATAATTTGCCATAAAAATAAGATTCTGCATAAAGCAGCATCTAAAGCAACTCGTTTTCTCGCACAGAATCAAGGCATTGATTTTATCCCTCTTGGAAACGCTTTTCCAATGTCTCCATTTGTCTCAAAAGTTCTTCGAAGGTTGGCCTGTCACCAAAAATCATAGACGCGCACATACTCTTATAGTCTTGCTTCCATGCAGAACGTATATCGTCGGGAGGAATAAGACAGATGCGTTTGCGGACATCCGGAGTATAGTCCACCCCTCGTACACTTGTAAAAATCTCCCTGTGATGGCGGATTGACTCCCACAACTCGTCATTGATGATGGCTGCCAATGCGAAATCTTTGTCCATCATACGCGCCAGGTCATATAGGTGTCTCGATTTTCGTTCAGCGATTGTTCCACGTCCTTCTACGGAAAACAACTCATGTAGCAAGAACACCTTCTCCAGAAAGGTCTTGCTTGCTAATGCCGTTGCCACTTCACTGTCAACAAGTGTCGTTTGGATGGTTGGGAACAAATCCTCTACCATACTTTTGATATGCGTTTGTTCGTTTGGTTCCAACAAAGACCTCGCCCCAATCTCCAGCATAACCACAGGAGACAAGTATTCCATCGGTTCAGCCCATGCACTTTTGTATTTCACGTATATCCTTCGTGGCTCAGGATAGACATTGTTTCCTTCACCATCGGGTTCTGCTTCTATCGAACAAAGAGAAGATAACCCATACTCTTCTATTTTGCTTTGAAGAGCAGGACTGAACACTTCACGCACAAACAAAGATGATGCCTTGCGGAGTTTCTTGATTTGCTTCTTGGTCAAGTCTCCTTCCATCCCGAACAAGGAACGGTCAACTGCCAGGTCGATATCTTCCGAAAAACGATCTATCTGATGCCAGACCTTACTCAAAGACGTGCCGCCCTTGAAGATAAGCTTATCTGCAAATGGTAATGTAAAGACGATTTGCAGTGTCGTTGTCACCCACAAGTCTTTCTCGATGGCCTGTGGTGGCAATCCCAGACGAGCGGACGCCTGCTGCAACACACGCTGCTTGTCCTCTATGGAGAGTTGGAAAAAGTCATTCATAAGCCTTCGTCACAATTTTTCTAATCCAAATAGGCATAAGAGCCAGATCTGCCAATACGGAATCCTTGTCTTCCTTTCTCAGCAGTTGTTCGATATGCTCTATCTGTTCGGGTGTTACGTTTTCTTGTTTGATGGATTTCAAGGCAGATGTCACCAACATGGCCAATCTGTTCTTGAATGCCAAGTTCTTGGGAGTTGTCTTTTTGAAGATGATACCTCTGCCTCCCGATATTTCCACCTTACGGGGTGTTCCGTCCGTCAAGTACACGCAATTCATGGGGACCTGCGTAGACAGCCCCAAGACATTGAGTGCATAGTCACCTGTCGGGATGATTCGGGCATGCGAGCGTTCTGCTATGGCATTGGCAATCTGGTCAAACGATGGCAATAGTACGCCAAGCCCCAACTTGTCATCCACTTCAGGATAATAATATATGCCGTTTGCCACACGCACGATTTTCTCGTTCTTGGTAAATCTACCTAATGCTTGGCGTATGTTCTCCGCAGACCCCATATTCACGAAGTCATCGGCAAAGAATATCTTCCCCCTGCCAAAGTTCTCTATAGAGTTTTCTATTTTTTGAGCCGCACTATTCATATCGCTCTTGAGTTTTGTCACAAAAATAGCAATTTTGTGTGACAATACCAAGAAGCCCTTCAGAATTTATCCTCGTGCCGACACAGCAGTTCCGCAATCTCCTTGAATATCGTTCCTGCCATAGCTCCGCCTGATGCAGGCAGAT
>CAVERK010000146.1:0-5523 GCA_963618035.1 bacterium
TTGAATTATTGCTGTCCGCTAAACGTTTCAGACCGAGTGCGCGTCGCACCGTCACAGGACGTGTAAAATCGGAGTGCGCGTCGCACCCTCGGGCGGAATATCTATGGCATTTCGAGTTTTAGCGGACAGCAATAGAGGGCGGAGAACGTCTTTCGCCCGAGCAGACAGTACTGCACTATCAGGCTTCTGTCCATCCTCTCCTCTATCCTTTCCGTCACGGCTTTCGCCAGGTTCTCCCTGCGCTTTGCCTCATAGTCGGGCTTCATGCGGTGGTACGCACGGCGTGCCTTCAGCACCGCAACGGCATTTGCCGGCTGTAGCTTCAGCGCATATTGCAGCGCAGCCACATGGTCGAGCACACAGCGCACCGCCATCACCCTGCGCAGCTCCCTCTCCGGCAGGTTCTTGTAGAGCATCAGCAGGTTGTTGCGGAAGTTCAGGAACGTCTTCTTGGGGTTCTCCCTCTTCAGCGTGGCAGCACCGAGATGATACACCGTGCTCTGCGGGACGCACGCCACGCGTCTGCCGCGTGCCCTGAAACGCCAGCACAGGTCAATCTCTTCCATGTGCGCGAAGAAGCCGTCGTCCAGACCACCCGCCTCACGGAAGTCGTCCATTCTGACAAACATCGCCGCGCCCGTGGCCCAAAAGGCATAGCACGCATCGTCATACTGCCCCCTGTCTTCCTCCGTCACGCCCATCACCCTGCCGCGACAGAATGGATATCCGTAGCGGTCCATGTAGCCGCCGCACGCTCCGGCATATTCGAACGCCGTGCGTCTGCGCAGGCTGAGCACCTTGGGCTGGCAGGCTGCCACGTCGGGATGTGAGTCCATAAACGCTGTCAGCGGCACAAGCCAGTGCGGGGTCACCTCCACGTCAGAGTTGAGCAGCACGGCATACTGCGCCTCCACCTGCCGCAACGCACGGTTATATCCGCCGGCATAGCCGTAGTTGCCGTCGAGCTGTATCACCCTCACCTGTGGGAACTCCCGTCTCAGCATATCGGAGGAGCCGTCGGAAGACCCGTTGTCAGCCACCCACACGCTCCCCTCCCCTGCCGAGTGCCGCAGCACCGATGGCAGGAAGCGGCGCAGCATGTCGCAGCCGTTCCAGTTGAGTATCACCACTGCCACCTTGTCCATCACTGCCTCCTCACGCATCCTCTCTCTTTATCTTCCAGCGTTTGTGCGACCAGAACCAGTATGGCGGGTCGCGCCTTATCGACTCCTCCAGGCACCGTGCGAAGCTCTCGGTAATCTCGCCGTCGGCAGTCTGCTTGGGGGTCTCCGTCAGCAGACGGAAGCGTATGCGGCTGTACCCGCGCCGCTCACGGCGTATGTCACAGTAGAACACTGCCGCGTCAAACATCTTCGCCAGCTTCTCCGCACCGTCCATGAACACAGTGTCCTGATTCAGGAACGTGGTCCAGTAGCGTGCCTCGTTGCGGTTCGGCGACTGGTCGGTGATGAAGCCCACGGCCATTGCCTTGCCCTCACGGTGCAGCTTCAGCAGTGAGCGTGCCGTCGAGTGCTTGGGCACGTTGATGCCGCCGAAGCGGCTGCGGATGTGCAGGAACAGGTTGTCCATATACTTGTTGTGCAGCGGCTTGTATATCTGTATGGGCAGGCAGTCCTTGTCCAGTGCCAGTGCCAGCCCCATGGTCCACTCGAAGCTGCCGTAGTGCGGCATCATCAGGAACGCACAGCGGTGCTCCCTCACTGCGTCGACTATCGCCTCGGGGTTCTCATACACCATGCGCCGCCGCAGCTCGTCCGCCGTTATGCGCAGTGTCTTTATCTCCTCCACCACGTAGTCGCAGATGTAGTGGTAGAACTTCTTCTCTATGTCCCTCAGCTCGGCGGCGGTCTTCTCGGGGAACGAGTTTCTCAGGTTGGAGCGCACCGTGCGCCGTCTGTATCCCAGCACATGGCGCAGCAGCACATACAGCGCGTCCGACACCACATACAACACCCGCAGCGGCAGCGATGCCAGCAGGAGCATGCCTGCATAGGCAAGCCAGTATGTCAGTCTGTGCTTCACCCCAGTATCTCCCCTGTCAGTGCCGTGCCGCCGGCGTTATAGTCTCCCAACCTCACGCTGACAATCCTGTTGTCGAGCGACGCGTCATACGGCACCTCCACCTTTATATAATTGGGCGTGAACCCGTGCATCACCCTGCCCCGCTGTGTCTTCTCCATCAGCACGGGCATCACCTGTCCCGTGTGGCGGCTGTAGAACCCGTGCAGCTTCGCGTCCGACAGCTCCAGCATCCTTTGGCTGCGCTCGTGCTTCTGCTGCGGTGTCACCGTGTGTGCAATCTTCAGTGCAGCCGTGCCAGGACGCTCGGAGTAGCTGAAGACGTGCAACTGTGTCACGTCAAGGCTCTTCACGAAGTTGTATGAGTCCTCGAACAGCGCGTCGGTCTCGCCGCGCGTGCCGACCATTATGTCCACGCCGATGAAGCAGTCGGGCATCTGCCGGCGTATCCGTTCTATCTTGTAGGCAAAGAGGTCTGTGTTGTAGTGCCGCTTCATCAGCCGCAGCACGTCGTCGCTGCCACTCTGTAGCGGGATGTGGAAGTGGGGCATGAAGCGGCGCGATTGTGCCACGAAGTCAATCACCTCATCCCGCAGCAGGTCCGGCTCTATCGACGAAATGCGGTAGCGTTCGATGCCGTCCACCTCGTCCAGTGCCTTCACAAGGTCGAGGAAGCTCTCGCCCGTACTGCGGCCGAAGTCACCGATGTTCACGCCGGTTATCACTATTTCCTTGCCACCCTCGGCAGCGGTGCGGCGTGCCTGCTCCACCATCGACGCGATGCTGCCGTTGCGGCTGCGGCCGCGTGCCATGGGTATGGTGCAGTATGTGCAGAAGTAGTTGCACCCGTCCTGCACCTTCAGGAAGTAGCGCGTGCGGTTGCCCTTCGAGCACGATGGCACGAACGTGCGTATGCCGCCAAAGCCTGTGGTCAGGGTCTTGCCGCCGTCGGCTTGCTTGTGCAGGCCGTCTATATGTGCCATGATGTCTTTCTTGTCCTCCGCACCTATCACCACGTCAACGCCAGGAATGGCGGCGATGACCTCGGGCTTCAGCTGGGCATAGCAACCCGTCACCATAACATAGGCCCCAGGGTTCTGCTTTATCAGACGGCGGATGGTCTGGCGACACTTGCGGTCGGCAACCTCGGTGACGGAACACGTGTTGATGACACACACGTCTGCCCGCTCACCGCGACGGGCTGTGCGTATGCCGGCATCCTCGAGCAGGCGGCTGATGGTGGCGGTCTCCGAGAAGTTCAGCTTGCACCCAAGAGTATAGTAGACCGCCTTCCTGTCGGCGGCGTATGATGTATCGGCCATTAATGTCTCCCAAAAACAAAAATTTTCGCAAATGTACGCCATTTTGTGAAGAATTCCTACCTTTGCACAAAATCTGCCCAAGTGTGCATTAACCAACATAAAGGACAAGAACTTTGATTAAGGAAAATTTCGTCAAGCTATACGAGAGCAGCTTCCGTGAGAACTGGAGGCTCAACTGCCTCTCCGACTACGGGGAGGACACCAACTTTACCTACGGACAAGTGGCCGAGGAGATTGCAAGACTTCATATCCTGTTCCGTAGCTGTCACATCGGACAGGACGACAAGGTGGCCATCATCGGCAAGAACAACACCCACTGGTGCATCGCTTTCCTTGCCACCGTCACCTATGGTGCGGTGGTGGTACCCATACTGCAGGACTTCAGCCAGTACGACGTGCAGCACATCGTCAACCACTCCGACTCGGTGTTCCTCTTCACCAGCGACTCCATCTGGGAGCATCTTGAGGAAGACAGCATCCCTGGCGTGCGCGGAGCATTCTCGCTGACCGACTTCCGCTGTCTCTACCAGCGCGACGGCGAGACCATACAGAAGACAGTGAAGCATCTCGACGAGACGATGAAGAAGAAATATCCCAACGGCTTCAGCCGCGAGGACGTGGTCTACGGCGACATACCCAACGACAAGCTGGCACTCATAAACTACACCTCGGGCACCACCGGATTCAGCAAGGGCGTCATGCTCTCGGGCAACAGTCTCGCGGGCAATGTCACATACGGCCTGCGCAGCCAGCTGCTGCGGCGTGCCGAGAACGACCTGGCATTCCTGCCGCTGGCACATGCCTACGGCTGTGCGTTCGACTTCCTCACCGCCGTGGCGGCAGGTACGCACGTCACACTGCTGGGGAAGACACCCTCGCCAAAGATACTGCTCAAGGCTTTCAGCGAGATAAAGCCGAACATCATCATCACGGTGCCGCTGGTCATCGAGAAGATATACAAGAACATCATCCTGCCGAGCATCAACAAGAAGCCCATGAAGATGGCACTCAGCATTCCGATGCTCAACACGCAGATATACGCGCAGATACGCAACAAGCTCATGGCCGCACTCGGCGGACGCTTCAAGGAGGTAATCATCGGCGGTGCAGCGATGAACCCCGAAGTGGAGGCCTTCTTCCACAAGATCAAGTTCCCTTTCACCATCGGCTACGGCATGACGGAGTGCGGACCGCTGATCAGCCACTCCTACTGGGACAAGTTCGTGCCCACATCGTCGGGCCGGCTGCTCGACACCATGGAAGCACGCATCTACAAGGAAGACCCGCACAGCGACACGGGCGAGATACAGGTGAGAGGCGAGAACGTAATGATGGGCTACTACAAGAACCCCGAGGCAACGAGCGCGGCGTTCACCGACGACGGCTGGCTACGCACGGGCGATGTCGGCTGCCTTGACGACGACAACAACCTGTACCTGCGCGGACGCAGCAAGACCATGATCCTCGGCCCCAGCGGACAAAACATCTTCCCCGAAGAGATAGAATCGAAGCTCAACAACCTCCCCTTCGTGCAGGAGAGCCTTGTCATAGAGAAAGACAAGAAGCTCGTGGCACTGGTATATGCCGACAGCGAAGCCCTCGACTCACTCGGGCTGAACACGGAGCAGAACATCAAGACCATCATGGACGAGAACCTGAAGACGCTGAACAGTCAGGTGGCGGGCTACGAGAAGGTGAGCAGCATACAGCTCTACCCCACCGAGTTCGAGAAGACACCCAAGCGTAGCATCAAGCGTTTCCTCTACACCAGCCTGCACTGAGCCCCTCCGCCAGCGATGGATGATGAGCAAAGATAAAATTAAGGCAATACGGCAAATGACAAAGAAAGAGGCTCTTCAGCTGTTTGAAGAAAAGAAGGTACGTTCCGTTTGGGACGACAAAGAGGAGAAATGGTATTTCTCCGTAGTGGACGTGTGTGCGGTGTTGACAGAAAGCAAAGACGCTACCGCCTATTGGAGAAAGTTAAAACAACGGTTAAAGCAAGAGGGAAATGAAACCGTGACAAACTGTCACGGTTTGAAACTACGTGCCGCCGATGGTAAGCTCCGTATGACGGATGTCGCTGACACCGAACAGCTTTTCCGTCTCATACAGTCCATCCCTTCTCCCAAGGCTGAACCTTTCAAATTGTGGATGGCGC
>CAVERK010000147.1:0-5405 GCA_963618035.1 bacterium
GTCTTGGGACAGAGACTTAGAGAGTTCAGGGCGGACAGAGGTCTGACGGCATACAGGGTGGCACAGGACGGCGGCATACGCATAGACCAAGTCAAGGCGATAGAGAGCGGAGACGCGAACTATACGATAGATGCCTTCCTCGGCTACATCGCAGGCAGCAACCTATATATGTATTTCGCGGAGAAGTCAGACGAGCGCGAGAGACCGCACGACTTCGGTGACATCGCCAACAAGGGGCTGGATAATGACCCGAAGATATGATAGTACAATAATGTAGGCGATAATTCAGGTGCGCAGTTTAAGGCTGTGCACCTTTTTTTTGTCCGCTATTCCGTCACTTCTTCCGCGTCCTCTGCCTGCTGCATCTCAATATGGCGCACGGCAGCGTTGCTGTTGAGCATTATGACTGTCTGTTGGATGGATGCAAGTGCGGAGTCTCTCTGCTCGGCTGCTCCCTCTCCCTGCTGCAAGCCTAAAGCCTTGCCGTAGTCCAACAGTACGCGTGCGAACTGCGAGACCCTGTTGAGGTCTTTCTCTGTCTCTAATAGCTGCACACCCTTGTCGATGGCTGCTTGCAGTGCTTGCTCGGCACGTCCGTATTGTGCGCGAAAGAACTGCGTGTACAGCTTGTTCATGGCTACCTCACATGACTTGGCTATCTCGCGCAGGTTCTTGTCGCTGTCGAGCTTCGCTCCGTACTTGTCCTGCCATGCGTGCAGGGTGTTGTGCGAGAAGCCTGTCTCCTTGCTCGTCTTGGCGTAGTTGTAATCATTGTGTTGCAGCACCTTTAGGGCTGCAAGTCTCTGTGCTGTTGTTGTAACTCTCCGTGCCATATCTCCGTGGTAGACAGCGCAATATATTGTTATGACGGTTTTAGGCTGTTACCGCAACAAATATACGCAGATTTTCGGTGCAGAAAGTGGCAATATCGCAACAATCGCTTGATTGGCTTTGCTTTATTTTGCTCAAAAACATACAATTATCATGTTACTATCAGCAATAGGATTAGGATTGAGCGCGGCAAGCGGCATCTTCGGTGCAATCAAGGCAAATAAGGCCAAGAAAGCACAGCAGCGCGAGATTGCGAAGAAAGAGGCGAAGAACGACGCGTGGTATAACAATCAGTACTATCAGAACTACATGGACTCTACGGAGGCGCAGAGTGCGATGCGGAGAGTCAGGGACACCTTGCAGCGCGAGAACGCTGACGCGAAAGCACAGGCGGCAGTCAGCGGTGCGACACCCGAGGCGGCTGTGGCACGGCAAAAAGCCAACCAGCAGAGCTTGGAGAACACGGCTGCAACACTGGCGGGCAATGCGACACAGCGGAAGAACTATGTGGACAGCGTCAATCAGGCAAACGAGCAGCAGGTGCAGCAGGCGAAGATGGGACAGGCGCAAGCCGACGAGCAAGGGGCAAGTCAGGTGATGAACAATGGTCTTAGCCTTATCGGGTCTGCCCTGTCGATGTATGACAACGGCAAGGTCGACAAGTCGCTGGCCAAGGGCGGCGGCGTGCCTGGCACCTATACAGACGCAAGTCCGAGTAACTTAAACGGCAAGATATACATTAAGTGATATGAGTGTGCAGGACAAGGTCAAGAGACCATCGGATATAATGCGCGAGCGGCTGACGTATGGCAGGGTGACACCGACCAACGTACCAGACGTTAACGACATTACAATAAGCCCGAACGCACAAGAGTTGCAGGGCAACGCACATCTGCGGCAAGCTGCGGAGCAAGCACGGCAGCAAGTGACAACACCGTTGCAGACATCTGACGGCAAGCCGGAGAGCAAGGACAACACCGAGGTGCTGCGCTCGCAGGGCGTGGCAAGCTGGCTCAAAGCCAACTATCCCAAGGACGACTACGACCAGAGGATTAAGGACATGAGGCGGCAAAAGGCTGTGAGCACACTGGGCAATCTCGCCACCGTCCTGGGGCAGGCTGCGGCATTGGGCATCGGTGCGCGGAGCTTCGACAAGGTACAGGACAAGTCCGCACAGTATGACGAGTACATTCAGCGACTAAAGGACGCGCAACTCAACTATAACCTCAACAGGGCTAATGCGATGTATAGTGCTGTCAATGCTGACGCACAGAGACGGGCTGCGGCAGAAGAGGCAGACAAGGCACGCAAGTATAATGCCGAGGAAGCAGCAAAGACGAGGGCTTATAACTACGACTTGGCCAAGCGGCAGGCGGAGATTGATGCCAACAAGCAGGCTGTAAAGATGATGTTCGAGGCAGACCAGAACGAGAAGAACAGGCAGAGCCGCAAGGAGACCGCTTACATAAGGTCGTCGAATGGCGGCTCAAACAAGTATTACGGCTCGGTGACCATTGACGGCAAGAAGCAGGAGTTTACAACGGCTGCGGATTATAACAGGGCTGTCATCGAGGAGGCGAAGAGGCTCGGCATTGACACGAAGAAAACTCTTGGCGGCATCAACCCCGACGGGTCGGGTTATGGTTCGAGGGAAGTTTCGGAGAAAGTGTACGAGTTGGCAGCGGAGATTGAGAAGCGGGCAAAAGACGAGAAGAAGCCTACGGCTCTTGACAACATTTTGGGTGATTAAGATAATAGAGGGATATGACAGATAACGGCACGGCACAGGATGGCGGCAAGCGCAGGGAGTTGTATAATGCGCTGGTGAAGAGTGGCACGTTGGCCACAACGAGTTTCGAGGCGTTTAATAACAAGATGGACGACCCTGCCAAGCGCAAGAGTTTGTATGACGCGCTAAAGGCAGACGGACAGCTGACCACGGAGTATGAGACATTTGACAAGGCGATGGCTCCTGCCGTGCAGCCGGATAATGTTGCCCTGTCAACGCAGGACGGGCAGAAACAGTCTGCTGGAGAGTGGAGTCAGTCGATGCAGCAGCCTGTATGGGGCGAGACGGCGGAGGACAAAGCCTTCCACCCGTCGATGCTGCTAAAGAGGCCCGAGCAGAAGCCTGCCGAGACACAGCAGGATGTGTATGACAACGCCATGGCTCGGTTCGATGCGTCCAAGGAGGGCTATGACTTGCGCGGTGAGATGGAGCGTGGCATGACCGACTACACCAACAAGCTCTTCAAGACGTGGGCGGAGAGCGACACTTACAAGGAGCTGACCAAGCAAAAGCCGCGCACGCAGGAGGAGGCAGACGCGCTAAGCAAGGCTGTCAATGATGCGTTTTATGCCGACGATAATGTCAAGAGCCTGCTCCAGCAGGAGAACGACAGATGGGATGAGAGATACTCGGATGCCTTGACGAAGAAGTACGGCGAGAGCCTAAAGTCCGAACTGGCCAAGGCGGCAAAGAAAGAGGTGCGCAACAGTGCTCCCGCACAGATTGACGAGTCGTTGCAGAGGATAACCAATATCGGCAAGGACTTGGCGAAGAAGTATGAGAGCAACCATTGGACAATGACCCTGCCGAATGGCCGTCAAGAGTTTATGGGTGGCAAGACCAGCAGCGAAGAGACCGACCAACATAATAAGCTCGAAGCAGCACGCCGAGCTTTAAGCGGTGCGCAGAAGATACTCAACGCCACAGCCCAAGACAGCGGCTTTTGGCGAAGCCTCTATGACAACACAGATACAGGCAATTATCTGTTTGGCGCAAGCGACCTTATCACGTCCCATGCGCTTAACGACACGCTCGAAAAGTATGAAAAGGGCGAGAAGCTGACGGATGCGGAGGATGAGCTGCTGCGGGCGACAGCCATTAATGCCATTGTCACGGCATACTTCAGCTCGGATCTTAACAGAGCGTACAAGGCGGGACAGACGACGGCGGTGTCACTGCCGTTCATGCTGGAGTTTATCGTTAACCCCATATCGGGTGCCGGTAAGGGTATCGCCAAGGGGCTGCTCAAATATGCCGCTAAGAAGTTTGGTGTCGCCTCGTCGAAGACGGCAGCGGGCAGGGCTGCAAGAGTGGGTGCGCGGCTGCTGGGCGACGCGACGGCAGCAGCGGGCATGACGGCGACATCGAGCGTGCCGAGAGTGATAAGCGGCGCATACGAAAACCAGAATGCGAACTTCAACGTGGGGCTTGACGACGGTAAGGTCAATGTGGAGCGTGTGGGTGACGAGAGCTGGGAGAAGTCTCTTGGGCGTTCGGCTGTCACCAACTACTTGGAAAACCAGTCGGAGATGGTGTTCAACGCTTTCAGCGGCACGGGGAAAATACTGGGGCAGTCGGCACGCAAGGTGATGCCGGAGTTTCTGACAAAGATAGTCGACAAGGTGAAGAGCACGGGCGCGGGCAGGCTTGTCTCCGAGGCATACAACAACAAGGAGATGCGCGAGTGGATGGAGCGTGCGCAGTTCCAGGGACTGCCCAAGGAGTACATGGAGGAGGTGTATAACAACTTTGCCAATGTCGCTCTCGGGGAGATGAGCTACGAGGAGGCTGTCAACCTTGACAACAACATTGATACGTTCTTGGGGCTTGCCCCTACGATGATAGCCTTTGGCGCATTGGGCGTGGGCGGTCTCGGTATCCACAAATACAATGTGCGCAGGGGTCTCAACGGGATAAGCATTAAAGACCCGACGACGAGGAAGATATACGAAGAAATCCTGCGGTCGGTGGAGGAAAAGGACTACAAGAGTGTCAAGAACAGGCTGGAGTATGATGTCATCATGAACGGCAACCTCACTCCGCAACAGAAGAAGAAGCTGATTGCGGCCACATATCTGAACCTGCAGGACAAGGCTATCGGTGAGGTTGAGGCGGAGCGCACTCCCGAGGAGCGTGCGGCGGATGACGCTGCGGAGGCACAGGCAGAGGCACGGGACCTGCAGACAACGAATGTGGACGCACGCCGCAAGGCATACCGCGACCTGTTGAGGGCGCAGAACCGTGGCACGACGGGAGAGATAGTGGCGGCGACGCAAGCGTGGAGACCGTTCTCCGACGAGATTTCTTCGCGCCGCGACAAGGCTGTGGAGGCAGCAAGGGTGCAGGCGGAGCAGGACGTGCGGAGCATGGGCAACCAAGATACCGGCAGGGTGACAAGGGCATACCTGACGGGCGCGGGCGAGGTGCAGATTGTCGGCGGCAAGCTGGTGGCGGACGAAAACGGAGGCATAGACGCAAGCAGGTCGAGCGAGTGGATATACTACGTCGATGGTGACGGCAGCAGGAAGGTGGCAAGCCCGAAGGTCTTTACTTCCATACGGTATGACATGAGCATTGGGGACTATATTGCAGGGGCGGAAGCGAGTGCGGAGAATGAGTTCTGGCGGCGGGAGAATGAGCAGCTCGGCACGCCGGACATTCCCACCCCGTCGGAGCTGCAGGAGCAGCAGAGGCAGGGCGACACGTCGGCGGTGATCACTGTCGACGGCAGTCCCTATGTCATCGGCGAGGTGGATAGGAACGGCATTTCCCTGTTGCCGCTGGA
>CAVERK010000148.1:0-5106 GCA_963618035.1 bacterium
ATAATAAGGAGAAACCACGATATGATCAGAACAATTCTTATGAGCCTGATGTTCATGGTCGCAGCCATGACGGGTGCCAGCGCACAGCAGAGCGGAACAACACCATCAGCCAAGGTCTACGACGAGAACGTCAACCAGATGGAGCAGCTTGACCAAGCTCTGGCCAAGGCTTCTTCCGAGGGCAAGTACGTGATAAGTCAGGTGGGCGGCAACTGGTGTCCGTGGTGCCTGCGGTTTGCCAAGTTCATCACCGACGATGCCGATATAGCCTCGCTCATAAGCCGTAATTTCGTCTACATACACACCAACTACCCCCGTCGTGGTGGCGGCAACAGCGACCCTGCACGTACAGAGGTGCTGAAGACTACGCTGAAGCGTCTCGGCAGTCCCGAACGCTTCGGTTTCCCCGTGTTTGTGGTGCTCGATGCCGACGGCAAGGTTCTCCACATACAGGATTCCAGCTTCCTCGAAGAGGGACAGGGCTATGACAAGCAGAAGGTACTGCGTTTCCTCAACAACTGGACTCCACAGGCAGTTACGGGCACCAAGGAGTGAACGCAAGCCAATATTCATCTACCCCCAATACAATGTCGGAATACAAGCTCTGCTGCGTGGGATACATCACCAAGGATCGTGTCATCACGCCACAGAAAGCCGTTGACATGCCTGGTGGCACGGCATACTACTTCGCGGAAGCCATCCGCCATCTCTCTGCCGACGGTTTTCAGCTGGTCACGGCGGTGGAAGAGGAGCAGCAGCCTGTGGTCGACGATATGCGGAGCAAGGGAATAGACGTGCTCTGCCTGCCCACGCGCCGTTCCGTGTGCTTCGAGAACATCTATGGCGACAACATGAACGACCGCCGCCAGCGTGTCACAGCCCTGCCCGACCCGTTCACCGTCGAAGGTCTCTCCGGCATCGATGCCGATGTCGTGCACCTCGGCAGCCTGCTCCACGATGACTTTCCGCTTGATGTCATACGCCACCTCTCGTCGCGCTCGCTGCTCTGTGCCGACGTGCAGGGCTTCCTGCGCGAAGTGCGCGGACAGGAGGTCTGCCACACCGACTGGGACGAGAAGCACGAGGCACTGAGGTACATCCATACGCTAAAGGCCAACGAGCAGGAGATGGAGGTCATCACCGGTGTTGACGATCCGCACGAGGCGGCACTGATGCTGGCAGACTGGGGCGTTCGTGAGGTGCTGCTGACGCTTGGCGACAAGGGGTCGCTCATCTACGCCCGCGGACAGTTCCACGATATTCCCGCTTACCCCACGATGCGTATTGCCGATGCCACGGGGTGCGGCGACACCTACATGACCGGCTACCTATACATGCGCGGACGTGGTGCCGACTATGACGAGGCAGGACGCTTTGCCGCCGCCATGTGCACCATCAAGCTACAGGGCTACGGCCCGTTCAGCGGCACGGAGCAGGCCATACGTGCCATCATGTCCAGCCGTGCTCCCCTGCTCTGAACCCCTCAAGACACACAAAGCTCCGACCTTTCTGCAAGGCCGGAGCTCCGTTTTTGGTGTTGTGGAGTGTCACTCCTGTGTCTCGATGCCATGAGCCGTGACTGCGTCGTTGCCGTGCGCAATCTTCGCTATCATGCCCTGCAGAGCCTTGCCAGGACCGCACTCGGTGAAGTCGACGGCACCTGCGGCAATCATGTTCTGCACTTCCTCGGTCCAGCGCACAGGCGACGTGAGCTGTGCGATGAGGTTCGCCTTGATTTCGGCTGCATCGGTGTGGGCACGTCCGTCCACGTTCTGATAGACCGGACATACCGGCGTGCTGAAGTCCGTCTGCTCGATGGCCTTCTGCAGCTCGTCCTTGGCGGGCTGCATCAGCGGCGAGTGGAATGCACCGCCCACCTTCAGCGGCAGTGCCCTCTTCGCTCCGGCAGCCTTCAGCTTCTCACACGCCTCGTCGACGGCCTCTATGTTTCCCGAAATCACCACCTGTCCAGGGTTGTTGTAGTTGGCGGGCACCACGATGCATCCAGGCTTCGACACCTCGGCACACACCTGCTCGATGACGTCGTCTGCCAGTCCGATGATGGCAGCCATGGTCGACGGTGCGGCTTCGCACGCCTTCTGCATGGCCATGGCGCGGGCGTAGACCAGGCGCAGGCCGTCTTCAAACTTCAAGGCTCCGGCAGCCACGAGTGCGCTGAACTCGCCCAGTGAGTGGCCGGCAGTCATGTCGGGCTTGAACGCATCGCCCATGCACAGGGCGGAGACTACGGAGTGAAGGAACACTGCCGGCTGCGTGACACGTGTCTGGCGCAGCTCCTCGTCGGTGCCGTTGAACATTATGTCGGTGATGCTGAATCCGAGAATACTGTCTGCCTTGTCGAAAAGGTCTTTCGCAAGGGCATGCTTGTCGTACAGGTCCTTGCCCATACCGCTGAACTGGGCACCCTGACCAGGGAAAACAAATGCTTTCATGTCTTTGTATGATTTTTTAATTAGGCGGCAAAGATAGTGCAAGTCGGGCACAGGGCAAAACAAAACTGAAAATCCGTGTTTCTATGGACGTTCAACCAGAGAACCTGTGGACGTACAGTCAGGGAACCTGTGGATGTACAGTCAGAGAACCTCTGGACGTACAGTCAGGAACCCTCTGAACGTACAACCAGAGAACCTATGAACGTACGTCCATAGATGCGCAGGTTAATGGCTTCATTTCCAGCTATATACTCACTTGTTACCGAAAAGTTCGAGCTGGTGGCTCTTCTCGTAAAGGTCTTTCTTGAGTTGTTGCAGGTCCTTCTTGCTCAGAAGGACGGACGGGCTTGCGAGATTGGGGTCGAACAGGTCGGGACCAGGGTGTGCCGCACGGCGTGCCCCCGTCATCTCCAGGTACCTGCGCACGGTGGAGTAGCTGCGTATGTTGAGGAGCTTCATTATCTTGCCGACAGGAGTGCCGTTCTCGTAGAGTTGTTTGCAGGTCTCGGGCTTCCCGCGGTTCACCGTGTTGACACACCCCTTCCGTTTTCCCCTCCTGACACCGTTGCTTGCCGCCTCGGCGTGGCGCGTGCGGACAATGTCCGTCTTGAACTGTGCCAACGACCGCATGAAGTCGGCCATGATGCGTCCCTTGGCTCCGCGCATGCTGATGCCGTCGCCGACGGAACAGAACGCCACGCCACTGGTCTGAAGCTTCAGCAGCAGCCGGACGATGTCCTCCACCGACCGTCCTATCCGTTCGAGGCTGCACACCACCAGTGTGTCGCGCCTCTTCAGAGCCGAGAGGCAGGCATCGAGCTGCGGGCGCGGCGAGGCTGCGCTGTCCACCTCATCGATGAACACCCTTGTGCATCCGGCCTCCGTGAGGCGTGCCGTCTGTACGTCGATGCCCTCGTGGTCGTACCGGCTGGCTCTGGCATATCCAATCTTCATCTTGTTCCGTGTGTTTCTTCCTATGTGCGTCGCAGTAAAACGACACCCAAAGTTAGACATTCTGCGACACAAAGCAAAAACATCCCGTGAAATATCAACCCGATATATATAAAAGGTATCTTTGTGCAGTCAACTAACAAAAACATTCCAACAGCTATGAAAGAAGGAAACAAAATCGTTGAGGCACTGATTGTGGCAGCCTCCATCGTCGTTTTCGGCCTGTGCATGAAAGGCGGAATCGACAACTTCGTGAACAAGGACCGCAAGGTCACGGTGAAGGGACTCTCGGAACGTGAGGTGCAGGCCAACACCGTCACGTGGCCCATCAGCACAAGGGTTCTGGGCAACGACCTGAGCCAGCTCTACAACAATGCCAACCGCACGACGGAGGTGCTGCTGAAGTACCTGACCGACAACGGCATCAGCCGTGATGAGGTGACGCTCAACCCATACACGGTGAACGACCGCAACGCCAGCCAGTGGTCGGAAAACAAGTCGAACTACCGCTACGACATCAACGTCAGCATGACGGTGAAGACCGGCAAGGTGGATGCCGTGCGTCAGGCGTTCTCAAACTCGGGAGAGCTGGTGACCAAGGGCATCATCTTCGACAGCAACTGGGTAAGCTATGACTACACCGAGTTTCAAGACCTGAAGATTGACATGATGAAGGAGGCGATAAAGAATGCCGAGGAAGCCGCACGCCAGTTCTCCGACAACAGCGACAGCCATCTTGGCGGCATCCTGCAGGCTACGCAGGGACAGCTCTCGATAGAGGACCGCGACGATACCACACCTTATATAAAGAAGATACGCGTGGTCACGACCGTCACCTACGCGCTGAACGACTGAGACAAGGGGGGAGCATCGGGATGATATTCTACTTCTCCGGTACGGGAAACACCCGCTGGGCCGCCACCGCCCTGGCCGAGGCCACAGGCGAACGCCTGCTGTCGATAGCCGGCGAGATGGAAGCCAACGGTGGTCGCGACAGCCGTGAGCCGATAGTCTACGGACTGGCGGAGGGGGAACGCATAGGCTTCTGCTTCCCCGCATACGGGTGGATGCCTCCACGCATAGTGAGGGACTTCGTCAAGAGGCTGGCGTTCACTGGCGGCGTGGCAGGACACTACTGCTACTCGCTGTGCACCTGCGGCGACGACATCGGCTGCACCATGGACGTGTTCCGTCGGGATCTGCGCCGCAGGGGGATGGAGCTGTGCAGCGGCTTCACGCTCGTCATGCCCGAGAGCTATGTCTGCCTGCCGTTCTTCGACACCGACCCGCCGGAGAAGGAGCGGCGCAAGCTCGTGCAGGCAAGTGCGGACCTGAAGGCGTTCATGGAGGCTGTCGTCTCCCGCCGTTGCGGACTGGAAGCCGGACACAGGGGAGCACTGCCGCACGCCAAGACCTACATCGTAGGCACGGTCTTCTACCGCCTGCTCATCACCGACCGTCCGTTCCGCGTCGACGACAGCCTGTGTGTCCGTTGCCGGCGTTGCGCCGGAGCGTGTCCGGTCGGCAACATCACGTTCGACATCTCCTCCGGTCTGCCCGTATGGGCGCGCGACGGACACTGCACCAACTGCATGGCGTGCTATCACGTGTGCCCGCAACACGCCATAAACTATTGGCGCACGCGGCACAAGGGGCAGTACCTGTTCCGCCCGAAGTCCGTCCGGCTGTAAGCCGACCGCCG
>CAVERK010000149.1:0-5101 GCA_963618035.1 bacterium
CAAACCTGCATCTATGAACGTTCAACCACAGGTCTATGAACGTTCAACCACAGCATCTATGAACGTTCAACCACAGGTCTGTGGACGTTCAACCACAGCATCTATGAACGTTCAACCACAGCATCTATGAACGTTCAACCACAGAACTGTGAATGGTCAACCACAGAACTGTGAATGGTCAACCACAGATCCTATGGACGTACAACCACGCAACGGCGGTTGTGCAGACGGAAAAACAAAGGGGGCACGGTCGTCTGCCATGCCCCCTTGAGGTGTGTTGGTTGTTGTTCAGGATGTCACTTCGTGTATCCCCCTGCCTTGGCGATGTTCTTCGGTATGTCGGTGTTCTCCATCTTGCCCTTGGCAAAGAGTTCGGATCCGGCACCGATGGCGAAGACAGGTACGTAGCCACCCGAGTGTGCGCCGGTGGTCCATCCCATGTGTGCTACCTTGTTCATTGCGTCGCGTGCAGCCACGGCAAGCGGCTCGGTGCGTGCGTAGAGGCTCTCCTCAAACTTGACGTTGTGCTTCACGAACGACTCGTTGAAGGCATCGTGCAGTGCACGCTCCTGCTCCCATGTCAGCTGCACCTTGCTGAACAGACCCATGCACTCTGACAGCAGTGCTTTGGCATCTTCCCACGTGGCGTTGCCCTTGCGCAGGTCTGTGATGCGGCGCGACACGGCGTCAAGAGACATGGTCTGATAGGACAGGTTCTTGAAGTGCAGGGTATAGTCGCTGTTGCCGAGTGCAAGACCGCCGGTCTCGTGGTCGGCAGAGATGACGATGAGCGTCTCCTTGGGATGCTTCTGGTAGAACTCATATGCCACCTTCACTGCTTCGTTCATGTCGAGGACCTCGTTCAGTACGGTCGGAGCGTCGTTGCTGTGGCATGCCCAGTCTATCTTTCCGCCTTCGACCATCAGGAAGAAGCCCTTGTTGTTGCCCTTGGTCAGGAACTCCACGGCCGAGGCCGTAATCTGCGCCAGTGTCAGGTCGCCGCTCTTGCGGTCGAGGGCGTAGGGCAGGCTCGCCTGGTCTGCCGAGGCAGGCTGGATGAGCACCATCTTGTCGGCTGTGCCTTTCTTGGCATTGTACTCGTCGAGTCCGCGTGCCACGGTGTAGCCGGCTTCTTCTATGGTGTTGATGACGTTGGGTGCTGCCTTTCCGCGCTTGTCCTTCTCGGGCTTGAGGAAGCCGCTGCCGCCGAAGAAGTCGAAGCCGGATGCCGGTATCTCGTTTGCAATCTCGTAGTACCAGCTGCGGCTCTCCTGATGTGCGTAGAACGCAGCCGGTGTGGCATGGTCGACGCTGACAGAGGTGGTTATGCCCACACGCTTGCCTGCCTTCTTGGCCTGCTCTGCCACGCTCTCAAGGCGTGCCTTGTTGGCATCTACGCCGATGGCGCCGTTGTAGGTCTTCGAGCCGGTCGCCAGGGCTGTGCCTCCGGCTGCCGAGTCGGTGATTGAGTTTGTCACGGAGTAGGTTGAGGCGAACGATGCCACAGGGAACGAGGAGAAGAGCATCTTCTCTATGCCTATGCGTCCGTCGAGTTCGCCGAGGTACATCTCGGTGGCATTGACCTGATTAACTCCCATGCCGTCTCCTATGAAGAAGAAGACGTACTTTGCCTTCTGCGCGTCAACTTGGCATATCACCAAGAACAGCAGCAATACTGATAGAATGGATTTTCTCATAATTGATTGTTGAATATTGTCGCACAAAGTTAAAACAATAAAGCGGAATCCATGCCCATGCCGCCGCTTTTTCGCCGCAACACGTCGAAACGTGGAAATAAATGTGCCTGTGCGCATATTTTAACATATGATGATGTTACTATTGAAATTAAAAATATACATTTGCCATGAATTTGGTTGTCGGACAAGAAAACTAAGTTGCCACAATTGATTTCAGGGACATAACAAACAACACTTATCATTACAATGAATAAATTTAACTTTGTAAAAGAGTTGGCACGCCGTCTTGGATGCACAGACACAGTTGCCAAGGCCTTCGTAGACGCATACGACAGGCTGGTCATCGACAAAATGTGTGAAGGGGAAGAAGTGAAGCTGCAGTACTTCGGCAAGTTCGTCCCTCACCACCAGCCACACCGCCCGGGACGCGACCCGCGCAATGGCGAGTACCATGACATCCCTGAGCGCACGACCATCAAGTTCAAGGTCAGTGCAAACGTGCTGGAAGAGATGAACGGCACCGCGAAGAAGAAGACCACACGCAAGAGCCCTGCAACGACGCAGCAGCTCACCCTGAAGAGAATAAAGAAGACCACGGTGAAGAAAGACTGACGGGGCTGCACCACATCGACAGCCTGTCGGGCGAACGCACAGACGTGAAGACAACAGCGGTTCTCAACGAAGAATCCCGTGGATAGGATATGGCAGGCTTCCCTGTAAGGACACAGAGGGAGGTCTGCCTTTTTGTTTCCGCCTGTCGCCGACGGAGGCGGTGGCAGGGCGTTTTTGTCGGCCCGCAGTGTCGTGTGGCACGATTGGATTTGGTACTTTTGCAGTGCCGTAACAGACAACATGAACATAGGGAACCTTAATCAAATAGAGGATAATGAATAAAGTATTGGAAGGTATTGTGGCCCGTGCAAAGGCAGACAAGCAACGCATAGTCTTGCCGGAGGCCACCGAAGAACGTACCTTGAGAGCTGCGGACATGGCCTTGCGCGACAGCCTGGCCGATATAATTCTGATTGGTGACCCCGCCAAGATCCACTCCATGGCCAAGGAAATGGGGCTGGAGAACGTGGACAAGGCCACTATAATAGACCCGCTGAACTTCAGCAAGTCCGAGGAGTATGCCGCCTTGCTGGCCGAGCTGCGCAAGAAGAAAGGCATGACCATCGAGCAGGCACGCGAGCTGGTGAAGAACCCGCTCTACTTAGGCTGCATGATCATCAAGACCGGCGATGCCGACGGACAGATCTCCGGAGCATTGAGCACCACGGGCGACACCCTGCGCCCTGCCTTGCAGATCATCAAATGCGCTCCTGGCATCACCTGTGTCAGTGGAGGCATGATACTGATCACCGATGAGAAGCAGTACGGAGAAGACGGAATGCTCGTCGTCGGCGATGTTGCCGTGACGCCGGTGCCCGATGCGGAGCAGCTGGCACAGATAGCTGTCTGCACGGCAGAGACGGCCAAGGCTGTGGCGGGATTTGACGTGCCGCGCGTGGCAATGCTCAGCTTCTCGACGAAGGGGTCGGCTGCACATGAGGTTGTGGACAAGGTGGTGGAGGCAACAAGGATTGTCAAGGAACAACACCCCGAACTGCAGGTGGACGGCGAACTGCAGGCCGATGCCGCTCTTGTGCCGTCGGTGGGACAGCGCAAGGCTCCAGGCAGTGATGTCGCAGGAAAGGCCAATGTGCTCATCTTCCCCAACCTCGAAGTCGGCAACATATCCTACAAGCTCGTGCAGCGGCTGGGCAACGCCATTGCCATCGGGCCGATACTGCAGGGCATAGCACGTCCGGTGAACGACCTGAGCCGTGGCTGTTCCGTCGACGACATCTACTATATGATTGCCATCACATCCTGCCAGGCACAGGCTGCCAAGAAGTAAGAAGACACCATATATAATAAGGAGAAAATACTGACAATGAAAATACTTGTTTTGAATTGCGGCAGCTCGTCCATCAAGTACAAGCTGTTCGACATGAGCGACAAATCGGTTATTGCGTCGGGCGGCATCGAGAAGATAGGACTGCCGGACTCGTTCCTGAAGTTCAAGCTGCCCAATGGCGATAAGAAGATCATAGAGAAGAGCATACCGGAACATACGGTGGGTGTGGAGCTGATCCTCGACACGCTGGTTAATCCCGAGTATGGAGCCATCAAGTCATACGCTGAGATTGGTGCCGTGGGACACCGCATGGTGCATGGCGGCGAGCGTTTCACGGAGTCGAGCCTGCTGACCGACGAGGTGCTGCGCGAGTTTGAGGCTTGCAATGACTTGGCTCCGCTGCACAATCCTGCCAACCTGAAGGGTGTGAATGCCGTAAAGGCCATACTGCCCGATGTGCCTCAGGTGGGTGTGTTCGACACGGCATTCCATCAGACCATGCCCGACTATGCCTATCTCTACGCACTTCCGATGGAGTACTACACGGAGTATCATGTCCGCCGTTACGGCTTCCACGGCACGTCCCACCGCTTCATCTCGAAGTACGTGTGCGACTACCTCGGCATCAAGCCCGAAGGACTGAAGCTCATCACCTGCCACATCGGCAACGGAGCATCGATAGCAGCCATCAAGGACGGCAAGGTCATGGACACCTCAATGGGCTTGACACCGCTTGAGGGACTGGTCATGGGCACACGCAGCGGCGATGTCGACGGCGGTGTGATTACCTACTTGGAGAACAAGCTGAACCTGACAGCCAACCAGATGAGCGATGTCCTGAACAAGAAGAGCGGTATGCTGGGACTCTCGGGCATATCGAGCGATATGCGCGAGCTTGAATCGGCTTGTGCCAGTGGCAACCCGCGTGCAATCCAGGCAACCAACGTCTACACCTATCGCATCAAGAAGTACATAGGTGCGTATGCCGCTGCCCTGAATGGCGTTGATGTGGTCGTGTTCACCGGCGGTGTGGGCGAGAACCAGCCCACTGTACGTTCAGGTGCACTCGAAGGCATGGACTATCTTGGCATCAAGATAGATGCCAAAGCCAATGACGAGACAGCACATGGCAAGGAGGGCATCATCTCGGCTCCAGACTCCAAGGTGAAGGTCCTCATCCTCTCTACCGACGAGGAGCTGATGATTGCACAGGACACGGCAGCAATACTCGGCAACAAGTAACCCCGTCCGAAAGGACATCCTCAAAGACACACATGAAGCTCCGCACGCGGTCTCAACCGGACCGTCTGCGGGGCTTCATTCCGTTCCGCCCATTATCCCCTTCTTCCGTCTCAGCGGAAGCACCTTCAACCTAACACGCCTTTTGTCATACGGGCAGATAACCAAAGTCGTTGCAGAAGATAACCAAAGTCGTTGTAGAAGACGTATTACGTCCTCTCACATCGTACGTTGTGAATGCTCACATCGTACGTTGTGAACGCTC
>CAVERK010000150.1:0-5097 GCA_963618035.1 bacterium
AGTTATGATTTCGGGCCAGTAGAAAATTACTGGGGAGAGGCGTACCACGCCACAGGATATGTAAAATCGGAGTGCGCGTCGCACCTGAATTACCACAGGGCGACCTTGCCGACTGCCCCGAGGTCGATTGTTGCCGTCGCAACCCCCAACGCACGGAACACGCGGGTCATGGTCGGCAGTGTTATGTTGCTGCCTTTTTCCAGCCTTGAAATCTGGGCTTTCTTCACACCGATGCGCTCGCCCAGTTCCCCCTGCGTGAGGTTCTGCTGAAGCCTCGCTTTCTTGATGAGTTCGCCAATCTCGTAGGCCTGGACTGCCTCTGCAACGCTTCTCTCATGTTCGTCACGTTTGGGTGTGCCGACAGGTCCAAATGCCTCGTCAAGCACTTCACCCATTGAATACACATTGAACTTACCTACTTTCTCCATATCTTTATCCCTTTTCGTTGAAATACTCCTGTCTAATTCTCTCCGCTTTGGCTATCTCCTTGTATGGCGTTTTCTGCGTCTTCTTGACGATGCCGTGCGTGGCCACCACCAAGGCGTTCCTGCCCGTGTCCCAAAAAGCGAACAGCCTGTACTTTATTCTGTTGTAGAGTACGCGGAACTCCCAAATGTCCGTCCCCTCCAGCTTGGAGAACAGAACTGCGTTGCGCTCACCGCCCTCAATGCGGCGGACAACCTCATACACCTTGTCGCCAGCTGACTGCGGCAGACTCTCGATGAACGTGACGGCTTCTTCCATGTACACGACTTTGGGATTGTTCCTTGCCATATTCTTCTCGTTTTGTCAGTGCAAAGGTAGCCGTTTGTTTACACGCAACGAAACTTTGCCGGTCTTTTTTGCGCTCCGACGCAAACTTTTAGCCTTTCGCTGGTGCGGAGCGGCGGCGTGTCTGGTTAATGTACCACAAGCTGGACGGCATCGACGGCAACGGAGGACAGGGCGGCTTCAAGCCCGAAGAGGCGGAGCAACTGCGCGGTGCCCTGATAGACCTGAGCGAACGCCTGCGCCGCGCTGCCGAGAAGATATAGGCTGCGGCACACACTATCTCGCCGCGTTTGACCGAAAAAGTCCCTATCTTTGCTCTGCCGGACGCACAACCGCGCCAAGGGCAACAGATAAAGGAGAGAAACAGCCGAAAGACCAATGACAGAGAACAGCACATACACCGTAACGGCTCCCGAGACGCTTGACGCGGCTCCGGCACTGCCGGCATCGAAGAGCATCAGCAACCGCGCACTGATCCTGCACGCGCTGGCGGGAGGGACGCACATGCCGCAGAACCTGTCCGACTGCGACGACACGCGCGTGATGACGGCGGCACTCGCCCACCGCCCGCCGGTGGTCGACATCATGGCGGCAGGCACGGCCATGCGCTTCCTGACGGCATACTTCAGCACCTGCGACGGCGAGGAGCACATCATGACAGGCACGGAGCGCATGCGGCACAGGCCGATAGGGATTCTCGTGGACGCGCTGCGACAGCTCGGTGCGGACATAGGCTATGAGGGCGCGGACGGCTTTCCGCCGCTGGTGATACGCGGCAGGAGGCTGTCGGCAGTGCCGCTGTCGATACCAGGGAGCGTCAGCTCGCAGTACATCTCGGCACTGCTCATGATAGGGCCGGTGCTGGAGGGCGGGCTTGACCTGCGGCTGACGGGGAGCATGGTCTCGCGGCCGTACATAGACCTGACGCTGCGGCTGATGCGCCACTACGGGGCAACGGCAGACTGGACAGCCACGGACAGCCTCCACGTCGGCGGCGGCGGATACAGGGACGTCCCCTGCACCGTGGAGAACGACTGGAGCGCGGCAAGCTACTGGTATGAGGCGGCGGCACTCTCCGGCGGGCGCGTCAGGCTGGAGGGGCTGTTCGCCGACAGCGGCCAGGGCGACAGCCGTGGCGCGGCCCTGTTCAGGCAGCTGGGCGTGGAGACGGAGTTCCGTGCCGACGGCAGTGTCCTGGTCTGCGGCGGCGCAGAGGCGGCTGAGAGGCTCGAGGCCGACCTTGTGGACATGCCCGACCTGGCACAGACGTTCGTCGTGACGTGCTGCCTCATGGGCGTGACGTTCCGCTTCTGCGGCCTGCAGAGCCTGCGCATAAAGGAGACAGACCGCATGGCGGCACTCACGGCGGAGCTGGAGAAGCTGGGGTATGTGCTGCGCACCGAGGGCGACGACGCGCTGCTGTGGGACGGCACGCGCTGCGCTCCCGCACCCTCACCCGTGGTCAGGACCTACGAAGACCACCGCATGGCGATGGCATTCGCTCCGGCGGCACTGCGCCTGCCCTCGGGCATAAGGATTGCCGCGCCGCAGGTGGTCAGCAAGTCCTACCCCGCCTACTGGGACGCGCTCCGCAGTGCCGGTTTCCGCATTTCGTCATTCTGAGGTTCCTCAGAGCCTGCTGATGCACTGCATCATCTGCTCGCCGATGCCGATGGTGTAGCCCTGCGAGAAGAACACCACGCGGTTGAAGGTATCGGCAATGACCATGAGCGGCAGCTGCCCCTTGCCCGTGGCGATGTGCATCCCCTCCTCAATCTGCCGGCGCACGCTGCCGTCGGTGTCGATGCCATAGACAATGTTTGCGGGCAGTTGTCCGTAGTCAGCCGCACGGAAGCGGCTCATCTGTGCCTCGTCCGTGAAGAGGAGTATCATCTTCCTGCCCCACCCCTCGAAGCGGGCGGAGAGCCGCGCTATGTCGCGCAGGACATGGTTTGTCGGCTCCTGCCCCACGCCCAGTATGCCGACGGCGAAGTATCCGCGTCCGGTCTGCGAGAGTATGCTGACGCGGTTGCCGTCGGGCAGCATGGCGAACAGCGACTCGGAGTTGAACGAGCCTATCACCGCCACGTCGTCGCTGGCACTGCGCACCGGCAGTTCCAGGCGCGTGGTCTGCCCCTCGGCGATGTTGAACACCTGCGCTGCCGCCAGCACCTTGCCGCTGGCCATGCGGCGGCCCGTGACGAGCAGGTATGTGCCGGCATCGAGCGTCACGCCACGGCGGAACACGCTGCTCCAGCTGACGCCGCCGCCCATGTCGACCTGTCCCGAGTCGAAGCTGAGCAGTGAGGTGGTGCCGCCGCTGATGCGGCTGATGGTGAAGTGGGTGTAGTATTCGGGGTCGGCGAGTTCGGGCGTGGGCGTGTAGCCGAGCAGCAGCGTGCCTGTGGGGGCTGTGGACTGCCGGCGCGCGTCGAAGTCGACATCGTTCCATCTGCCGTCCTTCAGATACTGCACCTTGCCCGTCACGCCGTCGCGCCGTGCCTCGACACCGAGGCTGCGCAGCACGCTGACGAAGAAGACAGCACGCGAACGGGCATCTGCCACACGCGATGTCCACACGCCGCGTGCCGACATTACCACGCGCTCGCTGTACGGCCCGCTGACCAATGTCAGGCTGTCCTGACACCAGCGCACCAGAGACTCGGGGTCGGCACGGAACCCATCCGCCAGACCGGCGGGGATGTGGCGGCGCAGGTAGTGCTTGTATGGCACAAGCTCCTCGTTCTCCACGCGCGGGGCGAGAACGGTGCCGTGGCGGTCGTCGTAGTTGTCGTCGAGCACGTCCATGGACACGTCGCGCAGGTCCTTGTCGCTGAGCGAAGCCAGCAGCCGCAGCATGTCGCCGTCGTCGCCGGCGGCGTTCTTGCGGAGGAACTGCAGGACGGTCTGCCAGTTGCCACGCGCCTTGACGAGATATGCGGCAGCGGCGGCAGGGAGCCTGTCGGCACGTACCGTGGAGTCGGCGGCGGCAGCATCAAGGAACGTGTCCATATATGCCTGGCGGATGGAGTCCTCGGCGGCGAAGCGCGCGGTGTTGGCGGCACGCTGCTCGTCGGTGACGGCAGGGAGCGTATAGTCCTCCGCAGGAGGCACGATGTCGATGTCCTCGGCGGCAAACACCCGCTGCGCAGCGTCGGCGGCGGCGTTGCGGCCGAGGGTGACGGTCAGCTCACGGTCGCTGCCGAACGAGGCCTTGGCGTAGCCGTAGCTGCCGTCGAGCGAAGCCCACACCATCATGTCGCCCATGCCGGCTGTCAGGAACGTGCTGCCCGACGCATCGGCATACTTCGTCACCACGGGGTTGAACTCGGCGTAGTTGTAGATCATGAAGTCGATGCGTGCACCGGCGGCAGGCGTGCCGTCGGCGTTGACGATGTGGAAGTCTATGCGTGCCGTCTTGGCATAGTTGTCGATGAGGTTTATCTCGGTGAAGGTGCTGCTCTCGAGCATCTTCTCTTCCGGACCGTCGTAGCGGCCGAAGACGCGCGTGTGCATCAGCATGGCACGGCTGGCGGCACTGTTGAACCACCCGAGGTCGAGCACCGGCTCCGGCTCGCAGGCTCCGAGGAAGTGCCACTGCCCGTCGGCCCATGCCTCCACCCAGGCGTGGTTGTCGTCGGTGTGTGCCCACCGTGGCGTGTAGACCTGGCGGGCAGGGATGCCCACGGCACGCAGGGCAGAGACGGTGAACGTGGACTCCTCGCCGCAACGCCCGTAGGCGGAGCGCATCGATGCCATGGGCGACGACGTGCGGCCGTCGCTCGGCTGGTAGGTGACGTGCTCGTGGCACCAGTGGTTTATCTCGAGTATGGCCTCCGCCATCGTCAGCCCGCTGACGCGCTGCTTCAGCTCCTCATAGTAGGTCGGGCGGAAGGCGTCGAGCCGCTCGTTGTTGACACGCACGGGCAGGACGAAGTGGCGGAAGTACAGCTCCGGCACCTCCTGCCCCCAGGGCATCTCGCTGATGGCGCGGAAGGCGGTGCGCACATTCTGGAGGTAGAAGTCCGCGCTGTAGTCGGTCATGTCTGCCACAGGCATGTAGGCATAGAGGAACTGCATGGCCTCCGTCTCCACGGTGCCGAGCCCCATGCTGTCGAGCGGGCAGAAGCCGGTGCCCACGAGCGAGGTCTTCTCCGCAAAGTCGGCCTGCACCTGGCGGCGGTAGGCAGCGTCGGTCATGAAGTGGGTGTCGTCACCGGTCGCCTGAGTGCATCCGCCCATGAGTGTGGCGGCGCAGAACGCCAGCGATGCGAGGGCGCATCTGCCGGCAGCATAAAAGTCGTGTGTCTTCATCGTCAGTCAAAT
>CAVERK010000151.1:0-5065 GCA_963618035.1 bacterium
AGCCGTAATCAACAAAATTGAGAAAGAGAAATGTCAGTAAAGATGGATGCCAAGGAAATAGCGCGCGAGATTGCACTTGAGAGACTCAAGAAATACAAGAAGCGGGAGGCGAAAAAGAAACGCCACACGTGGATGGGCCCGGGCTTAATAGTGACGCACGGCAGTCTGAAGGGACTCCGGGAGATGGTGGAAGACGCGGGCTTCGACTGGACGAAAGGTGTGGTAGACCCTAAATAGACCGAAAACAAACTAACTATAAACTATAAAGATGCATAATGACTGAGATTACAATAAAGAATGACTGCCCGCTCGACATCGCCACGGCGCACAGCCGACTGGCGAAGAAGTGGAAGAACACGCAGACCACATGGTCAAGACTCGTAACCCGATGCGCCGAAACAAGGCGCACGGGCGAAAGCGTGGCAGAGTACGGGCGCATGAGCCGTGAGGAACAAAGCACGGTGAAGGACGTGGGCGGGTTCGTCGGTGGCTACCTCTCCGGGGGCGCACGCAAGACAAACAACGTGATGTGGCGCTCGCTGGCGACGCTGGACATCGACTACGGCACGCCCGACATCTGGGATGACTTCACACTGAATTTCGGATTCACCGCCATGCTCTACAGCACGCACAAGCACACGAAGGACAAACCGCGCTACCGTCTGGTGTTCCCCTTCAGCCGTCAGGTGCGCCCCGATGAATACGAGCCTCTGTGCAGGAAGATTGCGCAGAAGATAGGCATAGACCTCTTTGACGACACCACCTACCAGACGGCACGACTGTTCTACTGGCCGAGCACAAGCCGTGACGGTGACTATGTGTTCGAGTATCAGGACGGACCGCTGTGTGATGTGGACGAGTTCCTCGCATCCTACCGTGACTACCATGACGCATCCGCATGGCCTCTGTCAAGCCGGGAGGGAGACATCATCGTGCACCAGATGAAGAAGGCTGGCGACCCGCTGGAGAAACCGGGGCTTATAGGAGCCTTCTGCCGGGCATACACCATAGAGGAAGCCATCGACACCTTCCTCGCTGACATCTACGAGAAGACAGCACACGACCACCGCTACACCTACACCAAGGGCAGCGTGGCCGCCGGGCTCGTGTGCTATGAGGGGAAATTCGCATACAGCAACCACGACACCGACCCCGCAAGCAGACAACTGTGCAACGCCTTCGACCTCTGCCGTATACACCTCTTCGGCATCCGGGACGAAGACTCCAAGGTGACGGACGTGACACGCCTGCCATCGTATCAGGCGATGCAGGACTTCGCGTCAAAGGACAAGAGGGTGAGGAAACTGCTGATGAGGGAGCGCCGTGAAAGCGTATCTGACGACTTCGCCGACGTGGAGACAAAGACCGAGGACACCGACCTCGAGTGGACAAAGGAACTGGACTGCGACAAAAGGGGAAACATCAAGCCGACGGCAGGCAACATCATCGCCATACTGGAGAATGATCCGGGGCTGAAAGGGCGCGTGTGGTACAACCTCTTCAGCAACTTCGTGCATGTGAACGGTGGTCTGCCGTGGAACAGGGATGCCACACGATGGAACAACAACGACGAGGCGAACCTGCGCATATACATAGAACAGGCTTACGGCGTGACGGGAAAGGACAAAATAAGAGATGCCCTCGTAGCCGTGGTGACAAGACACAGACGACACCCTATAAGGGAATACCTTAACTCGCTCACATGGGACGGCACACCAAGACTCGACCGACTAATCATAGACTATATAGGAGCAGAGGACAACGAGCTGAACAGGGTCATGACACGAAAGCACTTCACCGCCGCCGTGGCGCGAGTGATGGCGCCCGGGTGCAAATACGACTACTGCCTTATCATCGCCGGCAAGGAGGGCATCGGCAAGTCAACACTATTCAACGTGATGGGAGGCGACTGGTTCAGCGACAGCGTCGTGACCATGGAGGGCACCAAGGGAATGGAGCAACTGCGTGGTGGCTGGGTCATAGAACTGCCGGAACTGGGGAGCATCAAGAAGTCGGACGTGGAGCAGGTGAAGGCTTTCATCTCAAGGCAGGACGACATGTACCGCCCGGCATACGGCACGGTGCAGGAACAGCACCCCAGACAATGCGTATTCTGCGGTACAACAAACGAACAGTACTTCCTCAAGGGCAACACCGGAAACCGACGGTTCTGGGTCATCCCCGTGGATGCCACCTACCGCAAGCACGCCAACACACGTGAGGCTCTGCTGGCTGACCGTGACCAGCTGTGGGCGGAAGCGGTGTGGCGATACAAGCAGGGCGAAACACTATACCTGCCCGCAGACATGGAGGTGGAAGCGCGGGGCCGACAGGAGAACTTCAACGACGACTCCGACGACCCGCTGGAGGCTATGGTGAAGGAATTCCTTGATATGAAACTGCCACCCGACTGGTACACATGGGACATCAACCGAAGACGCTCCTACATCAAGAACCCCGACCCGCTGGATGCCACAGGCACAGAGATGCGAGTCAAGATGTGCGCCGCCGAATTCCTCTGCGAAGTCGTGGGCATAAGCATGGCTGACAAGGGGTATAAGTATGAGGCAAGACGCGTCAACGCCATAATGGAAAAACAGGAAGGATGGGAGAAAAGACCGCACGGAAGATTCGCAATATACGGCGAGCAGAGGGCATATATTCGGAGGATAAATATGGGAACAAAGTAGCTGTGACGGGAACAAAGTAAGAAGAGAAAGTTCCCACTTATAACGATGGATGGGAACAAAGTAGGAGAGGTGGGAACAAAGAAAACGGAGAATGTTCCCTCGAATGTTCCCACTTATATTACTGAATATCTACGAGTTAAGCTGTACGGGAACAAAAGTAACAAAAAAATCCCTATAGAGATGATAAAGTATGTTTATATAGTAATATTAGGTATATAAGGGTATAGTCTACGTGCGCGCGAGACTTTGTTACCACCCACCCAAAGCAGACAACAAGACAACATCAACAACAAGGAAACATGGCAAGGAACATAGACAACATAACAAGACACGCCGAGGTGTCGGAGAAGGCTATAGAGAAATACCTCGGCGAGCAGGTGACAGGCATCAGAGGCATCTGCCTGAAGTACACCAACAGCAACGTGACGGGATTCCCCGACAGACTGGTATGCCTGCCCGGCGGACACATCGCATGGGTGGAACTCAAGAGCAAGGGCAAGAAGCCCACACGACTGCAGGGCATCAGGCACCAGCAACTGCGTAACCTCGGATTCAACGTGCACGTCATCGACAGCAAGCAAGGCGTGGACGAACTAATCGGCAAGTGGAGGGCTGAACTATGATGTACAAACCTTACGACTACCAGAAAGCGGCGCAGAGATGGATAATCGACAAACCCTGCAGCGCCCTACTGCTTGACATGGGACTCGGAAAAAGCGTCATCACACTCACCGCCATACGACAGCTTATCGACGACGGCGACATCAACAATGCGCTGGTGGTAGCACCTAAGAAGGTGGCAGAGTCCACATGGACCGCCGAGGCTGAGAAATGGGACCACCTGCAGTCACTCCGTGTGGCAAGGGTGATGGGTACCGAGAAACAACGCAATCAGGCACTGGCGGAAAAAGCTGACGTGTATGTCATAGGCAGAGACAGCTTCGTGTGGCTGGTGGGCAAATACCAAGGATGCCTCCCCTTCGATATGCTGGTCATCGATGAGCTGACAAGTTTCAAGAGCTCAAAGTCGAACCGCTTCAAGGCTATGCGCATCGCACGACCTACCGTGAGCCGTGTGGTGGGGCTGACCGGAACACCCGCACCCAACGGACTCATAGACTTGTGGGCGCAGATGTACTGCATAGACATGGGCGAACGTCTGGGAAGGTCAGTGACGAAATACCGCGAGGCTTACTTCAACTCCCAGAAGTGGAACAACATCATCATACGCAGTAGCGTGAAGAAAGGCTGTGACGACATCATACGCCGCAAGATAGACGACATCTGCCTGTCGATGCAGGCTAAGGACTATCTGCAGTTGCCTGACCTCATGGAGCACACTGAGGTGGTGGAACTGTCGCCAAAGGTAATGAGGGAGTACACGAAGTTTGAGCGCGACAAGGTGCTTGAGTTCTCTGAACTGCACAAGGACGAGAGCGCCACCGTGCTTGCCAACAGCGCGGCGGGACTGATGAACAAGCTGAGCCAGTTCGCCAACGGTGCAGTATATGACGATGACAGATGCGTGCACGACATCCACAACGAGAAACTCGACCGACTGGCAGAGATAGTGGAAGCCGCCAACGGCGAACACGTGCTGGTGTTCTACCAGTACAAGCACGACGTGACGCGCATCATGGGCGGGCTCAAGGGCTACCGCGCGCGCCAGTACGAGGATGACCAGACTCTGCGAGACTGGAACGAGGGGAGGATAGACGTACTGCTGGCGCACCCGGCAAGCACTGCATTCGGACTCAACATGCAGCAGGGCGGTCACTACATCGTGTGGTTCGGCACAGGATGGAACCTCGAACTATACCAGCAGGCAAACGCACGACTGCACCGCCAAGGGCAACAGCATCCCGTGCAAGTGTACCGACTGGTATGCAAGGGGACCGTGGACGAAAGGGCTTGCAAGGCACTGGAGGGAAAGCACAGCGTGCAACAAGGACTGCTCGACAGTCTGAATTATTTAATCACAAAATACAAAATACAGAAAAACGATGGCAAAAGACAGAGACTACAAGCAGATGATTCACACAGTGAGGTGGCTTTATCTGAGGCGTGATAAGCTGACCGCAGACCCGTTGTGTCAGAGGTGCAAGGAGAAAGGACTGGTGACACCCGCCACAGAGGTGCACCACATCATCCCCGTGGAGAGGGCGCTGACACGACTGGAGAAAGAACGGCTGATGTTTGACCCTACCAACCTCAGAGCACTGTGCCACGACTGCCACGTCAAGACACACGTGGAGATGGGCAGGAGTGGCAGAGAACTTGCAAAGAAAAGAGCGGAAGAACATCTGCAAAGATTTAAGGAGCGGTTCATGTGAGCGACCACCGGGGGGGGGTGTTTTTATTTTTGGGGGTATACC
>CAVERK010000152.1:0-4975 GCA_963618035.1 bacterium
CGAGAATCATTGTCCACCAAGTAGAGACGGGCGATTGAAACTTTTCATTATATTTGTGGCACAAGACCAAAGACTGAATTATGCAGAACTACGAATTCTCACTGGAGTTTAACCCCGATGTGATACGGCGCATCTACTCCCTCATAAAGGAAGATCCGGCATACCTGCCACGGCCATACAGAGGCGGACTGTTGCACATAGACGAGGCTCTGCACGACATAAACGACACACGCGCCCTGCGCATCGGCGAGGGCATCGTGGGCGAGGCAGGCGACCTGTTCGGCAAGCAGTTTCCACACAGCAAGGCCATTGTCGTGGCCGACAGCAACACGTGGGGCATAGCGGGAGAGGCGGTAGAGGCATCGCTGCGGCAGGCAGGAACCGTCATGGAAGACAGCATGGTGCTGCCGGCAGAAGGACTGTGTGCCAGCTACGACACCATGAACGCACTGATGGAGCACTTCAAGACCCTCGGCAACAACACCGTGCCGGTGGCAGTGGGTGCAGGAACGGTGAACGACATAGTGAAGCTCGCGGCACATCTGGCAGGATGCAAGTATATGTGCATACCTACGGCTGCATCGATGGACGGCTACACCGCCTATGGCGCGAAGATACTGGTGAACGGCATCAGACAACAGATTCCATGCGCAGGGCCACAGGCTGTACTGGCAGACACGGCAATCATAGTGAACGCACCGGTAGAGATGACGGCATCGGGATTCATGAACCTGATGGCGAAGATGACCGCCGGTGCCGACTGGATCCTGGCAGACTGGCTCGGCATCGAACAGATAAACGAGAAGGCATGGAGGATCTCGCAGAGCGGATTTCATGAGGCACTGATGCTCACGGAGGACAAGTTCCGCAAGAACGACAGCGGCAAGCTGAAGGTCGAGAAGCTGGTGGAGGGACTGATGCTGGCAGGATTTGCCACACAGGTGACGAAGTCGGATATGCCGACAGCCGGAGCCGAGCATCTGCTCAGTGCGATATGGGAGTCGGAACGCGACACAAACAACGACGAGGCCCTGCCGCACGGCGTGCTGTTGGGAATAGCGGAGATTGCCACGGCAAAGCTGTATGCCAAGCTGATGAACACCTCCATGAAGAAGCTCGACGTGGCAAAGTGCGTAGCGGCGTGGCCTGACAGCGACACCTACGAGCAACAGGCACAGGAGGCTCTCCGAAAGGTGGGGCTTGAGGAACTGGGCATGAAGCAGGCACGCACGAACTACATCAGCCGCGAACAGCTGAGCATGCAGCTGCAGCAGCTGAAGGAGTACTGGCCGGAGGTGAAGGACCGCCTGTCGCAACAGATAATGCCCGTGACAGAGCTGAAGAAGCGTATGCGCAGCATCGGACTGCCTGTGCTGCCAGAGAAGATTGGCGTATCGCACGAGCACCTGCGCCAGACACTGGAGTGTGCCCCGTACATCAGCAAGCGGTTCAACATCTTCAGTCTGGCACACCGCACCGGCCTGTTCAAGCAATGGCTCGACAGCATGTTCAGCAAGCCAGGCGTACTGGAAGCCTGACTTCGAGGACACGGGCAGGACAAGGATTACAGACAACATATATATAATATAAGGTGTAATGTTTAGAAGACTTATTTTGACAACAGCGGCAGCCATGCTTACAGCGTGTGCCGTCATGGCACAGACAAAGGTGGTCTGCCATCGTGGTTATTGGAGAGCCGACGGGTCGGCACAGAACTCGATACGCTCACTGGTGAAGGCGGACTCCATACGGGCCTTCGGATCGGAGCTTGACGTGTGGATGACCAGCGACGGCAAGCTGGTGGTCAATCACGATGCCAAGTTCAAGGGTGTGGACATTGAAGCCTCGACATACGACCAGGCAAGAGCCATACGTCTGGACAACGGCGAACAACTGCCGTCGTTGGACGAGTATCTCGAGGCTGCCGCACGACTGGACAACGGCACACGGATAGTGCTGGAGATGAAGTCGCTGAAGGACCTCAAGCGCGAAGACGAGTGTGCGGCGAAGATTGTGGAGTGCATGAAGCGGCACGGCGTGGTAGACAATACCGACATCATAGCGTTCTCCATCAACGCATGCCTGGCGTTCAGGAAGCTGTTGCCCGACACCAAGGTCTTCTATCTGGACAATGACCTGTCACCGCGCAAGATAAAGTCGCTGGGGCTTGCGGGCATAGACTATGAGCAGACCACACTGCGCCAACACCCCGAATGGGTGAGCCAGGCGCACAGCCTTGGGATGGAGGTCAACGTGTGGACGGTCGACAACAAGGAGGCCATGCGCTACTTCATCGGGCTTGGCGTGGACTACATAACGACCAATGAGCCAGTGGTGCTGCAACGGCTGCTGGCAGAGGAATGAAACAGTTTTTTATCTGATAGGAGAAAGAAGAAACATGACGAAATACAAGAGGATATTGCTTAAGCTCAGCGGCGAAAGCCTGATGGGCAGCAAGGGGTTCGGAATAGACGAGACACGCCTTGGCGAATATGCACGGCAGATAAAGGAAGTGCACGGCATGGGTGTGCAGATAGGCATAGTGATTGGCGGAGGCAACATATTCCGTGGCTTGAGCGGCACCGGCAAGGGGTTTGACCGCGTCAAGGGCGACCAGATGGGAATGTTGGCAACGACAATCAACAGCCTGGCCCTAAGTTCGGCACTGGCAGCCGTTGGCGTGAAGGCACACGTGCTCACAGCCATATGCATGGAGCCGATAGGCGAATACTACAGCAAGTGGAAGGCCATAGAATATATGGAGGCAGGAGACATCTGCATCATATCGTGCGGGACAGGAAACCCGTACTTCACCACCGACACAGGCGCGAGTCTGCGCGGAGTGGAGATTGAAGCCGACGTGATGTTCAAGGGGACACGCGTGGACGGAGTATACACCGCCGACCCCGAGAAAGACCCGACAGCGACACGCTACGACGAGATAACCTACGATGCCGTGATAGAAAAGGGACTGAAGGTGATGGACTTGTCTGCCATCTGCATATGCCGCGAGAACAACCTGCCCATCATCGTGTTCAACATGGACATTCCAGGCAACCTGAAGAAGGTGATCGAAGGCGAGGACATCGGCACGCTGGTACACAACTGAGAAGACAACACACCACTTATTATATGTATATAGTGCATTCACTCTAAAACACACATATTATGAAAGACGTTAAGACCATAGCAAACGAAGCCAAGGAGAAGATGGACATGTCATTGCTCTATCTGGAAGACACCCTGGCACACATACGTGCCGGCAAGGCCGACATACGCCTGCTTGACGGCATCAAGGTGAACCAATACGGCAGCATGCAGCCCATCACGAACTGCGCCTCGGTGACCACACCCGACAGCCGCAGCATTGCCATAAAGCCCTGGGACAAGAGCATGTTCCGTGTCATAGAGAAAGCCATCATCGACTCCGACCTCGGCATCATGCCGGAGAATAACGGTGAGATAATACGCATAGGCATCCCCCCAATCACTGAGGAACGCCGTGTCATGCTGACGAAGCAGTGCAAGAACGAAGGGGAGAATGCCAAGATGGGTGTACGCAATGCACGCCGTGACGGCATTGATGACCTGAAGAAGTCGGTCAAGGAAGGTATGTCCGAAGACTTCCAGAAGGATGGCGAGGAACAGCTCAAGAAGCTGCACGACAAGTACATCAAGGCCATAGACGATGCCCTTGCCGTGAAGAACAAGGAAATCATGACCGTCTGACATCATACGGACGACCAAGGTACAAGGCAGGGGGCGCAGCACTACCGCATCAGTCCCCCTGCCCTCTCTGCCTTGATGCGATGGGGAGAACGACGATTTTGAGAGGGCTCGTAATAAAGAACACAGGCAGCTGGTACCTCGTGAAGACCGACGACGGACGGCTCGTGGAGTGCAAGATAAAGGGCAACTTCCGCCTGCGTGGCATACGCAGCACAAACCCCATAGCTGTCGGTGACAGGGTCTGCATCATAACCAATCCTGAGGGCACTGCGTTTATCAGCGACATCGAAGACCGCAAGAACTACATCATCCGCAAAGCCTCCAACCTGTCGAAACAGTCGCACATCATTGCAGCCAACATCGACCAGTGCTTCCTTATTGTCACCGTCAGTCATCCGGAGACCAACACCATCTTCATCGACCGCTTTCTGGCATCGGCCGAAGCATACCGCATTCCTGTCAATCTCCTGTTCAACAAGACAGACATCTACAACGACGCAGAGAACGCACAGCTCTCCGCACTCACAAGCCTGTATACCGGCATCGGGTACCGTTGCTACAGCATATCGGCAAAGGACGGACTGGGGTTGGAACAGCTTGCGACATTGCTCAAGGACAAGGTGACACTCTTCAGCGGCAATTCGGGTGTGGGCAAGTCCACACTGATAAACCACTTCCTGCCGGAGACAGCAGGAAAGATGAAGACAGCCGAGATATCGGAGGCACACGATACAGGCATGCACACCACCACGTTCTCGGAGATGTTCGGGCTGCCGGACGGAGGATATATCATTGACACCCCTGGAATAAAAGGCTTCGGCACGTTCGATATGGAGCCGGAAGAAGTGAGCCACTACTTCACCGAGATATTCCGGACCGCAGCAGACTGCCGCTTCAGCGACTGCACACACCGCAACGAGCCTGACTGTGCCGTAGTGCGAGCCGTGGAAGAAGGGCGCATCAGCCAGTCAAGATACACCTCCTACCTGAGCATGCTTGACGACAAGAACGAGAGCAAATACCGTCCTGCCTACTAAGTGCGACGCGCACACCGAGGACATTAATCGTAATGCCCCGAGACATTAATCGAAATGGCCCGAGACATTAATGTCTAAGGCCCGAGACATTAATGTCATTAAACTAATTGAGAGATGGCATAGAGCGGGACAAGGTCTATCCTTTTGCCGTCAAGACTATTGAAGCTGCCGAAGTTTTCGAGCGAGCAACGTATGCCGCGCTCTATATG
>CAVERK010000153.1:0-4903 GCA_963618035.1 bacterium
AGTTGGCTAACTTCTCGGGCAGTACCATATAGTTGGTACTGCAGTACCATATAGCTGGTACTGGCGTACCGATTAATTGGTACTGCAGTACTGACTAATCGAAACGAAAAGGAGTACTGGGAGAGAGGGAGATGGCAAATAGTAGACCAGCGACAAGAGAACGATAGAACAAGTGGATTAAATCTATTGTGTCGAAAAGGGTAGCGCATAGTCGAAGTCAGGTGCAAGTCAGGTGCAAGTCAGGTGCGTAACAAACATTCAGGATAGAAGTGCAATGTTTTAGTCAGGCGTATAAACAGGCATGCGCGAATTTTATGCATCCGATGTTTGTGCAGTAAAATAATATCGGCTAACTTTCGTACCTCAAAAGTAAGCCTATGGTAAGAGCCGTATTGATATTGGTCTGCATACTTCTGTCCTGTCGGGCATACAGTCAGGACATGGTGTATTCAAACTTGCAGGAACTCCTCTCCGGCAGGGGCGACACCGTGACCACGCTTGCCAAGGAGCGGCGGACCGTCAGCCAGATATATTTGTCGGGCGGAGCCGACTATCAGATTTACTCGACGGACAATGCCAGCTTTACGAAATACCTGAAGAAACGCAGCTTTGCTGTCCGTTGTCAGGACACGCTGTATGTCAACTGCAAGCAAGTCCGATACAAGAAATACCGGTTTGGCAACTGGTTTGCCAAGGCTGCCAAGGTCAGGGGGCACGTGTTCTTTGTGGCACAGCCGTTGGGTCAGATTGCCAGCAGTTCCGTCGTGTCCAAGGATGTTCCCCGTCTGCAGGGGTCGGTGGGCGATGCCATAAGTGCCAGCGGTCTTGTCTACGATCGTGTGGTCTATGAGATATTCCCTGATGGCAATGTCGATTTCGTGGGCAGGGAGCGCATGAAGCACATCCTCGCATCCGACACGGAGCTGCTCGATGATTTCCTTGCACAGAACAGCGAGAGTGCTGATGTCGTAATGAAATACCTGATGAGCGTGCATTGAACCGGTCACACATACAATTCCTCCATAACTTTCGTGAAAAACAATCTGTATAAAATAGGACTGCTAATCCTGCTTGTTGTCCTGATGCTTATAGGTCTGCACTATGTCCCGTCTGTGGCGATAGGGGACTATAAGACAAGGAATGTCGACATCCTGTCTGACCTCAGACATACCGAAAAAGCCACGCCTGTCCCTCCTGCCACCGTCGTGCCAAGCGACAGCCTCGCCGTTGCCGATACGACAGAGGTCGTTGCGGAGAATATCCCCGTGCCCGAGGACATCGTCATAGCCTATACCGACACGTGCGATGGCGGTGTGGTGTGTATAGAAGACTTCAGCGACTCCACGCAGCGTGGCATGCAGCCCTTCTACCGTGCCTTGGACAGAGCCGGCACGGAAGCGGTGCGTATCGCCTATTTTGGAGACTCGTTCATCGAGGGCGACATCTTCACTGCCGACCTGCGTTCCTTCCTGCAACAGCATTATGGCGGATGCGGCGTGGGCTTTGTGCCGATACACACAGCCTCGTCGAAAGCCCGCGTGTCTGTCCGTCAGGAGGCAAAAGGGTGGGAGAACCATTCCATCATGGACACCGTCTACTTCAACCGTGAGAAGCAGGACATAGCCAACCGCTATTTCATTCCGCATGCAGAAGCCTCCTTCACGCTTCAAGGGCAGAAACGCTACTATTCAAACCTTGACAGGTGCGACAACGCCTCGTTCTTCTTCAGCACCGATTCCGCAGTGCATGTGACAGCCGATGTCAACGGAGAGACCGTCTTGGACCAAGTGTATGACTCCACGAGACTGTCCGCTGCCGAGGTCCATGGCGACATCCGTTCCGTCACGTTCAAGGTCGTGGCGGCAGACACGTCGTCGGTGTTCTATGGAGCATCGATGGACGGTGCTTCAGGCATCTCGCTGGACAACTTCGCCATGCGCGGAGCCTCCGGACTGAACCTCCGTTCGGTGCCGGTACGGACCATGAAGGCATTCTGTGCGGTCAGACCCTATGACCTCATAGTCCTGCAGTTCGGTCTCAACGTCGCATCACAGGAGATGACCGACTATTCGGGCTATGCTCGGGGGATGCGGTCTGTCATCTCGCACATAAAGGAGTGCTTCCCCGATGCCGGCATCCTCGTGGTCAGTGTCGCCGACCGTGACTATAAGACCGACGATGGCGAGATCCTGACCATGCCTGGCATAAAGAGCCTCGTGGCCTATCAGAAGAAGATGGCTGCTGACGAGCACGTAGCCTTCTGGAATATGTTTCAGGCCATGGGTGGCGACGGCAGCATGCGCCTGCTTGTCGAGGCAGACCCTCCGATGGCAAATCTGGACTATACGCACATAAACTCCCGTGGCGGGAAGCACATGGCTCAGAAGCTATACGATGCGATACAGTATGGAAAGGCTAAATTCGATGAGACGGCATCGCATGAGTCGCATTGACGTGTTCCTGTCCGCGCTCCTGATGCTGCTTGCGGTCTCCATCCGCATGTCTGCACAGGATGCCGTGCCGTCCATGCCCCGTGCGGATGTCTTGGCTGCCGCCATCGATACCGCATCGGTGCGTGTCCGTGCGCACGACACGCTGCCTCTGATACGTGTCCTCGTTCCGTCATCGTTCAAGGAGACGCACGACTGCATGATTGCAGATGCCGCAGGCTCACTCAATCCCTTTTGGGACAAGCTCGAAGACGTGCTGTCGGGCGTGTCTCGCGACACACTTCATATACTGCACGTCGGCGACAGCCATATCCATGGCCATATATACCCCTTGACGGTGCGCGACATACTCATGCAATATGCCGGCTCAAGGGTGCAATACACCGACATGGGCATCAACGGGGCCACGTGTGCCACCTTCTCCACTCCACAGCATGTGCACGACATCGTTTCAGCCCGTCCGAACCTTCTCATCCTTTCGTTCGGAACCAACGAGAGCCACTCGCGTGCCTACGACGCGTCGACACACTATCATCAGATGGAGGTGTTCCTGTCCATGGTCAGGGACTGTCTGCCTGATGTCCCCGTGCTGCTGACAACGCCTCCAGGGTCGTATGAACGGACAGGGCGCGGCAGGCGTGCGGCATATCGTGTCAACCCGCGTACCGCCGGTGCAGCCTCCACCATACTGCGCTTTGCCTCGGACAAGCACCTTGCGGCGTGGGATCTTTACAACTCCTGCGGCGGCGCGTCGCGTGCCTGCCTCAACTGGTATGGCGCACGCCTCATGCAGCGCGACCGCATACACTATCTGGCAGAGGGCTATACCCTTCAGGGACAGCTGCTCTATCTTGCCATTGCCAAAACATTCAATCATTATGTGGGATCAAATTAAGGAACTGCTGACATACGACCCGCAGACCCCTATGGTATTCAACAGCGGTCTGTTCCTGTGGCTTTTTGCCGCGTTCTTCTTCGTATATATCTTGCTGCAGCACCAGCGGAAGGCACGGATGCTTTTCGTGCTGCTCTTCTCATACTATTTCTACTACAAGAGCAGCGGCACGTATTTCTTCCTGCTTGCCTTTGTCACGGTGTCCGATTTTCTCATTGCCCGCCGCATGAGCCTTATGTCGAGCCACAGGGCACGTCGCCTGATGGTGGCACTCAGCGTCGCCATCGACCTCAGCCTGCTGGGCTATTTCAAGTACACCAATTTCTTCGCAGACATACTGTCGTCTGTCACCGGCGGCACCTTCGGGCCTTTCGACATCTTCCTGCCGGTCGGGATTTCGTTCTTCACGTTCCAGTCTCTGAGCTACACCATTGATGTCTATCGCGGCACGATAAAGCCCATCGGCAGTCTGCTCGACTATGCCTTCTACGTCTCTTTCTTCCCGCAGCTCGTGGCAGGCCCCATAGTCCGTGCACGCGACTTCATCCCCCAGCTGTACCGTCCTGTCGTTGTCACGGACGGCATGATGGGACGCGGCATAGCCCTCATCGTGGCAGGCCTGATCAAGAAAGTCGTCATCTCGGACTACATCAGCGTCAACTTCGTCGACCGCGTGTTCGACAATCCCCTGCTTTACTCCGGTGTCGAGAACCTGATGGCTGTCTATGGCTACGCGCTCCAGATATACTGCGACTTCTCCGGCTACAGCGACATGGCCATAGGCATAGCCCTGCTGCTTGGCTTCCACTTCAACATCAATTTCGACTCGCCCTACAAGTCCGCCTCTGTCACGGAGTTCTGGCACCGTTGGCACATCTCCCTCTCCTCGTGGCTCAAGGACTATCTTTACATATCCCTTGGCGGCAACCGCAAGGGTAAGATCCGCCAGTATGCCAACCTCATCATCACCATGTTCCTTGGCGGACTGTGGCACGGAGCTTCATGGAATTTCGTGCTGTGGGGCTCCATGCATGGTGTTGCCCTTGCCCTGCACAAGGGCTTCCGCAGTCTCCTCGGTCGGGACAAGCACTACGCAAGCACCGGCTGGCGCAAGGTGGCGGCTGTGTTGCTGACGTTCCACTTCGCCTGTCTCTGCTGGATCTTCTTCCGCCAGCGCGACATGCTGATGGCTTTCGACATGATAGGGCAGATCTTCAGCAACTTCTCCCTGCATCTGCTGCCGCAGGTGGTGACGGGATACCGGACAGTATTCATCCTTATGGCCTTGGGCTACGCTGCCCATTATGCCCCCGACAGATGGATGAACGGCTTCAACAACCTCGTGACGCGGCTGCCGCTTCTTGGCAAGGCACTGCTGCTTGTCGCTGCAATCTGGCTCGTCATTCAGATGAAGGGCACAGCCATCCAGCCGTTCATCTACTTCCAGTTCTGATATATTGCTGTCCGCTAAACCATTCATTCGAATCGTTTAAACCTTTCGTTCGAATCGTTTAAACCTTTCATTCGAATCGTTCGAACCTTTCATTCGAATCGTTCG
>CAVERK010000154.1:0-4689 GCA_963618035.1 bacterium
CATCCTTGCACCCCAACGATGGGCATCGTTATAATACATTGAAAATCAGTATCTCTATGAACGTTCAACCATAGCATCTATGAACGTTCAACCACAGCTCTGTGGACGTTCAACCACAAGTCTATGGACGTTCAACCATAGCATCTATGAATGGTCAACCATGGAAGCATTGATTATCAGCGTGTTGTGGTTGCGGTTTTGGGCCAGTAGAAAATAAGCCAAAGTCTGTGCATCGAATCGCACAAATATGCAGCGGCAAGCCTTGGCGGTCTGAAGGATAACGGCTACCTTTGTTACGGATGTCCGGAAAGCGGACAGACCATTTAACCCATACCCAAAAACGATTAAAAACAGAAGAATATGGACATCTCGACAGAACTGGAAAACATCACATCCATATCAAGCCAAGCGGACGTGCAGGCCATGATGACCTCTGCCATCGGCTGGTGTGCCGAAACAGGATGGAACATACTGGTAGCAGTACTCATCTACTTTGTCGGCCGCTTCCTCATCAGGTTTGTCATGAAGCTCCTGCGGGCGTTCATGGAGCGTCGCAATGTCGATGCCAGCGTGCGCACGTTCCTTGCCAGTACCGTAAGCATCACGCTGACCGTACTTCTCGCCATAGCCATCATCGGGCGGCTTGGCATTGAGACGACCTCGTTTGCAGCCCTGCTTGCCTCTGTCGGCGTTGCCGTAGGTATGTCCATGAGCGGCAACTTGCAGAACCTTGCCGGCGGACTCATCATCCTGTTGCTCCGTCCTTATAAGGTCGGTGACTATATTGACTGTTCCGGCGGCAGCGGCACAGTAGCCGCCATTCAGATATTCCACACCGTGCTGCGCACCACAGACAACAAGCTCATCTATGTGCCTAACGGTTCGCTGAGTAGCGGTTCCCTCACCAACTACAACAGCCTTGACACCCGCCGTATCGACTGGATTGTCGGTGTGGAGTATGGCGAAGACTACGAACGCGTCAAGAGTGTCATCCTCGACATCATTGCACGCGACAGCCGCATCCTTACATCTCCGGCACCCTACGTGGCTCTTAACGCTCTCGACAGCAGCAGTGTCAACATCCTCATACGTGTATGGGTCAAGAGTTCCGACTATTGGGATGTCAACTACGACATGAATGCCGCCGTCTATGCCGAGTTCAACAAGCAGGGCATCGGCTTCCCGTTCCCGCAGCTCACCGTGCATAAGGCCACAGACTGAGCAGCACGTCCTGACGCTTCAGGAGTATAGCCTCCGGCAGATGCTGTTAAGCCAGCTCCACCGCAGACGAAACCAGCGGCGCGTGCCCATCTGCGTACCGCCGAAGCGCAAGACGAACTCACGGTAGCCATGCTTGCGGAACGGCAGACCCACGTCCATGAACTCCAGCTCCCTGTATCCGTGCTCCTTGGCATCGGTCAGTGCTTTCCATACGCACAATATGCCTGGATATTGGCGCAGATAGGTCTTGTTCATCGCTCCGCTGAACCACACGTAAGCCTTGTCTGCACCGGAATAGAGGCACACGCATCCGCCAATGACCTTGCCGTGGAACTTGGTGATGAATATCTTGCTGCGGCCGTCGGCAGACATGTGCTGCACTATCTGATGGAAGAAGTCTGCGTTCGGGAGATGGCGTTGCAGCTTATGCCTGTAGTTCTCCCTCAGCATCACGGCAAAGGCTCTGACATCGGCTTCGCTCACGGCTTCCGCCACCTGTGCTCCGTTCCTTAGTCCTCTGCGGAGCTGACGCAGGCGCGACTTGCTCATCACCTCTTCAATGTTGCCTACGGCTGTCAGGTCGTTGCGCACGCTCATCCAGTTGACGGCAAAATAGCCGTTATGCTTTAGCGGCCCGAAGCCGTCAAGTGCACGGTTGAGGTTGCGGAACTCCATGACCGCCGCACCAAGACGATGGACGTAGCGTGTGACCTCACGCAACATGGCACTGAATATCTCCGCACGTTGTTCCTGCGGACAGAAATATTCGCCCGTGCCGAAAGCCTCGCCACGACGCAAGGCAAACAACGGCGATATGCGCCATATCTTCTGCACCACGGCAAGCAGCTTGCCGAGCACCACGCCATCGTCGGTAGCGACCACGAGCACGGGGTTGAACCCCGATGTGGAGGCATAGATGTGGAACAGCGTCGTGCTGTGAAACACGTCACTGCCTGGCAAGTCAGACGGGACATTGCTTCCCCTGTAGTATGAAGTCAGTTTCAGTGCCATATTCCTCAAGAGCTTTACTGTACAAAAATACCAAAAATTCTCATCCTTGCTTGCCGGACTCCATGCAACGGTATTGGGAGGGGGAACAGCCCTTGTGCTTTCTGAATACCCTGTTGAAATATGGAATATCGGTAAAGCCCACGTTGTAGCACACTTCGGATATCGACATGTGTCCTTGCCTTAACAATTGGCAAGCCAGCCCCACCCTGTATTCATTCAGATAGGTGATGAACGTTTTTCCCGTTGACTGTCTGAAGAACGTGCAGAAAGCCGACTTGTTCATTCCGACATGACGGACAACATCGTCGAGGGAGACGTTCCTCTGCGCATTGCAGGTCACAAAGATGCGTATCATGTCCAGCCGTTCCTGCCTCTTGTCCATCTCCTTATACCGTCCCACGGCATGTGCCTTGTCTGCCGACGGCAGAATGGCGAGCAGCCTTATTGTCGACGAGAGACGCTCCACATCGTTCTGCCCGCACATCGACTTCAGGATGGATGTGATGGTTCTTGATTGTGAGCCTTCGTATTTCAGAGCCTCCCTATTCTTCTTCAAGTTCATGACACACCGGTGCAGCTCGGGAAAATTCTGCGAGCAGTTGTCAAGGAAATCCTCCGTGAACAACAGTGTGATGTTTTCAATCCTGCCGTCCGGTGCCGTATCATTGCCGTCAAAATACCAGCAATGAGGTATTTCAGGCGGTATAATCACGACTTCACCACTATGGAACGGCTCTGTGGTATCTCCTATGAGCCTCATGCCGGAGCCGGTAAGCACAAGCGACAGTTCCCACGAAGACTGTCTGTGCAGCCCTATCTGTTCTTTGGGATAGAGCCGGACGTAGTCATACGAAAATGAATGTTTCTCCAGTGGCATTGCCTTATATGTCTATATCGTCCTGCATCATGCAGCGACATCATTGTACGTGCAAATATCGGACAATCATTATACAATATGAAACAAGCACGAAGATTTGTCACAGATTACCTTTGCCAATAAGAAAAAAGAATACGGCAATGATTAGAATAGACCACACAGCAATGTATGTGCATGATCTAGAGAACATGAAGGACTTTTTCGTCCGCTTCTTCTCTGCACAGCCCAACCGGATGTACCATAATCCAAAGACAGGATTGAAAACCTATTTCCTGACCTTTGCAGACGGTTCACGGCTGGAGATCATGAACCGCCCCGACGTTTCCGTTCAGGAAAAGAGTGCATACCCGTGCGGATATGCCCACATCGCTTTCTCCGCAGGCAGCAAAGAAGCTGTGGACGACCTGACGTATACATTGAAAGACAACGGCTACACGGTGACGAGCGGCCCGCGGACAACAGGTGACGGGTATTACGAAAGTTGCATACTGGGACCGGAAAACAACCTCATTGAAATAACCGAATAAGAAAACTTAAAATCATGGACAGAAAGACTTTTCTACAAGTATCCGGACTGCTGTGCGCGGGTGCTTTTTTGAACACAGGCTTTGCATTAGGGAAGAAGACCCCGACGGCAAACGCAACAGACGATTCAGATTTTCCTCTTATGGACCTGCACGTTCACCGTTCCAAGGACTTGACGATTGAGGACATCGTTGCCAAATCCAAACAGTTGAACATGAAGATCGGTGTCATGGAGAACATCGCTCCATGGGGCATAAAGAACGATGCCCAGCTGAAGGAATACATCGATGCGATAAAGCCATATCCGGTCTACATAGGCTTGCAGCCCATGAGTCCTGGATGGTCCAAGAATCTGTCTCCGGAACTGATAGCACAGGCAGACTACATAGCCATGGACCCGCAGATAGTGACAAACGGAAACGGCTATGGAGAAACAATCATGCTGTGGGAGTACACTGCGTATATCGATGACCCTGAGGAGTTCATGAAACGCAACATGGAGCACTACATGGACATTCTTACCGGAGACGAGCCGTTGGACATATTCGCCTGCCCCCTCTTCCTGCCATGCTGCATAGAGCGGCAGTACAACACACTATGGACAACGGAAAGGCTACAGCAGATTGTCGATGCCGCCCGTGCAAGGAACGTCGCGATAGAGATCAACGATACCGTGCAGGTGCCGCATGAGGAGTTCATCCTGATGGCAAAGAAAGCCGGACTGAAGTTCACGTTCGGCTCGGATGCAAGGAACCACACAGTGGGAAGGCTCGACTACTGCAAGCGCATTGCCAGGAAATGCGGCCTCACCGAGAAAGACTTCTTTGTACCTAAAAGAGACAGAAAGTAACTTATTGCTGAATGATGTTTTTTCGGGCGGTTAATAATGGACTAATCGGTTCATTCGCCCATTTGAACCGATTAGTTTGACTGTTTTAATCGATTAAGCTACTTTTCCTCCTCCTCTTCCATGGCGGGCATCTCCGTCTCCTCTGCCATGGCCTGCATGGCTTCGTCGTACTCCTTCTGATACTCCTCGGCTGTGGCTTCGCTTA
>CAVERK010000155.1:0-4673 GCA_963618035.1 bacterium
GATATAGCGGGATAAGTTTGTGGCACTCTCGGGATAAAATTAAGCCCCTCGGAGGGCATAAGCAGAAAAATCCGCACAAAGAACGCAGCCACGAGGGCTTATCCCTTGTCTGTTAATGCCATGGCGGGTAAGCGTTAAAAATGTTAATACACCACTTTTACCAGCATAAGGGAGCGATTATCCGCAAATTGCATTACACAATGCAGCCGTACTATCAAGCAGGTGCATCAGTCTGTCATAAGTCATAGCAGTGGCGTCTATCTGCCAAACCCAAGGCTTACAAACAAGGAGAGGGAGATATGCAGCTCAGCCCTCTCCCTCTCCTATATATATTATGGTATAGCTGTGTCTGTGCGGTCTGCACTTGCGGCCTTACAGCGTGTTCTGCTTCAGCTTCTCCACGAACTCGCTGATACGGTTCATCTCCTGCGGAATCTGTATCTGCTGCGGACAGTGCGGCGAGCACTGGTTGCAGTTGGTGCAATGGTCAGCCTGGCGTAGCTTGGGCACACTGCGGTCGTAGCCTACGAGGAACGCCTGACGCGCCTTGCGGTAGTTCGGGTCCTGACTGCTCTCAGGCACATTCCCCTCGTTGACACACTTGTTGTAGTGGGTCAGTATGGCGGGAATATCGAGCGCATACGGACACGGCATGCAGTACTGGCACTGGTTGCACGGTATTGTCGGGTACTCGTGTATCAGGGCGGCGGTCTCATACAGGAACTCCTTCTCATCGTCGGTCAGCTCCACCAGAGGAGCATAGCTGCGGATGTTGTCCTGCAGGTTTTCCATGTAGGTCATGCCGCTGAGCACACACAGCACGGCGGGATACGAGCCGCAGAAGCGGAACGCCCACGAAGCGACGCTGTTCTCATAGTTGGCCTGCTTCAGACGCGACACGACGTGTATAGGCAGGTTGGCCAGGCGTCCGCCAAGCAGAGGCTCCATGATGACCACCGGTATGTTGCGCTTCTCCAGCTCTTTATACAGGTACTCGCACGGCACGGCTGCTCCCTGTGCAATCTTCCAGTCGAGGTAGTTCATCTGTATCTGCACGAAGTCCGAATGGAGCTCGCCCGAATCATGAAGCTGCAACATGTAGTCGAACACCGCCACATCGCCGTGGAACGACCATCCGAAGTTGCGTATCCTGCCGGCTTCCTTCTCCTTGAGAAAGAAATCCACAAGTCCGTTGTCGAAGTACCGCTCCTTCAGATTTTCCACGCCGCGACCGCCGATGCTGTGCATCAGATAGTAGTCTATGTAGTCGGTCTGGAAGTTCTCAAGCGACTTGCGGTACATCTGCACGCCGAAGTCAAAACTCGAATTGCTGAAGTTCGAGCACTTGGTGGCAACGAAGTAGGAATTGCGCGGATGACGTGCCAGGGCCTTGCCCGTGGCCTCTTCAGACCAGCCACGCACATAGACGGGAGACGAGTCGAAGTAGTTCACGCCATGCGCCAGGGCATAGTCCACAAGTTCGTTGACCGTATCCTGGTCCACGCTGATGTCCCTGTCGGGATTGTCAGGGTCTTTGAGTGTCGGCCAGCGCATGCAGCCATAGCCGAGAATGGAAATCTTGTCGCCGTTGGCAGGATTCGTACGGTAGGTCATCTGGTCCACCGGCACCTCGGTGGTGTGGTGTCCACCCTGGTCATATTGTGCCTGACCGCTGCCGCCGCATCCGCTCAATGTCGCGGCACCTGCCACAGCACCTGTCCCCATCAGTCCGAGGAAGTGACGGCGGTTGATGCCTCCCGCCTTTGGCTTGCTATTTTCGTTTTCCGAGTTATTCATAGTGTTTCTCTCTTTAATGATTCAACATACTGGTCAATGCGTGGTCGTCTTTATTGTCGTCGTGCATGATCTGCCCCTTTCTGTCAGATCACCCTGTGCATCTGGTGACCCTCGACGTGTATTGCACTAATCGGGTTGGCAGGACACAGGTTCTCACACGCTCCGCAACCGATACATACGGCTTCGTTGACCACAGGACGCTTCAGTATCTTCGGTCCCGAACCGCCAAAGCGGCTGCGAGGGTCAGCTGCCCATGCCTCCTCGGCAGCCTTTGCCGCTTCCGGATCGATAGGCACCATCTCGATGGCGTTGACCGGACAGTGGCGTGCACAGTTGCCGCACTCCTGACCGTCCTTATACGGTATGCAGTAGTCCTGGCTCCACACGGCGTGGCCAATCTGAATCGACGACTTGTCTGCCATGTCTATCAGCTTTATGGCTCCTGCGGGGCATACCTCCGAACACTTGGTACACTCCGGACGGCAGTAGCCCTTCTCGTACGACATCTCGGGTTGCATCAGTGTCATGAGGTCGGTCGATGGGCGCAGCACGTTGTTCGGACATGCCGACACGCACAGCTGACAGCCTGTGCAGTGTTGCGCCATGTTCCTCAGGCTCTGCGCTCCTGGAGGTACGATTGGCGTGGCACGGTTGGGCTTGACCTTGGGCACGATGGGTGCCAGACCGCCGTCGACCTTCACGTCGGTGGCCTTCTCTATGATTTGTCCACGGGCGACGGTGGCTGCTGCGCCAGTGGCGAGTGTGGCGAGGAACATACGCAGACCCTTGTCTACGGGAGCCTGTGCAGACTTCACCGGTGCCGGCTGTGCCTGTGCTTTCGCCGTGGCAGGCTTTGCCTTACCGGCGGCGGGCTGTGCCTTCGGGAATGCTGTGGAGAGCGACGGAACGCCGAACTTGTAGTTCAGAGCACCGAAGTTGCACTTCTCGATGCAGTTGCCGCACACCACGCAACGGCTGTAGTCCACGGTGTGTGTCTTGAAGTCGATGCACGAAGCCTTGCAGTTGCGCGAGCACATACTGCAGCTCTTGCACTTGTCGGCATCGAACGTGATTCTGAACAGCGAGAAGCGCGACAGGAAGCCCAGTACGGTGCCCACGGGGCAGATGGTGTTGCAATAGGTGCGGCCATGGCGTGCTGCAAGCACACCTATTATGATTACCGTAGCTATGGCTATAAAGAATGTGGGCAGAGTCTTGACCCACACGTCCACGTCGTAGAAGGTGTAGCTCTCATAATGTTCGGCAATCGAAGCCAGCACGTTGTTGCCCAGGCGGTATATGGGCTGGAAGATGTTGGCGGCAATGCGGCCGAACGAGCTGTAGGGAGCCAGCAGTGCGACGAACGAGCCTACGCCGGCAATCATTGCCACGACGAAGATGCCCAGCACACTGTATCGCAGTGCCGACTTGGCAGGAGAGTAGGTGTAGGGACGCTTGCGCTCGCTCTTGTTGCGGAAACGCTTGCCGAACCACGCTATTATGTCCTGAAACACGCCCATCGGGCAGATTACGGAGCAATAGATGCGTCCGAAGATTAGGGTGAGGGCTACAAGAAGTATCACCACCCCTACATTGACAGCCAGCACTGCCGGCAGGAACTGTAGCTTGGCCATCCAGCTGAAGTACGACTGAGTGACCCCTGTGAAATCGAGGAACATCAGCGTAATACAGACAAAGAACACGGTGGCCAAGGTTAGTCTGACTTTACGTAACATAACACTTTTAGTTTTTTGGTTTTCGTAGTTTTTTATCGCTCAAATTAAGGCAATTATCCGTCACGGAGTGAATGTCACAGCCGTCAAAGCGAAAAATGCGGCTTCAAGACGAAACAGCGGAGGGCGTTCTAAGCTATCTGCTCAGGTCAGCGCGGCGGCGTTCGAGCACATAGTTCTTCAGTATGGTGAATGCCGGATGCGCCATCGTCACATGGTTGTGGCCACCTATTTCATATATATGTGCATCCTTGTGCCCCACGACGTTCAGCATACGCCAGAAGTAGGCTGTCTCCTCGTAACGTCCCAGCATCTCCATGTTGCGGTCGCCGGAGATGATCACTATCTTCGGACAGTCGGGACGGACATGATACAGTGGTGCGAACTCGTCGATGAGCGGCTGCGTGCTCTTCATCCCCCTCTTCTGCCGGTAGGCAAAGTGCGTGATGACCTGCCCGCTAAACGGGAACAGTGCCGCTATCGAGTCGGCATCGATGCCATACTTCCCGAGCCACTTCTTGTCAAGCCCGATCATGTCGGTCAGGTAGCCTCCTGCCGAATGTCCTGCCACGTAGATCTTGCCGGTGTCACCGCCATAGCGCGCCACGTTGCCGAATGTCCACGCCACGGCTGCCGCTGCGTCGTCGATGCAGTCCGACAGGTCGGCACGGTCGCCCAGCAGGCGGTAGTTGACAGCCACCACGCCAATGCCGCAGTCCTTCAGCTCGTCGGGCACGGACTTGCTGCCGCTGGTCAGGCCGCCGCCGTGAAACCACACCACCACCGGATAGTCCCGTCCGTCGGCAGGATAATAGTAGTCCAGCTTGCAACGCTCGGCAGCATAGCTGTCGTCGGTTGTCGTCTGATAGGGAATGTCTTCCAGGGTCTCATACCTGTACTTGTTCTGCTGCTGTTGCTGCTGACAGAGTGCAGTCAGTGCCACAAGGCACAGCAGGAGGGCGGTTACGGTGCGTTTCATGGTTCTGTGATTTGCTTTTTAGTTAGTCCGGCGTAAATGTATAAATCTTTTCGTTACACACCGACAAATCCATGCCTTTTTCGTGCCGGTGCGCCGCGCACTCCCTGACTGTACGTCCACAGGTTCTCTGGCTGTACGTCCAGAGGTTCCCTGACTGTACGTCC
>CAVERK010000156.1:0-4602 GCA_963618035.1 bacterium
ACTATCAAATATATTCATTACCTCTGCGTGGAATAATATATTGTTTGTTCTAAGGGGTATTTCGAGGATAAGAATAATATGATAGCATTTAATATCTCCACTCCCAGGGATGTCGCTTTGCAGATTTCATTCCATTTTTTCACCTTCCCCCCTTTTCGTTATAAGAATTTGTCGTACTTTTGAGCTCTGAATGCGCACGGGTATTGCGTGTCATCGCGCTTCGCCGGTGCGTGTTCGTGCCTCAGCCCACGCCGTGTCTTTGAGTGAACCTGTTCACAATGAGGACGGTCGGGTGGGGAAGTAGGTATGCGTTGTACTGCCGGTTGCTTCAGTCTTGAACGGTACGGCATGTGCAGGTTGATATGACGGATGGAATTTGAGGTAACAAATACCGAGAACTCGTCACACGTTGGGCTTGCACCCAGCGTCCTCCCCGAAGTCCAGGACGGTACAGACCGCACGGACTCACATACAGGGGTGTCAACCCGAAATGTGCTGTCTCCAACCGGTGAGCCTGTGGCAGAAGCGTCAAGGAATGCCCACTGGTATGTGCTGAGAACGACATACGGACGCGAACAGAAGGCATGTGACTATCTGACGGAGCAGGATGTCAGGATCTTCTATCCCACCATCACCACTATAAAGGAGATACGTGGCAGACGGAAGTCTGTCAGGGAGAGCCGCCTGCCCAATCTGTTCTTTGCCTACGGAACGGAACGCCGGCTCACGCCACTTGTGCAGCGTAATCCCGAAGCTCCATATCTGCGCTTCTACTGCCGCTTCTATCGCGAGTCCGGAATGTTGAGGAGGGAACCCATCAGGGTGCCACAGCGGCAGATGGACTCCCTGATGAGGATTTGTGCGGCAGAGGACAAACGTGCAGAGCTCTTTTCGGAGACCATACACAAGTTTGAGAAAGGCAAGAAAGTACGTATTGTAGACGGTCCCTTCTGCGGTGTCGAGGGAACGGTCGCCCGCTTCAAGGGTGAACAGCGTGTGGGAGTGATCATAGGCGGGATATTCACCGCTGTCACTGCATACATCCCAACGGCATTCCTCGAAGTAATCGAAGGTTGAATATATAATCATAATGGATATGGAACTTAACTTTACCCCCCCCCTCATAACAATTGATACCGAGAACATTACAACAAGTATATGTCAACCGACAACTCATAATGTCAACTTTCGCATGAGCCTTATATCAGTCATCCGTGGTATTTGGTGCTCGTCTTGCGCGCATCGGCAGCTCAACCGGTATTGTATGTAGCAACACCTGTTGGGCTTTTGTGTTGTCTTGACAGGATATGTATATCGACAAAACAAAAGAAAACCAGATATGAAATTTAAGCCTTTAGTAAGTTATGGACTGACAATGTTGCTGTCCATCATGTTGTACTCCTGCTACACCCCCAAGAACATCAGCTACATGCAGAATATTCCCGACGGAGTGATGATTGACAATGCGGAGCAGCTCATCAGGATCCAGACGGAAGACAAAATCTCTATCGTCGTCAAGAGCAGGGACTCCCAGCTGTCAGAGCTTTTCAACCTGCCGGTGTCCTCATATCGTGTAGGCTCGGTGGGCTCCTCCTACAGCCAGCAGATGTCCTGCTACAGCGTCACCTCCGACGGCTGCATCGACTTCCCCGTGCTTGGGAAGGTGGAGGTCGTTGGCATGACGCGCGAGCAGATAGCCGAGACCATCAAGCAGAGGCTCATCTCCGAGAACCTTGTCAAAGACCCTGTGGTCACTGTGGAGTTCGAAAACCTGCACTTCTCCGTCATGGGCGAAGTGAACAGACCTGGGCAGTACAGCATCGACCGCGACAGGATAACATTGCTCGATGCCTTGAGCAAGGCCGGCGACCTTACCATCCAGGGCCGTCGTGACAACGTGCTGGTGTTGCGCACCATAGACGGGAAGCAATATGCCTATCGTGTAGACCTCACCGACACCGACAGCGTCATGAACTCTCCTGTCGCCTACATGCAGCAGAACGACGTGATATATGTCGACCCCAACAACGTGAAGAAACGCCAGTCCACCGTCAACGGCAACAATGTCCTGTCCACATCCTTCTGGATAAGCGTTGCCTCGCTTCTCACCTCAATAGCCGTACTCGTAAAATAGTGTATAAGCGCATATATTAATAAGGTATTATGAACAACCAGACTACACGCAAGCAAAATACCGCCCAGGAAGAGTCGTTCCTGACGCTCAAGGATCTCCTTTACCTCAGCCTGTCGCATTGGCGGTGGTTCGTCCTGTCATTGGCGGTCTGCCTTGGCATTGCCGTCATCTATCTGCTCACCACTCCGCCGTCCTACCAGCGTTCTGCCACCGTCCTCGTCAAGGAAGACGGCAAGTCCACGTCGGCATCGAGCGATGTGGCATCAATGTTCTCCGGCATGGGGTTCTCCGCAGGCCGGACCAATGTCAACAATGAGCTGAATGCCATCCAGGCACACGACGTACTTCTCGAAGTGGGCAAGCGGATGGACTGTGATGTGGAATACAGGGTGTCGGGCACCTTCCACAAAGAGGTGCTCTACAAGGAGACCCTTCCTGTGAAGGTCTTCTTCCACGACCTGCTGCCCGAACAGAATGCCGCCATCACCCTTCGTCTGAAGGACGGCGACACCTTTGAGGTATCCGACTTCAGGCTCTCCGGAAAGGACGACCTGCCCAGCACTCCCCTCACCGGCAAGTACAACACAAAGATGGAGACACCTGTCGGCAGCATCACCGTGGTGCCTGTGGCAGGGTTCAAGTCATTCCTCGAAGCCCCCAAGCCGGTATATGTCAGCCGCACCAACCTCTACGACATGACCGAACGCATCAAGAACAGCCTCACCGCAAGCCTCGCCGACGAGAAGTCCACCGTGATAGAGCTGTCCTATATCGATGTGCTGCCCAACCGTGCCGAGGACATCATCAACATGATAATCACCGTCTACAAGGAGAGCTGGATGACGGACAAGAACCTGATGACCGTCGCCACAAGCAACTTCATCACCGAGCGTCTCGGAGTGATAGAGCGCGAGCTTGGCGATGTCGACGAAAACATCTCGTCCTACAAGAGCGAACATCTCCTCCCCGACGTGCAGGCCGCCTCTTCCCTCTACATGGAGCAGTCCAAGGAGAACAACAACCGTATGCTCCAGCTCAGCACGCAGCGTGCCATCTGCCAGTATGTCAAGGCCTACCTCACCGAAGACAACAAGCAGAACCGCCTGCTGCCTGTCAACTCCGGCGTGGAGAGCACTGCCATAGAGAACCAGATAGAAGAGTACAACAAGACACTGCTGCAGCGCAACAGCCTCGTGTCCAACTCCAGCGAGAGCAACCCTCTTGTCCTTGACCTCGACAGGAACCTTGCCTCGCTGCGCGAAGCCATCCTCGAGAGCATCAACAACCTCATCATGAGCCTCGACACGCAGATCAGCCATCTGCAGCAGAGCGAAGACTCCACACGCACGCAGATAGCCTCAAGCCCCAACCAGGCCAAATACCTGCAGTCGGTAGGCCGCCAGCAGCAGGTCAAGGAGTCACTCTACCTCTTCCTGCTGCAGAAGCGTGAGGAGAACGAGCTGTCACAGGCATTCACCGCCTATAACACGCGCATCATCTCTGCCCCCAACGGCAAGCTGCAGCCCGTAGCCCCCGTGAGGCGCAACATCCTCCTCGTGGCCTTCATGCTCGGAGTGCTCGCGCCTGTTGTCGTCATCTTCGTCCGCGAGACCTCCAACACCAAGGTGCGCGGCCGCAAGGACCTCGAGAACCTGACCATACCGTTCCTCGGTGAGATACCATATTATATAGGTAACGCCAAACGCCACTGGTGGCAGACGAAGAAGCAGGCAGACCGCCGCTTGGTGGTCGTGAAGTCCGGCAAGCGCGATGTCATCAACGAGGCATTCCGTGTGCTCCGCACCAACATCGAGTTCGTCTCGAAGAACGATAGCGGCAGGGCCAATGTCATCCTGCTCACCTCCTTCAATGCCGGCAGCGGCAAGAGCTTCCTCTCCGTCAATATGGCGAAGTCCTTTGCCATCCGTGGCAAGAGGGTGCTCGTCGTCGACTGTGACCTCCGTCGCGGCACGTCATCGGAATATGTGGGCAGTCCCGCGACAGGTCTCACAGACTACCTCAGCGGCAAGGCGGACGATGTGCAGAAACTCATCGTCACCGACGGGAATGTGGAAGGCATGAACGTGCTCCCTATGGGAACCATGCCGCCTAACCCCACCGAGCTGCTCTACAGCGAACGCCTCGCACCGTTGTTCGAGATGCTCCGCGACCAGTACGACTACATCTTCGTCGACTGTCCGCCGGTGGAGATTGTTGCCGACACGCAGATACTCGAGCAGTATGCCGACCGCGTCATCTTCGTCGTGCGCAGCGGTCTGCTCGAACGCTCGATGGTGAAGGAACTGCAGAAGCTCTACGACGAGAAGAAGCATGCCAACATGGGCATCATCCTCAACGGCACCGAGGGCAGCGGACGCTACGGCAACGGCTACTACCGCTATGGCTATGGCTACGGCTATGGCTACGGCTACCACTACGGCAGCAAGTCCTCCAAGAAACGGGGGGGG
>CAVERK010000157.1:0-4588 GCA_963618035.1 bacterium
AACATAACCCAATATCATGATGAAAAGAACAAGTGTACTGATGTTTGTGCTCGCCATGGCATGCTGTGGCAACATTCTGGCACAAGAAAAGAAAGTCAGGGACCACAGCACCGACCCTGCGCATTACTACCTCTATGCAGGCGACGTGCCAAGCAATCTGAAACTCATCCCGCCGCCACCGGAGGAAAGCTCCGCACATTTCGCCTACGATATCGAACAGTATGAGTGGGGCAAGTCGCAGCGCAACACGCCGCGCGGCGCACAGGCCATCAAGGATGCCGATGTCAGCGACAAGGGCGTATGTGAGTCTTTCTCACCCGCTTTCGGCATCACAATCAGTCAGGAGACCACACCGCAGATCTACAAGCTGATAACCGGCATGCGCGAAGACCTCGGCGGCCTGGGTACGGACGAGTCGAAAACCTTCTACAAGCGCAAACGCCCGTTCCTCTATTTCGGCGAAGACAGCAGCATCCCCGAAGTGCAGAAGTGGTATGCCAACAGCGGTTCCTATCCGTCGGGTCACACGTCCATCGGCTGGGGCACGGCACTCGTGCTTGCCGAGATCAACACCGGCAACCAGGAGGCCATCCTCAAGCGCGGCTATGAGATGGGACAGAGCCGTGTGATTGCCGGCTTCCACTATCAGAGCGACGTGGATGCCGGACGGTGGATGTGTACGGCGATAGTGGCACGTCTGCACGCTGACAAGGACTTCTGCAAGCAGCTGAAGAAGGCCAAGAAGGAGTTTGCCAAGTTGCAGAAGCAAGGCAAGATCCAGAGCGTAAGCCTGTGATAAGGCATCAACACGGGCCTTGTTGCAACCCCCGATGAACATCCCCAACGAGCAGACACAGGCTTTCGTGATGCAGCACCGCGACGATAACCCGCTGCGGCTGGCGTTGCAGGCGGTGCGTCCTGCCGGTGTGGACATGACGTATGCGCTGACGCAGATTGACGGGCGGCAGCGCATGCGGCGCAAGGTGCCGTCGTGGGCTGCCACGGAAGGTCTTGTCTATCCGCAACACCTGTCGATAGAGCAGTGCTCGTCCGAAACTACGGCACGCTACAAAGCCTCGGTGGTCTCTGCCGCCGGCGGCCATGGAAGTCTTGCCGACCTGACCGGTGGCATGGGTGTCGACTGCTACTTCATGCACGCCATCTTCACCAACACGACATACGTCGAACGTCGGCAGGAGCTGGCTGACATCACGAAGCATAACTTCAAGGTACTCGGTGCAGACAACATCCGTGTTGTCTGTGCCGACGGCGTTGACTGTCTCCGAAGCATGGAGCCGGTCGACTGGATATTCATGGACCCTGCACGGCGCAGCGGCAGCGGAGCCAAGACGGTGGCTCTGTCCGACTGCGAGCCTGATGTCGTGCCGTTGCTGCCGTTGCTGCTGCAGAAGGCAGAGCACGTCATGCTCAAGCTGTCGCCCATGCTCGACATCAGCATGGCTCTGCGACAGATGGAGCACGTGACGGAGGTGCATGTGGTGGCTGTGGACAACGAGTGCAAGGAGCTGCTGGCTGTGATGGGCCGTGATGGCAGCATGGCGGCAGAGGATGTCACGGTGCACTGCGTCAATCTGACGCACGGCGGCACGTCGCAGACATTCGCCTTCCGCAAGGCCGACGAGCATGACGAATGTCGGTATGCGCGCTCCATAGCCAAGTACCTCTATGAGCCGAACGCCGCTGTGCTGAAGGCCGGCGCTTATCGCTCGGTCGCCCGCAGGTACGGCCTTGAGAAGCTGCACCCGAGCAGCCACCTTTATACTTCAGAAACCTTGGTCACCGCCTTCCCAGGGCGGACATTCGCGGTCGAAGACTGCGGCAGCATGAGCAGGACAGACCTGCGACGGCTACTCGACGGCACGGACAAAGCCAACCTCGCAATACGAAACTTCCCCAGTTCCGTTGCGGAACTGAGGAAGCGTCTGCGCCTCGGCGATGGAGGCGATGTCTACCTGTTTGCCACCACGATGGCCGACGGTCGTAAAGTCCTGATACGGTGCAGCAAACGGTGATGTGCCGTTCTTTGCTCACTCTCCCTTAGGGGCATTCTTCACATACTTCTCAAGCCACGCGTCCTGTTCGTAGAGCAGGTGCATGACGTTCTCCTTTGCCGTATAGTGATGGCTCTCAAGCGGCAGCACGACATAGCGCACGGTGGCCTTGTGGCCTTTCAGTGCCTGGTAGAAGCGTTCGCTCTGTATGGGGAACGTACCGGTGTTGTTGTCCAGTTCGCCGTGTACGAGCAGCAACGCGCCGCTCAGGTGGTCTGCATACATGAACGGGCTCATGGCGTTATACACCTCCGGTGCCTCCCAGTATGTGCGTGTCTCGCTTTGGAAGCCGAAGGGTGTCAGTGTGCGGTTATAGGCTCCGCTGCGTGCGATGCCTGCCTTGAACAGCTTGGTGTGGGTCATCAGGTTGGCGGTCATGAAGCCACCGTAGGAGTGTCCGCCCACGCCGATGCGTGCCGTGTCGCCCACTCCCAGGTCATAGATTGCCTTCACGGCAGCCTCGGCATCCATCACGAGCTGGTCTATGTAGTTGTCGTTTGGCTCTGTGGTCTCCGTGCCAACGATGGGCATCTCCACATTCTCCATGACGCAGTAGCCGCGTGTGACGAACATGGCGGGGAAGCGGTAGGTCATTGTCGGGAACGTGTACTTGCTGCCGCGCACCTGTCCGGCATCGGCTGCCGAGCGGTATTCGCGCGGATAGCCTACCATGTAGACCGGCAGACGTCCGTCGCGGTCCTTGTCATATCCTGCGGGCAGATAGACCGTGGCTGTCAGGTCGAGACCGTCGGCACGTTTGTACTTTATCTGCTCGTGCGTGACTCCCTCCATTGCCTTATATGGGTTCTCGAACGATGTCAGTGCGCGTTCGGTCTTCTTCTTGAGGTCGTGCAGGTAGAAGTTGGCAGGGCGTGTGTTCGACTCGCGTGAGGTGACAAACTGCAGCTTGTCCAAGTCCTTGGTGGCAACGATATGCTCATAGTACGGTGCTGCGCAACGCCACAGTATGGTGCTCTTCTTCTTGGCGATGTCGTAGCGGCTGATGTACGGCATGTCTCCGTCGGGACCTGCCCCTTCGCTCTCGAGCAGCAGCTCCGTGTGCTTCTTGTTGGTGTAGACCACAGGACGTCCGTAGGTGCCGTCGGTGGTCACGATCTCGCCAGGGTTGTTATAGTTGTCGTTCATGTCCCACTCGAACACGGTGCTGAGGGCGTTGTCCGCAGCACACGGCACGAAGCTGGCTTGGGTGATGGCATGTGTCTGCCGGCTCATGTAGGTCACGATGGCAAACTGGTCGTCGCACCAGCTGATGCCGCGATAGCGTTTGGGTGTCTTGACGACGGTCTGCGGCTGTCCGCTGAAGGGAGCGTCGAGCTGATAGACGGCATCCAGATATTCGAGGTCCTTGCCCCTTGGGTTGCCGCCGTCGAGAGCCTGTGCCCACGTCACCGACGCACCCTTGTCGTTGCGCCATGAGAAGTTGCGCGGGTAGGGGCTTGTGGTGTCATAGCCCATTGCCGTCACCACCACGGGGTTGTCTGCCAGCTCCTTCACCGTGTGTCCGTCGCGGTCGATGATTGTGACCTTCTCGGGAAAGCTGTAGTAGGGCACGGTGTAGGAGTAGGGATGCTGCACGGCACTGAGCAGGATATACTGCTTGTCCGGCGACAGACTTATCTGCTTGTAGACACCTGCACTGCCAATCTCCTTCTCACCGGCGGTGCCCACGCTGACGAGCTGCGACGTGAAGTAGTATTCGAACTGCTCCTCGTCGTTCTTGTTCTTCAGCAAGTCCTGATAGGTGCGTGCCGGAGAGCTGGTGCCAAGGTTCTGTTGTATGATGGGTGTCTGCGGCACCGGATTGATTGCCGGAGCTGCGCCACGGCCTTCGGGCACGGCGGCGAAGATGAAGTTCTCGGCATCAAGCCAGTAGACCGACGTGCTCTGTGTGGCGTTCATGCGGCGGTCGGTGACCTTGCGTGCCGCCCCGTCCGTGCCGCACTGGTAGAGATATATGCCGTCGTCTCCCTTGACGAGCACCACCAGGCGGTCGCCGGTGGGGTTCCACTGCGCTCCCCACACCACGCATCCCTCTGGCAGTCCGGTCACCTCGGTCTGTTCCAGCGTCGCGGTGTTGACGATGGTCGCACGGTCGTAGGCCGGCGTGCGGCTGACGCTGTATGTGTCGGGGTTAAAGCGTGCGCCGGCGAGGCGGTACTCCGTCTGGGCCTGTTCGGCCAGCGACAGAAACGGCCGCTTGTTCAGTTGCACCATGTACGTGCATGGGTCGTTGAAGATCACTTGTGGTGTCAGCGGTGCTGCCACGATGTCCTGCAGCACTTTCGGGGGCAGCTTGTAGCCCTCGTCTTCCTGTGCGGCAGCAGAGGCTGTCACGGTCAGTGCCGCTGTCAGGAACAAACAGTTCAATACTTTCATTCGTTTGTGTGTTTATTGTTAATATCCCATTGTGTCCGTTATATTCGTCTCTGTCTGCAAAAATACTTCTTTTCGCCCGAAGAAGCTGACAGACTGCACCCAAAATATGCAAATCCATG
>CAVERK010000158.1:0-4557 GCA_963618035.1 bacterium
AATCGGAGTGCGCGTCGCACCGTCACAGGACGTGAGTGTTGGGTGTGCGCCTCGCACCCTCGGGCGGAATATCTATGACCTTTCGAGTTTTAGCGGACAGCAATAATCCTGAGCCCGATGTCGCAGATGCCGTTCAGGATGCTGTCTGTCATGCTTTGCACAATCCGGAAGCGGTACATCCCCTGCTTCTCCATGCGCAGCGTGCCGACGGCCATCTCGCTGATGATCATGCCGTCACGACCGTTTCTGCCATTGGAGCGTCCGTGCCCGCCGGTCAGCTGCACCTCCACCTCCCTCTGCGGGAACACGAGCGTGGAGTCGGGACCTGTCCCCTCAATCAGTATGCCCAAGTTGGCATAGGGATAGCGTCTGTTGCTGCGCACGTCTATATACATACGCCCGACACGCCCCGAGTCCAGCAGTTCGGACTCTATCAGCAGCGTGTCCGTACGCCGCCACACGCCACCGTCGACATGGGCATAGGTGTGCACGAGCGTCGACGGGTCGCACGCCGCAAGCAGGCACAACGCCACCACGGCAGCGACTGCCACCATCGCCACCGTCGTCCTCATCTTCGGTCTGTTGCTCCTATTCCTGTGCTGGGCCATTATTGTCGGCAGGCTTGTTCGCTTGCTGCTGCGGCTGGCTTGCAGGGTCTGCCGCCGTCCGTTCGCGCCTGTCTCTGCGCGGACGTTGCTCCCTGTCCTGCTGCTGGCGTTCTCTGCGCCGCTGCTGGTTCTGTTGCGGCTGTTGCTGCTGACGGTTGTTGCCGTTGTTGCCGTTGCCCGCACCGCCCCTGCCGCGCTTATGGTTGTTGCTGTCGGCATCCGTCGCCTCGTGTTGGGCCGGTGCCTGCTGTGTGCCGTTGCCGCCGCCGTTGTTGTTCGGCTTGTTCTTCCTCTTCTTGTTGCGCGGCTTCTTGGCGCGGTCAAACCGTGTCAGGCTCTCCTGCTCCACCAGATCCACAGGCCCGCGTTCGGTCTTCGGCTGCTCGTCTCCCTCAAGGCTGTCGGGCTTCTGTCCGTGCTTGTTCATGTTTATGATTTCGAACGCACGGCGGCCGCTAATCGTCACCTCGTTTGCCAGTATGCGCTTGTCGGTGGAATATGTGATGGTGTTCGCCAGTATGTCGGCCTTGAAGAAGTAGTATGTGCCGTCTGTCGTTTCCAGCGTGATCTCGCGCGACGGCAGGCGTTTCTGTGCCTCCACATAGCAGTCCACCTCATAGTTCAGGCAGCACTTCAGCTTGGCACACTGTCCTGCCAGCTTCTGCGGGTTCAGCGATATGTCCTGCAGGCGTGCCGCATTCGTCGACACCGACACAAACGATGTCATCCACGTGGCACAGCACAGCTCGCGTCCGCACGGGCCTATGCCGCCGATGCGTCCCGCCTCCTGCCGTGCTCCTATCTGCTTCATCTCTATGCGCACATGAAAGGCCTCCGCCAGCACCTTTATGAGCTGCCTGAAGTCTACGCGTTCGTCGGCGACGTAGTAGAAGATGGCTTTGTTGCCGTCACCCTGATACTCCACATCGCCTATCTTCATCTGCAGGTTCAGCCGCTGTGCAATCTGCCGCGACTCAATCATCGTGTCGTGTTCGCGGGCCTTGGCCTCACGATACTTCTCCATGTCCACGGGCTTGGCCTTGCGGTAGACGCGCTTCAGCTCGTCCACCGAGTGAATGTTGGCCTTCTTCATCTGCAGCTCCACCAGACGGCCTGTCAGTGTCACCTCGCCGATATCGTGTCCTGGCGAAGCCTCCACAGCCACCACGTCGCCCTTCTCGAGCGGCAGGTGGTTGGCATTGCGGTAGTATCCCTTTCGCGTGTTCTTGAACTGCACCTCCACATAGTCTGTCTCGGTGCTGTTGCCAGGGATGTCTGCAAGCCAGTCGTAGGTGTCAAGCTGCTTGTCATGCCGCCCCACGCCCTTGCAGCACAGTCCGTTGTGGCACTTGTGTATGCTGTACATAAACGTATCCTCTCTGTCTTTTGTCGTGTGTGTATATATATCTATATGGTCACCGTCTCAGTATCAAAACAATCACCTGCATGGCAAAGTCGAAGAACACCATCTTCGCGTTCACGTTCTTCTCGATGTGTTCCTGTGCTTCGCTCAGTTCGTGTTCGATGCCCATCACGTTCTTCTCGTTGATGAACGGCGCAAACCGCTCGGCAAAGCCGCGTTCGCGTGCGCTCATGTAGTTCAGCTCGCTGCGGTGCAGGTTGAAGATGAAGTTCTCCCTCACCATGCGCTGACAGTAGCCCAGGAAGTCCTTCTGCTTCTCGCGTCCCAGCGATGCCATCTCTTCGCTCCATTTCTTCAGCTCCTTCAGCTTGCGCTGGTATGCCAGCCGCATCAGGCTCACGAAGCTGTTGAAGAAGTATTCGCTGTCGTTGTCTATCCTTATGGTCTCCAGTGCCCTCACGAAGTCGCCTCCTGCCATGCGGGCTATCGTCCTCGCATCTTCGGGGTTCACGCCCAGGCGGTTCTCCAGCGCATACTGCACGTCACCGTCGTCCACGCGCTTCATCTCGAACCTCTGCGTGCGGCTCACTATCGTGGGCAGGATCTTCTCCGGCTCCTCGCTCACGAGGAAGAACAGCGTCTTCCGTGGCGGCTCTTCCAGCAGCTTCAGCATCTTGTTGGCACAATCCTCCTGAAACTTCTCGGGCAACCAGATTATGACAGTCTTGTATCCTCCCTCCACCGATTTCAGGCTCAGCTTGTGTGCAATCTCGTCGCTCTCGCGCGAGTATATGATGGGTTGGCTGTTCCCCACCTCAATCGTGTCCATCCAGTGCGCATAGGAGAAGTATGTGCTCTCCGTCAGCATGCGCCGCCACAGCGGCAGGTAGTCGTCACAGGTCTCCAGCCCGTCCTTCTTGCGTTTCACGATGGGGAACATGAAGTGAACGTCGGGATGCATCAGCTTCTCCCACTGCTGGCACTGCGGACAACGTCCGCACGGTGCATTGCCGGTCCTCTCCGGACAGCTGAGGTAGTGTGCGTATGCCAGTGCCAATGCCATCTTGCCGCATCCGTGCGGGCCGCACATCAGCATGGCGTGCGGAATCTGTCCGCTTCCTGCCTCGGCAAGCAGCCTCTCCTTGGCTTCCGCCTGTCCCACCACATCGTCAAATCCGAACATCACCTCTTCCCCCTGTGTGTGTCAATACACCTCCTTGGCAATCGCCTTTATGCTGTCGGCAGCACCGATGGAGTAGAAGTGCAGGCTCGGCACGCCGGCAGCCGCCAGCTCCTTGCACTGCGCAATGCCCCACTCCACGCCTACGTGCCATGCCTCCTCGTCATTCCTGCACTTTAGAGCCTCGTTCACAAGGTCCTGTGGCAGGTCCACCTTGAAGGTCTTCGGGATCACCGTCAGCTGGCTCAGCTTCCTGAACGGCTTGATGCCTGGGATTATGGGCATCGTCACACCGGCTTGCCGCGCCCGCTCCACGAAGCTGAAGAACTTGCTGTTGTCGTAGAACAGCTGCGTCACGGCATACTGCGCTCCGGCATCCTGCTTCATCTTCAGGTATCTGATGTCGCTGTCAATGTTCGGAGCCTCCTCATGCTTCTCGGGATAGCACGCCACGCCATAGGTGAACGGCGTTGCCGGAGCACGCATCTCCTCACCGTCGACGGAGACGCCTCGGTTGAAGTCGTTGACCTGTGCAATCAGGTCCAGCGCATGGCCGTTGCCTCCCCTCTCCGGCACGAAGCCCGCATCGTCGCGGGCCTTGTCGCCGCGCAACACCAGCAGGTCATATATCTCCAGGAATTGCAAGTCAATCAGCTCATACTCCGTGTCCTCGCGCGTATATCCGCTGCAAAGCACGTGCGGCACCACCGGCAGCCCGTATTTGTTCTTGATGGCAGCTGCCACAGCCACCGACCCTGGCCGGCGACGCACGCGCCGCCGCTCATACAGGCCGTTGCCCTTGTCCTTGTAGACATACTCGCTGCGGTGTGTCGTGATGTTTATGTACTGCGGGTCAAACTCGCGCAGCATATCAATGGCCTGAAACAGCTTGTCTATGTTGTTGCCCTTGAGCGGCGGCAGCAGCTCAAACGAGAATGCCGTCCGTCCGTGCTTCTTTATCAGGTCTATAACGCTCATGTGCTTGCTCTTCTCTTTAGTCCGTCGTCTCTTGCCTCGGCATCCTCCACATGCCGAATTAAGGGCAAAGGTAGGGAATATCCGCCACAATCACCGTAGCCGTGACCGTAAAATGTCATATCCTGATTTAGCTTGTCAGTTTCTCGGTTATGTTACTGCTTCACTTGTCAGCTTGTCTCTGAACGTACAGTCACGGGATCTCTGGACGTACAGTCAGGGAACCTCTGAACGTACAGTCACAGGACCTCTGGACGTACAGCCATAGAACCTGTGGACGTACGTCCATGGAAACGCTGATTTTCAATGTATTACAACGATGCCCATCGTTAGGGTGCAAGGATGCCCATTCTTAGGTCCTTTAAATGGGCATCCTTAGGTGCTATGAATGCCCATCCTTAGACCCCATGAATGGGCATCGTTAGGGTGCC
>CAVERK010000159.1:0-4504 GCA_963618035.1 bacterium
AAGTGAAGCAGTAATATAACCGGAAAACTGACAAGCTAAATCAGGATATGACATAGGGTTGAACGTCCACAGACGGGTGGTCTGACCCCTCAAAAAAATGACATTAATCGTTAGGGGTCGAGACATTAATGTCTTGGGGCATTTCGATTAATGTCTCGGGGCAACACGATTAATGTTCTTTTTTCTGCCGTAAGGCAATGTTGTCCTACGGCTTTAACTCCTTTGCAGGAAACATCATGCTAGCGGATAGCGGCTCATGGGGGATAGTCCTGCTTAATGGCTTATGCATATGATTTGGATATGGAGACAACGTTCGATTTTGGAGAGCGTTTCGAGGGAGAGGTTCTCCTGGCCTTTGAGTACTTTGGAGACATACTGCTGGCTGCAGCCCATGAGTTCGGAGAGGCGTTTCTGGGTCATGCCCAGTTCCTCCATCTTGTCGAGCATCATCATGGCGATATGCTGCGAGTAGCGGAGCCACGGCTTGTTGGCCATGCGCCACTCGGCATTCTCGCGCCACTTGGACGGGGTGGAAGACTGATGGTCTTTCAGTTTGGAAACGATTTCATTGGCAGTTCTCATAAGAACCTCCTTTCTATATGAGTTCATTCAAAAAGTCCATAAACGAATCCTTATCGGCAATATCATTGTCAAGCAGGAAACGCGCACTAAAGTTAGGTCAGTAAAGTAAGTACTACTTACTTGGTCAAGTCAGTAGTACTTACTTTGCTCTTGAAGTAGTACTTACTTTGTCATTGAAGTACTACTTACTTTTTCACCGCACTGCATATTGGCAAAGTGGCCTCAGACGTGCATATACAATGTGTGGGAGCAGAAGCCTCTTGAGGCTCATGCTCCCACACTCATTTATTCAATACGGCTAAGTCTGCTTCACGCGCCGCCTACTTGACGGCGCATGACCGCGCGACTTACCAAACGTAGTCCTGTGCCAGCAGGAACTGTGCACTCTTCTCCACGCCTTCAAACTGTGTGCGTCCCTTAGAGTCGCTTTCCAGCTCTACGAAGAAGTGCTCGATGCCGCAGTTCTTTGCGGTTGTGAAGATGTTCTTCCAGTTCATCATGCCGCTGTCGCCAATGATCCAACGATCCTTGATGTGGAGCAGCTTGATGCGGTCCTTGTGGTCAGCAATCCACTCGCACGGATCCTGGTCGCCAATCATTGCCCAATATACATCGAGCTGGAACACTACCAATGCGGGATCGGTGTTGTCCATATACAGCTGCTCGTACATTGTGCCAGGCTGGTTGCGACGCATCATGTTGTTGATCATATCCTCTGTCGGCTCGCGGTTGAAGCGTGTCTTGATCATGTTTGCTATCTCGTCGCGCTTTGCCTTTGTCTCTTCAGGAGTTGCAATCTTGGTGAACTCGTTGTTGTGGTTGTGATAACCGAACTGTATGCCTGCGTCCTTGCAGATCTTGCCGGCCAGGTTGAAGCGGTCGCAAGCCTGCTTCACCTCGTCTACGGTTGCACACTGAGGCATGCTCGGGTCTACGATGTACTTGCAGCCCAATACCACGTGGTCTTCCACGGTCTTCTTCCACTGCTCTGTGAACTCAGCTTCCGGAGTCTTGTACTGCGAGGGAGTGCCGAGGTGAGCCGAAAGGATGTTCAGGCCGGTGTCATCGCACAGCTTCTTGTAGTCGGCGGGCAGGTAACCCTCGTCGCCGTCGCCGTAGCCGGCATGAATACGGCCGTTGTTATAGCCTGCAAGCTCCAGGTCGGTGTAGCCGAACGACTTCACCTTTGCCAGACCTGCGGGAACGTCTGCTGCCAGCTCCTGACCCAGTGAGTAGGTCTGAAGACCGAGGTACTCTTTCTTTGCGGGAGCTGCTGCGCTGTCCGCACTACTGCCGTTGCTGCCACAAGACGTGAGCGACGGAAGGCTGATGCCGCCCAATGCCAGGGCAGATGCCTTAAGGAAACTTCTTCTTGAAATCATTTTAATGTGTATTTAGATTGATGTATTAGATAAAATCTTCGCTTTAAACACTTATGAACGTCAAAAGTATAGGTGCTGCACGAGATACGCAAGCATTTGGCATTTTATTTTTTCATCAGCCGCCTGTCTGTCGAAGAATTATGCCCGTTCGTCGAATTTGTGCAACCGCCAATGCCGCATATTGTCACCTTTGCATCGGAACAGTCGCATTGCGACAGTGACAATGCTAACCTTTTATATTTTAACTATTAAGGATATGAAGAAGTTTTTGTTTTTACTGACATGCCTGGCCGCCATGACGTTCGGCCTGGCAGGCAACGCAGCCGCACAGGATGTGCAGAAAAGCCCGTTCCTCGGCACATGGTCGATGGAGCTTGACACTCCGATGGGTCTGACACCCATGAACGTGACGTTCAGCGTGAAGGACGGAAAGCTGGAGGGCGTATGCACCAGCGAGGGTGTGCAGGACAGCATCGAGCTGTACGACGTGGTTTGGGACGGCAAGAAGCACATCGACTTCGGTATGTTCTCGCAGGGCTACGACGTGCCTTTCACCGTTGACCTTCAGGAGGACGGCACACTCAAGGGCACAGCCATGAACGGCATGCTCTTCGTCACGGGCAAGAAGAAAGAGGCAGCCGCACAGTGACGGCACGCTGAGAGAGAGCTTTCGGCTCAGGCATCCCTGCCGATGTGCGGGATGTCTGAGCCGTTTGTTTTGCACCGGCAGCGGGAGCATGGCGTTCGACTTTTTGCCGTACCTTTGCCGCCACATCAAGACACGGCAGACCATGGAACCAAACAACGAAGAATGCAGGCCCGACCTGATGGCGGGCAAGAAGATACTCTACGTACACGGATTCGGCTCGTCTGGAGCATCAGGCTCGGCACGTGGGCTGCGCATGCTGCTGCCCAAGGCAGAGGTCATCGCTCCCGACCTGCCGGTACGCCCTGCCGAAGCCATGACCCTGCTGCACGGCATCTGCACCGACACGAAGCCCGACCTCATAGTAGGCACGTCGATGGGTGGAATGTATGCCGAGATGCTCTACGGCATCGACCGCATCCTCATTAATCCTGCGTTCCGCATTGCGGACACCATGGTCAGCCACAACATGATGGGCCGCCAGGAGTTCCACAATCCGCGGGCGGACGGACAGACGGCCTTTCTTGTCAACAAGCAACTCATTGCCGAGTTTCAGGAGACGTCCACCCACTGCTTCGCCCACGCCGCAGACGCTGGCGAGCAGCAGCGCGTCTACGGTCTGTTCGGCATCCACGACGATCTGGTCGACACCATCGGACTGTTCTCCGAGCACTATGCCAATGCCATACGCTTCGACGGCGGACACTATCTCAACGACCACACGCTGGTACATGCGCTCATGCCCGTCATCCAGTGGATTGACGACCGCCAGCAGGGACGTGAGCGGCCGGTACTCTACATCAGCATCGACGACACCCTTGCCGACTGCCGTGACGGGTGGCGGCGCAGTGTCTCTCCCCACGGTGCGGCGGTCAAGGCGTTCCACACCCTTGCCAAGACCTACGACGTGTATGTGCTCGCCAGTGCGCCATACAACGAGCCTGAAGTCTGGGCCGAGAAGGCAGCATGGACAGAACAGTGGCTCGGCGTGCCTGCCTACGACCGTCTCATCCTGTCCACGCACAAGAACCTGAGCTACGGCGACTACCTCATCGATGCCCACGGCGGCTGCGGAGCCGACAGCTTCATGGGCACCCTGATCCCCTTCGGCGAAGACCCCTACAAGACATGGGACGACGTGCTCGAATTCTTCTCCCGCCTCGGGGGACAATGAGGCACACCACCCTGTAGCCGCAGCACCCGCACCGCACTGACCGGCACGCCATTCGCCTTAAAGCGTCATGTTTTCGTTTTTAAGGGCGAAGGTGGAGATTCGTCGTGCGCAAGCCCCACCTTTGTATCAGCAAAAGGCGACAAATGCAAACTTCAAGATGTAAATGAAACACATTCGAGAAGCCATTCCGGCGGGAATGGAGAAGATGAACTTGATTTAAGTATTAACTGCAAAACGGGTTGTACGAATGCACACTTTAGACTTTTTTAGATCCAAGTTTTTAAGTTTATAGGTGTAACAACGGATTTTTGCTACGGGCGGTCTCTGCGTGATGCAGCGGCCGTCTTTTTTTGTCCGTCCTCCAAGAGCCGGCACTGCACGTCAAAAATCGGATCAGTAGAAAATTACTGGGGAAGAACCATGTCCTGTGGTGTAGGCATCCTGCTGTGGTGCCTCGAAGATATTGTCCATACGTCGGATCTCCCATATCCCATGGTCGTACACGCAACACCCAACACCCAACGCCTCCCTCTCCTCCCCTTTAACATTCATTAACCCCCCCCTATTGCATATATAATCATAACAAATGCTTTTCTTTGCAGGAAATTCGTCGTCATGTACAGTGGTGCGTGGCGGTGGCTTATATGAATATCTACAAACAATGTTGTTTTATTAAATTAATTGATTTATGAGGAAAAACTTTTTGAATGCAATCCTCTT
>CAVERK010000160.1:0-4456 GCA_963618035.1 bacterium
AACTCGGATGTGAGTTCTCCGTCGTCACGCGGCAGGACGAGTCCCCGAAGAAGTTTAACATCATTCCGAAACGCTGGATAGTGGAACGTTCATTCTCATGGCTGGAGAACTTCAGGCGGATAGCCATGGATTATGAATTCCACTCTGATACAGGGGTAGCCATGGTACAACTCGCATTCTGCCGACTCATGCTTTGCAGAATCCAAGATTGAAATTTAAACAGTTTCTAAGGTTACGGACGAAATATTCGACATCTCGCTCTTGGCCATTTACGACAAGAGTGAGATAAGTAACGTCTCCGATGCCTACATTAGGCAAATCCTAAGGCAGACGGACAAGTAAATCCCTGTATATTCGGAGTGCGCGTCGCACCCTCGGAGAGCAACGGACAAAAAAAAAGGAGTACCGCTGTACTCCAACCTTTTCATTAACCTTAAATCTAATACTATGAAAAACACGGTGCAAAGGTAGGGACAATATCGAGAGTGACAAACAAAGCGGCAGAAAAGGTTCGTTTTGTAACATTATTTAAACATCATAGACGTTTGATAACTGTGATGCATCAAAAACATAGTCAGTTTGGTAACAGACAGTGTGATATTTTTCGTATGTTTGTACTGACAATTAATATTGCCTGCATGATGGCAGGCGAGCTTGTTTAACTTTATAGAAACCTTAAGTCAAAAAAATGAAGAAGTTTTTCCTTCTTGCGGCTGCTGCACTGACGCTGTGCACATACAGCCATGCGCAGTGGAAGCCTGTGGGCGACAAGATCAAGACCCAGTGGGCTGAACAAATCAATCCTGATAACGTGTTGCCTGAGTATCCGCGTCCCGTAATGGAACGTCAGGAGTGGCAGAACCTGAACGGAATGTGGAAGTATGCCATCCGTGACAAGGGAGAGGCTGCGCCGCAGGCTTATGACGGCGACATTCTGGTGCCCTTTGCCGTGGAGTCGTCGCTGTCGGGCGTGGGGAAGCACCCGACGGAGAAGCAGGAGCTGTGGTACAGCCGTGAGTTCAACGTGCCTAAGACATGGGCAGGCAAGCGCGTGCTGCTGCACTTCGGTGCTGTGGACTGGAAGGCAGACGTGTGGGTCAACAATGTGATGGTAGGAGGCCACACAGGCGGCTTCACTCCCTTCTCGCTCGACATCACCGATGCTCTTGCAGCAAAAGGCGGCAACACGCTGACCGTAAGGGTGTGGGACCCGACCGACAAGAGCTATCAGCCACGCGGCAAGCAGGTGAGCGAGCCGAGCGGCATCTGGTACACGCCCGTCAGTGGCATCTGGCAGACCGTGTGGATGGAGCCGGTGGCTGAAGCACACATTGCCGACCTGAAGATCACTCCGGACATCGACAGCCACGAGCTGAACGTCGACGTGCAGACGAGCACGGCTGCGGCAGGCTATCAGGCAAAGGTGCAGGTGTTTGACGGAACGGCCAAGATTGCCGAAGGGGCGTCGGTCAACGGACTGCCCGTAAGCGTAGCCATGCCTGCCGATGCCAAGCTGTGGACTCCCGACAGCCCGCATCTGTACACGCTGAAGGTCAGCCTGCTGAAGAACGGACGTGAGGTGGATGCTGTCGACAGCTACGCCGCCATGCGCAAGATATCCATGGCACGCGACAAGGACGGCATAATGCGCATGCAGCTGAACAACAAGAACATCTTCATGTATGGCCCTCTGGATCAGGGATGGTGGCCCGACGGACTGTACACGGCTCCCACCGATGAGGCTCTGAAGTACGACATACAGAAGACCAAGGACTTCGGCTTCAACATGATCCGCAAGCACATAAAGGTTGAGCCTGCACGCTGGTACACCTACTGCGACCAGTTGGGCATACTCGTATGGCAGGATATGCCCAGCGGCGACAAGAACCCCGAATGGCAGAACCACCATTACTTCACAGGCACTGAGGTGACACGCTCTGCCACGTCGGAAGCCAACTTCCGCAAGGAGTGGAAGGAAGAGATGGACGCACTGTACAACTATCCGAGCATAGCCGTATGGGTTCCGTTCAACGAGGCATGGGGACAGTTCAAGACTGCCGAGATTGCCGAGTGGACAAAGGCTTACGACCCGTCGCGCCTGGTCAATCCTGCCAGTGGCGGCAACTTCTACACCACGGGCGACATCCTCGACCTGCACAACTATCCGCAACCGTCTATGTATCTGTTCGATGCCCAGAGAGTCAACGTGCTGGGCGAGTATGGCGGCATAGGCCGTGTGGTGAGAGACCACATCTGGGAGCCTGACCGCAACTGGGGCTACGTGCAGTTCAACACCGAGGCAGAGGTGACCAACGAGTACGTGAAGTATGCCGAGCAGCTGAAGGACATGGTGGCACGCGGCTTCTCGGGAGCTGTCTACACACAGACCACAGACGTGGAGATAGAAGTCAACGGACTGATGACATACGACCGCAAGGTGATAAAGCTGGACGAGGCGCGTGTGCGTCAGGTCAACCGCTCCGTCATAAACAGTCTGGCAGAGTAACACACACATAAAGACATATATAATATATATAGGTATGAGAAGACTATTCTTAATGTTAAGCCTCCTGTGCGTGGTATCCATGGGTATCCATGCACAGAAGCAGTTCACCCTCGCCTCGCCCGACGGCAAGGTGAGCACGACAATCACCGTCGGCGACATGCTGCAATACAGCATCAGCATTGACGGACAGCAGGTGCTGGCTCCGTCGCCCATCAGCATGACACTGTCTACCGGCGAGGTGTGGGGACAGAAGCCGTCACTGCGTGGCAACAAGCGCAGCAGCGTGAAGCAGGACATTGCATCGCCGCTCTACAGGGCAGCGACATTGACCGACAACTACAACGCCCTTACGCTCAACTTCCGCAAGGACTACAGCGTGGAGTTCCGTGCCTACAACGACGGCGTGGCATACCGCTTCGCGACAACACGCAAGACACCGTTCAACGTGGTCAGCGACGGAGCGACATTCAGCTTTGACAAGGACTATACGATGACGGCATCGTATGTGCGCGACGGCAAGGACGGCGACTGGGCAAGCCAGTTTGCAAACTCGTTTGAGAACATCTACACCGTTGAGAAGCTGTCGAAGTACAACACCGGTCACCTGACGTTCCTCCCCGTGGTGGTCGACGCAGAGAATGCCAAGGTCTGCATCACCGAGGTCAATCTCGAGGGTTATCCAGGTCTGTACTTGAAGGGCAACGGCAACAACACGCTGACCGGCATGAATGCTCCCTATCCCAAGGTGACGAAGCAGGGCGGACACAACCAGCTTGAAGACCTTGTGCAGGAAGGCGAGGACTATATCGCCAAGGTCGAGGGTCCGCGTTCGTTCCCGTGGCGTGTGGCCATCGTTGCCAAGGAAGACAAGGGCATCGCAGCCTCCACGTTGAGCTATCTGCTGGCAGAGCCTTCGCGCCTCACCGACATCTCGTGGATACAGCCAGGCAAGGTGGCTTGGGACTGGTGGAACGACTGGAACATCAGCGGTGTGGACTTCCGTGCAGGCATAAATACCGAGACATACAAGTACTACATCGACTTTGCTGCCGACAAGGGCATAGAGTACGTCATCCTCGACGAGGGCTGGGCAGTGAACCTGCAGGCCGACCTCATGCAGATCATTCCCGAGATAGACATGAAGGAGATTGTGGACTATGGCAAGCAGAAGAACGTGGGAATAGTCCTGTGGGCAGGCTACTATGCCTTCAACCGCGACATGGAGAATGTCTGCAAGTACTACTCCGACATGGGCGTCAAGGGCTTCAAGATTGACTTCATGAACCGCGACGACCAGCCGATGACCGAGTTCATGTACCGTGCCGCAGCCATGTGTGCCAAGTATCATCTCCTTGCCGACTTCCACGGGACATACAAGCCTGCCGGACTGAACCGCACCTATCCCAATGCCGTGAACTTCGAGGGTGTGCACGGACTGGAGCAGATGAAGTGGCAGGCAACAACTGTAGACCAGTTGCAGTATGACGTGACCATTCCCTACATCCGTCAGGCGGCAGGCCCGATGGACTATACGCAGGGAGCCATGCTGAACGGCGGTCTCAAGAACTACTTCCCTGCAAACTCCGAGCCGATGAGTCAGGGCACACGTTGCCATCAGTTGGGACTGTACATCGTCTTGGACTCACCGTTGAACATGATGTGCGACTCGCCTACAAACTATCTGCGCGAGCCTGAGTGTACGGAGTTCATAGCCGGCATCCCGACTGTCTGGGACGAGACGGTTGTCCTTGACGGCAAGATGGGAGAATACATCGTGACGGCACGTCGCAGCGGCAGCACATGGTATGTCGGCGGCATCACCAATCGTGAGGCACGCGACCTGACCGTCGACCTGTCATTCCTCGACGGTACGTACAATGCAGAGCTGTATAAGGACGGCATAAACGCAGACCGCAAGGGTGCTGACTATCGCGTTGAGCGTTTCAACAC
>CAVERK010000161.1:0-4448 GCA_963618035.1 bacterium
ACTTCTTTTCGCCCGAAGAAGCTGACAGACTGCACCCAAAATATGCAAATCCATGGACGTTCAACCATAGCATCTATGGACGTTCAACCACAGCATCTATGGACGTTCAACCACAGCATCTGTGGACGTTCAACCATAGCTCTGTGAACGTTCAACCATAGAGCTATGGATGAACGTTCATGGAACTACTGATTTTCAGCTTGTTACAAACGGCTTATGCGCCTTGCTGTCACTCGTCGTAGTGAGTGTCGAGATAGGTGACGTGCGTCACGAGGTATTCGTCAATGCCGTGCTTGCCGTCGGCACCGCCGATGCCGCTCTTCTTGATGCCCGCATGGAATCCCTGCATCGCTTCGAAGTGCTCGCGGTTGACGTACGTCTCGCCGAACTGCAGGTTGCGGCACACCTTGGCTGCCGTGTCGATGTTGCTGGTGAAGACCGACGATGCCAGTCCGTATTCCACGTCGTTGGCCCAGGCAATCACCTGATCCGTGTCCGTGAACTCCACAATCGGGAGCACCGGTCCGAAGGTCTCCTCGTGCACGATGTCCATCTGCTGTGTGCAGCAGTCAAGCAGCGTGGCGGGATAGAAGTAGCCCTTCGTGCCCACGCGCTGTCCTCCGCAGAGCACCTTTGCCCCTTGCCGGATTGCCTTCTCCACCTTCGCTTCCACGCTCTCGAGCGCGCGCTTCTCCACCAGCGGTCCCATGTCGACCGTGTGGTCGGCACACGGGTCGCCCACCTTCACCGTCAGGAACTTCTTCAGCAGGATGTCGGTGAACTCCTTCTTCACGTCCTTGTGCACATACACGCGCTCGGCGTTGTTGCATATCTGTCCGTTGTTGCCGATGCGGCTGTCGAGAATCCACTGTGCCGCCCTCTCAAGGTCGGCATCGGGGAAGACGATGGCGGGAGCCTTGCCTCCCAGCTCGAGCGACACCTTGGTGATGTTCTTGCTGGCGGCGGCCATGATGCTCGCGCCTGCACCCACGGAGCCGGTGACGCTCACGATGTCGGCCAGCGGGCTTGAGGCGATGTGGTCGCCAACGACGGAGCCGCGTCCGGTCACGATATTGATTACGCCCGCAGGCAGTCCTGCCTCGTCTGCCACCTCGGCAAACGTGGTGCAGTTCTCCGGCGTGAGTTGTGACGGCTTTATCACGATGGTGCACCCTGCAATCAGGGCTGCTCCGGCCTTGCGTGCTATGAGGAAGAACGGGAAGTTCCATGGCAGGATGCCGCCGACCACGCCTATGGGACGCTTGGTCAGTATGATGGTCTCCCCACGGCGGTCGCTCGGTATCACCTCGCCCTCGATGTGGCGTGCGAACGTAGCCATATAGTCGAAGTAGTCGGCGGTGACCGCCACCTCTGTCTGCGCCCACGACAGTGTCTTGCCCTGCTCGCGCATGATGATGTCCACAAACTCGTCGTTGCGGCGGCGTATGCCCTCTGCAATGCGGTTGAGATACTTGGCACGCTCGATGGCAGGCGTCGCAGCCCATGCGCCCTGGGCTGCACGTGCGGCCTTCAGAGCCTGGTCGGTGTCGTGTTCGTCGCCGGCAGGCTGACGCGATATGACTTCTTCTGTCGAGGGGTTGAGCACGTCGATCCACTGCTTCGAGTGCGACTCAGCGACAAACTTGCCGCCGATGTACATTTTCAGGTCTTTCATTGTCCGATGGTTTTTAAGATTACTGTTTGGTTAATTATCGTCTACCGCAAATGTAGTCTTTTTTGAATGCAGTCACCAGTGCGGACGTACGTTTTCAGCCTTTTTTAAGCAAAATCCGGACTTCCGCTGCAACTTTTCCGTCGCCACGCTGCGTCTAATGCGTGAAAGGTTTAACAAGAACAGATAATGAAACGGGAGATTACATCACTAATGCTGCTACTCGCAGTCACTGCCACCGCAACGGCAACAACGGGAAACACGGCAACAGTCATGTCTGCATCCGTAGAGACGAGGCAGACACCGGTACAAACCATAACGGGACGCGTGCAGACGCGGAGCGGAGAGCCGTTGGCATACGCCAACGTCGTCCTGCTGTCCATGCCCGACTCGACATTCGTCAAGGGTGCGGTGACCGTGGACGACGGCACGTTCAGCCTTGAGGCACGCTGCAACGGAGGCATCATCAGGGTCAGCTCCGTGGGGTACAAGGACACCACGGTCGGCTGCACGGGCAGCGACGCAGGGACAATCATAATGGAGGAAGACGCGCAGCTGCTGGGCGAGGTCGAGGTGACAGGCCACATGCCGCAGTACCGCCAGGGTGCGGAGGGCTTGCAGACAAACATCGAGGGGACGGTGCTGAGCAAGCTCAACAGTGCCGAAGATGTGCTCCGCAACGTGCCGACGGTCACCAAGACCAACGACGGGTGGGAGGTCTTCGGCAAGGGTTCGCCCATCATCTACATCAACGGACGCAAGGTGCAGGACCTCTCGGAGCTGGACAACATCAAGGGCAGTGACATCAAGAGCGTCGAGGTGATACGCAACCCAGGGTCGCGCTATGACGCTTCGGTCAAGGCGGTCATCAGGATACGCACCGTGAAGGCACAGGGCGAGGGCTTCGCCATCGACGCGGCTTCGGCGTATGCCTATAACCGCTACAGCAACACCACGCAGCTGGCCAACCTCAACTGGCGGCACGGCGGGCTGAACATCTTCGGCACATACAGATACAGAAGCTGGAAGCGCGTCGTGGACAACACCAACACCATCACGGCACAGAGAGACACCCTGTGGGAGTCTCTCGCAATGGACAACGAGAGCTTTCGCAACAGCTACCATTACCTTCAGGGCGGCTTCAGCTATGACTTCAGCTCAGGCCACTCCATCGGCGCACGCTACTCCGCCAACATTCTTGGCTCATCCAAAGGTTCAATCATATACTCCGGCATCTTCAATGCCAACGGCGAGCTGTTTGACAACATGACCTCCTACATAAGAGACCTCGAGAAGAACAAGCCCACACACCGTGCCAACGTCTACTACAGCGGCACTGTCGGCAAGACGCAGATAGACTTCAACACCGACGTTTACTTCAGCACGGACATCGATTATATGCAGAACGACGAACACAGCGAGACATCGCAGTCGGCCGTGGTCGACACCCGCAGCTCGTCAAGCAACAGCATGCTGGCATCGAAGCTCGTGCTCACGTCGCCACTGCTGGGAGGCGACCTCACCTACGGGGCGGAGTACACCGACATCCATCACCGTGACCTCTACAACATCGTCGGCACACCGCTGCTCGGCAATACCGACAACAAGCTGACCGAACTGACAGCCGCGCCGTTCCTCGAATACGGTCACAAGACCCCCGTGGGACAGCTCTCCGCAGGGCTGCGCTACGAGTATGTGCGCTTCAGATACTACAACGACGGCATCTGGCAGCCGGAGCAGAGCCGCACATACAGCAACCTCTATCCCAACGCGAGCCTTGCCACGCAGATAGGGAACGTGGACCTGCAGCTGAGCTACTCCGTCAAGACACAACGTCCGAGCTACTCACAGCTGAGCAGCACATATACCTATGCCAACCGCTTCATGATGCAGACCGGCAACCCGCTGCTGAAGAACGAGACGGTGCACGGCATAGAGCTGGGCGGAACGTGGAAGTTCCTGCAGTTCTCCGCCGGATGGCAGGACCGCCGCAATGCCATAATCTACTGGATGGGCCAGCTGGAGGACAACGAATCGGTGTTTCTCCTGAGCCAGGCCAATTATCCAAGCCTGAAGACACTGACGGCATACGTCAGCGCGTCACCAAAGATAGGGCTGTGGTCGCCGCAGTACAGCGTCTCGGTCCTGAAGCAGTGGTTCTCCACCACCGACGGCAACACGCGCTACACGTTCAACAAGCCCATCATCTCGTTCCGGCTGAACAACGCCTTCAGCCTGCCGTGGAGACTGACCGCCAACGTCAACCTGAGCACGCAGAGCCGTGGCAACTACGAGATTGTCAGGATCATGCGCTCGATGTATGTACTTGATGCGTCGCTGCGCAAGGCGTTCCTCAAGGACGAAGCCCTGACGGTTGAGGTCAAGGCGGAGAACATCCTGAATGGTCAGAACCCGCGTAATTTTCTACGCACGCTTAACGCCAGCCTCCTGCAGGATTCGGACCGGAGGCACAGCCGCTACGTCACGCTGACCGTGAGGTATAAGTTCAATACCACGCGCAGCAAGTATCGCGGCACCGGTGCCGGCAGCGATGCCGTCAACAGAATGTGAGGGACAGTATTTCGGGATGCCCGTCGTTGTTTTCCAACGATGGGCATCGTTGACCTCCAAGGATGCCCATTCTTAGGTGCTTTAAATGGGCATCCATAGGTGCTATGAATGCCCATCCTTAGACCCTATGAATGCCCATCGTTAGGGCACCTGACCGCCCAAACGCGGAATTAGTGAACGGAAGTGTGGAAAAGTGAACGGTTAG
>CAVERK010000162.1:0-4393 GCA_963618035.1 bacterium
ATAGGGAGGTGGTTAAGGAAAGTTAAAGAGGAGAGGTGTTGGGTGTTGGGTGTTGCGTGTTGGGTAATCATTATATTGCTGTCCGCTAAACGTTTCAGACTGAGGTCACATGCCCAGTGGCGTGTGACAGGTGACGGGGGCACCCTTCCCTTTAGGGGAGGGCTGGGGAGAGGCCTTTTATGGGCAAAGCCTAAATGGTGCGGAAGGCGTAGCCTTCTTCTTCGAGGAAGTCGATGGCACGGGGCAAGGCGTACTGCAGGTTGCCGTTGCTCCACGACTTCAGGGAGTCGTGGAAGGTTATGATGGAGCCGTTGCGGGCATAGCGGAGCACGTTGGCAAGAACCTGCGGCCCGCGCAGCTTCTTGCTGTAGTCGCGCGTCACGAGGTCCCACATCACGATGGTGTATCCTGCCGCCTGCAGCCGCTTGTATTGGAAGTGGTTCATGAAGCCGTGCGGCGGACGGAACAGCTTTGAGTGGACATAGCCATCGGCTTCTGCCACGTTCTTCATGTAGCTGATGGAGTTGTACTCCCAACACTTGATGTGATTGTATGTGTGGTTGCCGATGACATGACCGTCTGCCAACACCATATTATATATGTCGGGATGCTTGCGCACGTTGTCACCGACGACGAAGAACGTGGCCTTGATGCCATGACTGCGCAAGAGGTCGAGCACCCACGGCGTGACCTCGGGAATGGGGCCGTCGTCGAACGTCAGATAGACAGCCTTCTCCTCCGGCCTGATGCGCCAGAGGGCGGAGGGGTAAATCCTTCTGAACAGTTGTGGCGGTTGCTCTATCAGCATCTCTATCTCTTGTTTCCCTGCCTGCCGGCAACGTCTCTCCGTCACTTCACGCGCGTACGGTAGATGCCATACAGATCGTTCAGCTTGCTGTCGTAGTCTGCCATGCGGTCAGACCCGAAAGTCTCCATCACCGTCACTATGCGGTCGAGCACCGCCGTGTGATACTCAAACTCACTGACAGAGACCGAGAAGCGGTAGTCGTCGAGGCTGAGGTAGTACGTCATGTACTCCACTTCCTTGTCCGCAAGGGAGACAAGGATGTTGTCTGCCCTGTCTGTCTTGTCCAGCTGATAGTATGCCGTTGCCATCTGCACGGCCCCGTTCTGATAGTCGTAAGGCACGTTGTATGACGGTATCACCTTGTCGCAATACTCCAGTGCCGCCAGTGCCTTGTCCCGTTTGCCTTCCTTCATGAGCTGTTCGACGAGTTGCGAGAACACGCGGCGGTGGGAGTAGCAGAGGCGTTGTGCGTTCTCGTCGATGTACAGTCCAGGCTGCTCGAGGTTGCCAAAGCGGAACTTGTTCATCAGGTTGTCGAACATCTTCTCCGAGTCAATCTTCACGCCCGTCACCTTGCTGTCGAACGGAGTGAAGCGGTATGCCAAGCCCTCCTGGATGAAGTGGTCGGCCATGCCGAGCTGGTTGTCAGGCCCTACGCTGATGGCGATATAGAGCGGACGTTCCCAGTTGCAGTTGGCAAGTATCTCGAGCATCATCAGCTCGCTCTTGTAGAGAGCGCGCTTGCCCTTCAGGGATATGTGCATATAGTCAGGTATGCTGTCGCCAGGGATCATCATTCCGCTGCGGCGCACGGCATCCTTGTCCACCTTGAGCACGATGCTGTCTGTCGGTATCAGCCGCAGGTCTTCGTGCTCGCTGCGTACCCAGTGGTCGAGTATGTTGTGAAGCTCATACGGGTTGTCGCCGAACTGCTCCGCCACGTTCTTCATCGCGTCGGGGTTCGTGCCGTCCTCCACCTGCTTGCGTGCCTCGGCATACAGGGCATCGATGCTGCGCTTGTAGTCGGGCTGAATGGGGACAATCTCGTTGGTACCCGTGATGTATTCCGCACGGCTCCAGCCGATGGGCAGCGACGGCGAGTCATAGGCAGGGCGGCGCATCTGGTCTATGTACCAGTCGGTCTGCAGGTATGAGAGGTTGCACGTGCGTGCATCGGTGCGGAAGCCTTCGGTCTCCTGATTGTACCACAGCGGGAAGGTGTCGTTGTCGCCGTTGGTGAAGATTATCGGGTTGCCCTGCTCCTGAAGCGAGTTGAGGTAGTTCTGTCCGAAGTCACGGCACAGATAGCGGCCGCTGCGGTCGTGGTCGTCCCACGTCTGGCTTGCCATCTGTATGGGTACGAGCACGCACACTGCGGAGGCGATGGCTGCTGCCGGCAGTGGCTTGACCTTGGCCTTCTCTATCAGCCGTGCAATGCCGGCAACGCCGAGACCAATCCAGATGGCAAAGGCATAGAACGAGCCGGCATAGGCATAGTCGCGCTCACGCGGCTGTCCAGGCGTCTGGTTCAGGTAGAGCACAATGGCAAGTCCCGTCATGAAGAACAGGAAGAACACCACCCAGAACTGCTGTATGCCCTTCTGACTGCGGTATGCCTGCCAGAACAGTCCGACGAGGCCGAGCAGCAGCGGCAGGCAGTAGAACACGTTGTGGCCCTTGTTCTCCTTCAGCTCCGTGGGCAGAAGGTCCTGGTTGCCCAGCATCATGTTGTCGATGAACGGGATGCCAGTGATCCAGTTGCCGTGCTCAATCTCTCCGTTGCCCTGGATGTCGTTCTGCCGGCCGGCGAAGTTCCACATGAAGTATCGCCAGTACATCCAGTTCACCTGATACGAGAAGAAGAACTTGATGTTCTCCCATTGGGTCGGGATGTTGACCATCATGACGTCTCCGCAACGGTCGTAGGGAACGTCATGCCCCTTGATGTCCATCCACGCCCTGTAGAGCTGCGGGTGGTTGAGCATGCTGCTGTGCATGCGCGGGAACAGCATGTTCTGCGCATACTCGTACTCGGTGGAGCCCACGGTCTCGATGTAGCTGTCCTTCTCGTCGGGTGTGGCTTTCTCCTTGCGTATCCACTTCGTGGTCTGCGAAGCCACCTTTGGCTCGCAGTATCCCTCTGCCTTGTTCTCGACCAATGCCACCTGCGACGTGAATGCAGGGCCGTAGAACAGCGGATGGGTGCCATACTGTTCGCGTCCGAGATATTCGCCGAGGGTGAAGATGTCCTCGGGTGAGTTCTGGTCCATCGGCGTGTTGGCGGTGGAGCGTATCACGATGAGGGCATACGACGAGTAGCCAATCACGATCATCATGATGCAGAGCAGCGTGGTGTTGAGCGTACGTGCCGACACGCGCCACTGCGGCTTGAAGCGTCCCTGTATGCTTGGTTGCAGCAGAATCCACAGTGCGACGAGGACTGCCGTGCCTATGATGGCAGCCGACACTCCGTGACCATAGAACGGGATGCCCATGAAGCCTACGGTCAGCACGAACGATGCGTTCATCCTGCGCCCGCTCCGTTGAGCGTATGTCTCGTAGAGGCTCCACACTATCACGGCTGCAAGCAGGACGATGTAGACCACCACGCCTGTGTTGAACGGCATGCCCAACTTGTTGACAAACAGCAGTTCGAGCCAGCCGCCGACCTTGACGATGCCAGGCACGATGCCATAGAGCACGGCAGCCACGAGTGCCGCCGAGACGACGAGAGCGAACAGCGAGCCTACGGTCGTGGCATTGGGGCTGCGCTTGTAGTAGTAGACCAGTACGATGGCAGGCAGACACAGCAGGTTCAGCAGGTGTACGCCGATGCTCAGTCCCGTGAGGTAGGCTATCAGCACCAGCCACCGGTCGCTGTGGGGCTGGTCGGCACAGTCTTCCCACTTCAGGATGAGCCAGAACACGGCGGCAGTGAACAGCGACGAGAAGGCATAGACCTCGCCCTCGACCGCACTGAACCAGAACGTGTCGCTGAACGTGTATGCCAGGGCACCGACAACACCACAGCCCATGACTGCCACTATCTGTGCAGTGCTGACGTGCTGTCCGTCGCCGATGATCAGCTTGCGTGCCAAGTGCGTTATTGTCCAGAACAGGAAGAGGATGCACGCCCCGCTCATCAGCGCACTCATGTAGTTCACCATCTTAGCCACCTGCGTGGTGTCCGATGCCAGCTGTGAGAAGAGGTTGGCAACGAGCATGAAGAACGGTGCGCCTGGCGGATGTCCGACCTCAAGTTTATATCCTGTGGTTATGAACTCCGGACAATCCCAAAAGCTGGCTGTCGGCTCAATGGTCATGCAGTAGACGGTTGCGGCAATGAGGAACACCACCCAACCAACCACATTGTTTATGGTCTTGTATTGTTTCATCGGGAATGAATGTCAAAAAAAACGTGCCGCAAAGTTAGTGCAAGTTGGGAAGAGAACAAAACAAGGGGGAAGTTTTGGGGGCGCGTGTTGGGTGTTGGGTGATGGGTGTTGGGTGATGGGTTATGGGTGTTGGGTTATGGGAAGAGCTTGTGCAGGATAACCTAAGTCGTTGCAGAAGATGTATTAAGTC
>CAVERK010000163.1:0-4338 GCA_963618035.1 bacterium
AAATATAATGAAAAGTTTCAATCGCCCGTCTCTACTTGGTGGACAATGATTCTCGATGCGTGGTTCTTCTGTGTGTAGACCTTGATGTCCGACTTCACGAAGTCCTTCTCTTCGGCCTCATACATGTTGATGAACTGCTGCGGGTTCAGGTCGTTAAGCGGGAACCAGCTGCTCTGCACCTGAATGACAATCCGGTGTCCTGCCTTGAAGCAGTGGGAGATGTCGGGCAGGTCGAACCTTACCTTCGTTATCTGTCCAGGCCGGAATGCTTCAGGCTCTTCGAAGCTGTTGCGATAGCGTCCGCGCATGGTCTCGGCACGCACCAGCATCTGGTAGCTGCCCATGATTGTCGTCAGCGGCTTGCCGTCATTGAATTTCTGCTCTATCTCCTTGCTGTACTTGAAGTCCTCGGGATATTCGTCGATAATCTTCACCACAAAGTCCGCATCGGTGGTGCTTATCGCCACGTCGAGGTCGGCTGTCACCTCGCCGGCAAGCGTCACGTCTTTCGTCAGCACCGGCGATCGGAACGTCAGCACGTCGGGTCTGCGGCTGGCAAAGCGTTGGTCGCCGGTCATGTACTCGCGCTGGCGGCTCTTGTTTATCTTGTCCGTATAGGGCACGGGGTGGTTGGGGTCGCTCGTGTATTCGGCGAACGAGCGCGATGCCACAGGGGCTGTCTCGCTCAGGGTGCCGTCGGCATTCAGGTACAGCGACATCTCCTTGGCATCCTTCGGCGGCCACACGTCATAGTGCGTCCACTTGTCCGCACCTGTCACATACATCGTCACAGGGTTGGCGTTGTCCGGCTCTGCGCCCTCGCCGTTCAGATAGTACTGGAAGAAGCTGTACTCCACGTCGTTCAGATAGTACTCCGATGTGTTCGCACCGAAGTAGATGTCGCCAAGGTGGTTGCCCTTGTCGCGCTCCCATGCACCGTGGAACCAGGGTCCCATGATGAACTGCAGCTTCGTCTCGGGGCTTTGCTTCTGTATTGCCTTGTACACGCCGAAGGTGCCGTAGCAGTCTTCTGCGTCAAACAGTCCGCCAACGACCAGCACTGCCGGCTTCACGTCATGCAGATGCCGGCGCGAGTCACGCGCCTTCCACCAGTCGTCATAGTTGGGGTGTTGCTTCATGTCCTGCCAGAAGCGGATGCTGTCGCCCATTATCTCGCCGATGTTCTTCAGTGTCTTCTGCCGCAGGTAGAACGAATATTCGTCGTCGTTATAGTATGGCTTCATAGGTGAGAGGCGGGTCGTCGGCACGGGGCGCGGACGGCCGAAGAACTGGCCGAGGAAGTTCATCATGTCTGTCAGCATGAACACTCCGTGGTGGTGATAGTCGTCGCCCATCCACCAGTCGGTCACCGGTGCCTGCGGTGCCACTGCCTTGACCGCAGGGTGTCCGCTCAGTCCTGCCATGACGGTGTAGAAGCCTGGATATGATGTTCCCAGTACGCCGATGTTGCCGTTGGTGCGCACGTTGTTGACCAGCCATTCGGCAGTGTCGTAGGTGTCGCTTGCTTCGTCGATGTCCTTGTTGCTTGTCTTGTTCTCGATGAACGGACGCACGTCTACAAACTCGCCTTCGCTCATCCATTTGCCGCGCACGTCCTGAAACACTATGACATATCTCTCACGCACGTAGTTGGCCAGCTTGCCCCACAGGCTGCGCGAGTATCCCTCGCCGTAAGGGCCGGCCTGATAGCACGTGCGGCTCATTATTATAGGTGTGGGCTTGGCGGCGTTCACGGGTTCGTAGATTGAGGTGAACAGACGCACGCCGTCGCGCATCGGGATCATCACTTCGCGCTTCGTGTAGTTGCGCTTCACCCATTCTTCCGTTATGTCTTGTGCCGTGACGGCTGTCACGCACACCAGCAGCATCATTGCTGTCGCCAGCAGGCGGAGCATCGCTCTGCCGCTTTTTCCTCCATTCATGAGGATGTTCTTGTCTGTGCTCATATTTGCAGTTCCATTTGCTTTAACTATGGCACAAAGGTAGTTGAAAGCGGGCGTTAAATGGCAACGTGACTGTCCTATTTTCTCTCGTCTGCCTCTTTCAGCACGTCCAGTGCCATCCGCAGTGCCAGCTCCACGCCTGCCGCCGTGTTCTCCCTGCGGCTGCCGAGGTCGGTGTCTGTCTGTGCGGTATAGTCCTTGTCGCCAATGCTGAAGCACGTCCAGATGGTGCCCACCGGCTTCCCTGGCTCTGCACCTCCAGGGCCGGCAATGCCTGTTGTCGACAGGGCACAGCCGGCACCCAGCACCCGCCTTGCACCGCGTGCCATCTCCACAGCCGTCTCGCGGCTCACCACGCCGCAGCGTCCTATCGTCTCCGGCCTTACGCCGAGCAGACTTTCTTTCACGTCCACCTGATACGCCACGATGCCGCCACGGAAGTAGTCCGAGCTGCCTGGCACCGATGTCATGCGTGCCGCTATGCCTCCGCCAGTGCAGCTCTCGGCTGTTGCCATCGTCAGGCCGAGCCTGCGCAGCAGGCCGCCAATCTGCTCTTCTATTGATGTCTCTGTCGTGCTGTTGTCGTCCATGGTTGCTGTTGTCTCCTTCCTCCCGTCTCAGGCGGACGGCGGAGCCTACTCGTTCTTGAAGTTGAGGTAGCCCGACGAGGTATTGTCGTCGATGTTCTGTTGATGGAGCGTGAACTCGCTGCTCCCGTCGAAGCAGTGCGTGCATACCTGGCATTTGGGCAGGCCGATGCACTCCACCAGCGTCTCCAGCTTGCTGAACTTCAGTGAGCTGAGGTTCAGCCGCCGTGCAATCTCCGCAACCAGCCGCTTGTGCTCCGGCGAGTCTGTCTGTGCATACTTGTCGAGGTTCTTGTTGGGGTCGCCTTCAAACTCGCCGATGATGCGGCGTGTGATCAGCTCCATGTCGCTCTTCGACGAGGTGAAGTTGATGAAGCGGCAGCCGTAGATGAGCGGGGGACAGGCTATCCGCATGTGCACCTCGCGTGCGCCGTAGCCGAAGAGCGTCTTGGCGTTCTCGCGCAGCTGTGTGCCGCGCACTATGGAGTCGTCGCAGAACAGCAGCCGCTTGCCCCGTATGATGTCCCTGTTCGGTATCAGCTTCATCTTCGCCACCAGATTGCGCATATCCTGGTTGCTGGGAGTGAACGAGCGCGGCCATGTGGGTGTGTACTTCGAGATGGCACGCTGGTAGGGCACGCCATGTCCGGCGGCATAGCCCAGTGCCATGCCCACGCCGGAGTCGGGTATGCCGCCCACCGAGTCCACCTCTGTGTCGTCGGTCTTGCCCATGGCCACGCCACAGGCATAGCGCACGTCCTCCACCGTGCGTCCCTCGTAGCTCGAGGTGGGGAAGCCGTAGTAGACCCACAGGAACGAGCATATCTGCATCCGCTTGTTGGGCTTGCGCAGTTGAAGCACGCCGTCGGACTGCAGACGCACAATCTCCCCAGGGCCGAGGTAGCGGTCTGTCTCATAGCCGAGGTTGGGGAATGCCGTCGTCTCGCTGGTGGCGGCATAGGCTCCGTCCTTGCGGCCTATGACGATGGGCGTGCGCCCCCATGCGTCGCGTGCGGCGATGATGCCGTCTTCGGTGAGCAGGAGCATCGAGCACGACCCCTTTATGGAGCGGTAGACGTTCTCGATGCCGTCGACGAAGCTCTTGCCCTTTATAATAAGGAGACCCACCAGCTCGGTGGGGTTGACCTTCCCCGAGCTGAATTCGGACAGGTGCATATTCTCGTTGAGGAGCCTCTCCGTCAGCTCTTCCATGTTGTTTATCTTCGCCACGGTGACAATGGCAAAGCGGCCGAGATGTGAGTTCATGAGCAGGGGCTGTGCGTCGGTGTCGCTTATCACGCCGATGCCGGCGTTGCCTTCAAACTCGGGCAGCTCGCTCTCGAAGCGCGTGCGGAAGTAGGTATTTTCAAGGTTGTGTATCGAACGGTGGAACCCGCTTTCGCCGTCATACGTGGCCAGTCCGCCGCGCCGTGTGCCGAGGTGGGAATTGTAGTCTGTGCCGTAGAACAGGTCGGTGATGCATTTGCGTTTGGCTATTGTGCCGAAGAAGCCTCCCATTTTTGTGTTGACTCAGTGTGTATGGTTAACGTTGATGTGTGTTCTTGCGTGCTCCGCATGCCCGAAGCACGCGCAAAGATAAGTCTTGGCCCGAAAACGGCAAAAGCGCAGGGCGGCAAAAAACGGTCTGATGATGTGTTTTCCCTTGCCGTGAGACCGCCCGTCTGTGGACGTACAGTCAGAGCATCTGTGGACGTACAGTCAGAGGACCTCTGGACGTACAGTCAGGGAACCTCTGGACGTACAGCCAGAGAACCTGTGGACGTACA
>CAVERK010000164.1:0-4320 GCA_963618035.1 bacterium
GTAAGCAATAAGGATTTCAAAGGCATCTGCGCCTGAACTCGGCACACACCACGGCTGTGGCAACTCCCACGTTAAGCGATTCCGTGGTATGCCGTCCTGCGGGGAAGTTCGGGATCAGCAGCCGTTGCCTGACAAGACACCCCACCTCGCGGCTTATGCCGTTGCCCTCATTGCCCATGATGATCAGTCCTGTACGGCTCAGAGGCTGTGTGTAGATGTCGGCTCCGTCGAGGAACGTGCCGTAGACAGCGGTGCCGGCAGATGCCGACGCAATGAGTGCGGCGAGGTCTGTGCTGTGCACGTGCACACGTGCCAAGGCTCCCATGGTGGCCTGCACCGTCTTGGGACTGTAGACATCGGCTGTGTCTGCCGAGCAGAACACGTGCTCAATGCCAAACCAGTCGGCTATGCGCAGTATGGTACCCACATTCCCAGGGTCTTGCACTCCGTCGAGCGCGAGGCACAGCTGGTTGTCGAGGACACCGGCAGGCACGGCATCATGCCGCTGGCTGAAGACGGCAATCACATCCTGTGGCGTGCGCAGCAGGCTGGCACGCGAAAGTTCGTCGGGCGAGGCTTCAGCCACCTCATCTGCTTTCACTGCTCTATGGGCATGCAGCCAGTCGGCTGTGGCAGCAAGGAAGCGGCAGCTGAAATAGGGCAGCAGCTCGCCAACGAGCTTAGGCCCTTCTGCGAGAAACACATCGTCGGCGCGTCGCACCTTGCGTTGCTCAAGCGAACGGATATACTTGATTCGGTTCTTCGATATCATGTTGCGGTGCTTGTTTCCCGCAAAAGTAAGGCTTTGCGCCTTTCGGTGCAAAGTTTTTGGTTACCTTTGTCAGCCGATATTCCACTCCAACGCCGATGAAGAAACGTCTGACACGCCATATAGTCTCATGTATTGTCCTATGTATTTGCGTCTTGGCTGCAAGCTCGTGCTCGTCGGTGAAGTACGTGCCTGACGGACAGTATCTGCTTGACAACGTCAGCGTCCGCAGCGACAACAAGGACATCAGCACCGGCGGTCTGACGATGTACATCCGCCAGCAGCCCAACACCAAGTGGTTCAACCTGTTCAAGACACAGCTGCACATCTACAGCCTGTCCGGCCGCGACTCCACAAAGTGGGTGAACCGCGCCCTGCGCCGTGTCGGTACTGCTCCGGTGATATACAGTGCAACAGAGACCGAACGTTCGCGGCAAGAGATAGAGAAGGCTGTGCGCAACATGGGCTACATAGGAGCGCGTGTCAGCACCCGTACGGAGACCGGACGGAAGCGGCTGCGCCTGACGTACGACATCAGCAGCGGCCGTCCCTACACCGTGCGCTCCATTGGCTATGACGTGCCGGACACGCTGATAGGTCACTTCATGGAGGCCGACAGCGCGTCGACACTGCTGCGTGAAGGAATGTATATGGACATCAACCGGCTGGATGCCGAGCGCAACCGCATAACCGCCAACCTACAGCGCAACGGGTTCTACCGCTTCAACAAGGAATACATCAGCTTCACTGCCGACACCGTGCGCGGCACCTACGGCGTAGACCTGACGCTGCACCTGAACACGCAGACATCCGACAGTGCGTCATCGCTGGCATCGAAGCAATATCGCCTGAACAAGGTCAGCTTCCTGACAGACTATGATATGTTCTCATCGGACACGACGAATGCCGCCGTCTCGGACTCGATGCTGTATCGCGGCTTCCCCATATACTTCCGCAACAGACTGTTCATCCGTCCGCGCGTCATCATGAGCAACCAGCGTCTCATCCCTGGACATCTGTATAACTCGCAGGACGTGCAGACCACCTACGAGAACTTCAACCGCCTCTCCGTGATGCGCTATACCAACGTGCGCTTTCAGGAGGTGCAGCGCGGTGACAGTGCGCTGCTGAACGCCTACGTGCTGCTGAACAAGAACCGCCTGCAGTCGGTGTCGTTCGAGGTCGAGGGCACCAACTCCGCCGGCGATCTTGGTGCAGGTGCGTCGGTGTCGTACAGCCACCGCAACCTGTTTCGCGGTTCGGAGACATTCACGTTCCGCCTGCGGGGAAGCTATGAAGCAGTGTCGGGACTACAGGGACAGTACCGCAACGAGAGCTACACCGAGCTGGGAGCCGAGGCCTCCGTGGACTTCCCGCGCTTCGTGTTCCCCTTCACCACCCATGACTTCCGTCAGCGCATACGTGCCAACACCACGTTCAACCTGCAATACAGCTACCAGATGCGTCCCGAGTTCACGCGCATCATCGCGTCTACGGGGTGGGGCTACAAGTGGGGCTACCGCAGCAGCAACACGCGCCATCAGATAGACCTCCTGGATGTCAGCTACCTCTATATGCCGTGGATAGACCCGTCATTCCGCGAGCGTTACCTCAATCAGGAGAACAACTACATCCTGCGCTATAACTACGAGAACCGTTTCATCATACGCACCGGCTACACCTATGTCTACAACAGTGTGGGCAATGCCACCGGCACTGTGCAGTCGCAGAACTCATACACCCTGAGGTTCAATGTCGAGGCAGCGGGCAACCTGATGTACGCACTTGCCAAAGCCTCCGGCATGCACCGCAATTCTGACGGCGAGTATTCGCTGCTCAACATACCGTTTGCGCAGTATGTCAAGGGCGACATCGACTATGCCCGCAACGTGCTCATCGACCCTAAGAACTCCATAGCGTGGCACGTGGGCATGGGTATTGCCTATCCCTACGGCAACGCCACACTGATCCCGTTCGAGAAGCGTTACTTCTCCGGCGGTGCCAACAGCGTCCGAGGATGGTCGGTCCGTGACCTGGGGCCAGGCTCATTTGCCGGCGACGGCAACTTCATGAACCAGACCGGCGACCTGAAGCTCGATGCCAGCATCGAGTATCGCACCGACCTGTTCTGGAAGTTACGCGGAGCGGCGTTTGTCGATGCGGGCAACATCTGGACGCTCCGCAACTATGAGAGCCAGCCTGGAGGCCAGTTCCGCTTCAGCAAGTTCTACAAGCAGATTGCCGTGGCCTACGGCATCGGCTTCCGTCTCGATCTGGACTTCTTCATACTGCGTATCGACGGAGGCATGAAAGCCATAAACCCTGTCTACAGCAGCGGACGGCAGCGATACCCCATAATACATCCCAAGTTCAGCCGCGACTTCGCCTTCCATTTTGCCGTCGGCTATCCGTTCTAACGTGTCCGTACCGTTTCTCATGAGCAGAATGTTGTCAGTCATATTGCTTGCGCTGTTTCTTTGCCGTCCGTCGGCATCGTTTGCCGTGATGCCGCAGGACAGCACCGCTGTGACGCATGAAGAGCGTCGCGGACTGGCACGGTTCTTCAGCAGCCTGTCCGACATCGACACCGTCTTCATCGAGCCGCAGCACTACAAGTTCACGGTGATGGCACAGACCTCCACACTGTATGACCTGATGTACCTGCGCTTCAACGACAGCCGCCTGCGCAGCATCACCCTCAGCTCCGGCATCAACTTCAAGTTCGGCCCTTACTTCGGCTACCGCTGGGCGTTCCTTGGCTATAACTTCGACCTGTTCTACAGCGGCTTGAGCGCAAGCAATCAGGCCGACAAGCGGTGGGAGCTGAGTGTCTACAGCTCGGCACTGTTCTTCGACCTGATATGGCGCAGCACGGGCAACGCCTACAAGATACGGAGCGGCTATCTTGACAACGGCACGCACCTGCACGCCGTCTCCGGCGAGCCGTTCGATGCCTTGAAGCAGACGTCAAAGGGAGTGAACGCGTTCTATGTGTTCAACCACCGCCGTTTCTCCATGCCTGCCGCCTACAGCCAGAGCACGTGCCAGAAGGTCAGCAGCGGTTCGGCAATTGTCGGGCTGGGCTATTTCTACGACAAGTCGGGCATCGACTACGACAAGTTCGGCGACTTCTTCGACCGTCATTATCCAGGAGTGATAGATGCGGATACGCTTGGTGGCCGCGACTATATCCGCTACAACACGCTGACCCTGTCCGGCGGCTACGGCTACAACTGGGTGTTTGCCGACAACTGGCTGTTCAGCGTCTGTGCCACGGCGGGTGTGTCGTTCAAGCACGTCAGGAGCAGGGGCGACGAAGACCTGATGCGCCGTCACACCTTCCGCAACTTCACCCCCGACGGAACGCTGCGCCTCGGGCTGGTCTACAACAATATGCGGTGGTACTGGGGCAGCATCTTCACGCTCTATTCAAACAACTTCCACAACAGCAGCTTCACGTCGCTCAACGCCTTCGGCAAGCTCAGCGTCTATGTCGGCTACAACTTCGCCGCCTTCAAGAAGTACCGGAAGAAGAAGTGACCTCGGCGTAA
>CAVERK010000165.1:0-4279 GCA_963618035.1 bacterium
CATAGAACCCAACGATGGGCATCGTTGTAACGCATTGAAAATCAACGTTTCCATGGACGTACAGCCAGAGGTTCTATGAACGTACAGTCAGAGGGTCTCTGGACGTACATCCACAGCACCTATAGACGTACAGTCACAGAACCTGTGGACGTACAGCCACAGAAAGCCCCAAAACCAACACTCCAAACCCGACACCGCCATGTTACGAATTGCAATTTTTTTGAGCCTTATCATTTTGTTTATACGAAAAATGTTTATCTTTGGCACGTGAATGTGTTTATCCCAAATTATTACATTAAAACAATATCATGAAAGAGAAAAACGGAATTTCAAGAAGGGACTTCCTGAGCTATTCGGCTCTCGGTCTCGCCAGCTTGACAATCTTACCAAGCTGGGCACAGGACGGTAAACTTGCTCCAAGTGACCGCGTAGTAATGGGCTTCATCGGCCTCGGCCAGCAGGCTCTCAACGACTTCAAGGGCTTCTGCGCATGCCCTGGCTTCCAGGTAGCAGCATGCTGCGACGTGGACACGATGAAGACAGAGCGTTTCCGCCGCCGCGCTGCCGAGTGGCAGAAGTCACGCGACATGAACGAGCGTTGCGACGTCTATGAGTTCTACGAGGATCTGCTGGAGAGAAAAGACATCGACGCTGTCGAGGTTGCAACTCCCGACCACTGGCACACACTGAACGCCATCCACGCCGCTCAGGCAGGCAAGGACATCTACTGCCAGAAGCCTCTGACATACACCATCACCGAAGCATACGCAATGCAGGATGCTGTCCGTCACAACCACGTTGTGTTCCAGACAGGTAGCCAGCAGCGTTCGAGCGGCGAGTTCCAGCTTGCCATAAAGCTCGTTCAGGAAGGTGCAATAGGCCACATCGACAAGATCTACTCTCAGGTAGGTGCTCCTCCAAAGCCAATCGACTTCCCCGAGCAGCCGATTCCTGCAAACCTGAACTTCAACCAGTGGCTCGGCCCGTTGAGCAACCCGAACATCCACTACAACGAGCTGCTCTGCCCGCCGTTGGTAACCGAGACAAAGGACAAGAAGGGCAACGTCACGAAGACCGTCAGCCCCGAAGGCCGCGAGCAGTTCTGGGGCGCATGGCGCTGGTACAGCGAGACCGGCAACGGCTACACAGCCGACTGGGGTGCACACATGCACGACATCGCAAACGCAGCCATGGGTATGGACGGCTCACAGCCGATGGCATTCTATGGTCCTAACCACTGGGGCGAGGGCGAGCTCTACTCTGCACGCTATGCAAGTGGCGCAATCCTGATGGAGCATCCTTATCTGGAGGACAACCCAAATGCACAGGGTCTGAAGTTCATCGGCGACAAGGGATGGATCAACGTGGCACGCGGATACATGGAGTGCTCGGACAACTCACTCGTTCCGGAGAGCCTGCGCGGCAACCGTCCACGCATGATGACTGCCGAGGAGCGTCAGAAGATGTACGAGGAGTACATGAAGAGAGCGAAGAACAACAAGACAGCTGCTCAGAACTACGAGACCAGCTCGCCGCACATGCAGAACTTCATCGACTGCGTACGCTCACGTCAGAACCCGATAGCTCCTATCGAGGCCGGCGTCAGCTCAGCAATTCTGTGCTGCCTCTGCAACATCGCTTACGAGCTCAAGCGCGAAGTGAAGTGGAATCCTGCAACCCGCGTATTCGAGGGCAACGACAAGGAGGCTGCTGCACACCGCCTGTACTACTACGAGTACCGTCGTCCGTACACATTGCCTTATCTCGACAAGCGTTGCTAAGAGAACAGGCAAGACGGTATAGCGCATAGAGTAAAAGACTTTTTTTATACCGCTTGAGGCTGTGTCGTAATCATTACGGCGCAGCCTCTTTCTTTTGCGTGTTGCGTGTTACGTGTTGCGTGAGGCGTGAGGCGTAAAAGGGGGAATGTCACGGCATTGTAACGCCGGTGCAACCTGATTGAAAAGAAGAAGCCGTTATATTGCAGCCCGAATACGAAAAGAGATAACTTTGCAAACATGATGGACAAGGAGAACAAAGCAAAGAGAATACTTGTGGTCGACGACGAGGAAGACCTCTGCGAGATCCTCAGGTTCAACCTCGAGACCGAGGGCTACGACGTGGACACCGCCTCTTCCGGCGAGGAGGCACTCGGCAAGGACATCGCCGGATATGACCTGATACTGCTCGACGTGATGATGGGCGGCATCAGCGGCTTTGAGGTCGCACGGAGGCTGAGGCAGGACGTGGCGACAAGGAGCGTCCCCATGGTCTTCCTCACCGCCAAAGGCACCGAGAACGACAAGATAACCGGCTTCAACATCGGGGCCGACGACTACATCTCCAAGCCCTTCTCCATCAGGGAGGTGCTGCTGCGCATCCGCGCCGTACTGCGGCGGACAGAGAGGACGGGAGAGGCAGGCAGGAAGAGCGACGCGCTTCAGTACAAGGGGCTCGTGATAGACCTCGACAGGAAGAGCGTCAGCATCGACGGCAGTGACGTGGAGCTGACGAAGACGGAGTTCGGAATCCTGCACACGCTGCTCGAGCAGAAAGGGCGCGTGTTCTCACGCCAGGACCTCATACACCTGGTATGGCCCACGGACGTTATCGTCACCGACCGCACGGTGGATGTCAACATCACCCGCGTGCGCAAGAAGCTCGGGGCGTATGCCGACAACCTCGTGACACGTCTCGGCTTCGGATACTGTTTTTCCGATTAGCCAAAGCCACTGCGAAAGGAGCCGCCAATGCTGAGCCATCACAAACCGGAGGGAGCAAGCCCGAGACCCAAGAGACAGACAATAGGCAACAGGCTGTATATGAGCGTGCTGTCGCTGTTCCTTGTCTTCGCGGCGGCATTCATCGTGTTCCAGCAGTATCGCGAGAAGCAGTACAAGGTGGAGATGCTCAACATCCGCCTGCAGGACTTCAACAACCACATGCACGAGACATTCGCAGACGGGGCGGCAGGCATCCCCGAGATCCCTGACGAAGTCCGGAGCTACCTCACCGGCCACAGCATGCCAGGCCTGCGCGTGACGATAATCCTGAAAGACGGACGCGTGGTGTTCGACAGTGCCAACAAGGACATCGGCGGCATGGGCAATCATGCAGGGCGGCAGGAGGTGGTGCAGGCACTGAAGAAAGGCAGCGGGTCGACCGTCGACCGCAACAGCACAACCCTGGGGCAGGACTACTTCTACAGTGCCACATACTATCCGCACGAGGGCTACATCATCCGCTCGGCACTGCCCTATGACCTCGACCTCGCCAAGAGCCTGCACACGGACCAGCACTACCTGTGGTTCGCACTCGCCGTGATGCTGATGCTCACCGTCATACTCTATCAGTTCATCCACCGCTTGGGACGGAACATCACCCAGCTGAACGACTTTGCGGCGAAGGCAAGCCTCACGCCCTCCCCCATCGGCGAAGACTGGAGCGAGAGCCTCGGCAACTTCTCCAACGACGAACTGGGCGACACCGCCGAGCGCATCGTCAAGCTGTACCTGCAGCTGCGGCGCACACAGCAGGAGCAGAACATCCTGAAGCAGCAGCTCACGCAGAACGTGACCCACGAACTGAAGACCCCCGTGGCAAGCATACAGGGCTATCTCGAGACCATACTCGAGAACCCCAAGGTCGACGAAGCCACCCGCCAGCAGTTCCTTGAGCGGTGCTACGCACAAAGCAAGCGGCTGACATCGCTGCTCGCCGACATGTCGATGCTCAACCGCATCGACGACGGTGCCAAGATGATGACCTTCGAGGAGGTCGACGTGGCAGGACTCATCCGCACCGTGGAGAAGGAGAGCCAGTTCGCACTCGGGCAGAAAGGGATGACCATGACCTGCGACATCCCCGAGCACATCATCGTCCACGGCAACCGCAGCCTGCTCTACAGCATCTTCCGCAACCTCACCGACAATGCCATAGCATACGCCGGTCAGGGCACCAGCATCAGCCTCATCTGCCGGCCGTCGGATGCCGGCTCACGGGACGCATACCGCTTCACCTTCTCCGACAACGGCATCGGAGTGGCTCCCGAGCACCTGCCGCGCCTGTTCGAACGCTTCTACCGTGTCGACAAAGGGCGCAGCCGCAAGATGGGCGGCACCGGCCTCGGCCTCGCCATCGTGAAGAATGCCGTGCTGCTCCACGGCGGAACCATCAGCGTCAGAAACCGCGACGGCGGCGGCCTGCAGTTCGACTTCTCACTGGCTGCCACCCTCTCCTGAGCCACAGCCGGCAACGTCGCTGCCGCCCGACACCCGTC
>CAVERK010000166.1:0-4252 GCA_963618035.1 bacterium
TAACTCGGAATGAAACGTTCGAACCTTTTGAACGAAAGGTTCGAACCTCTTGAATGAAAGGTTCGAACCTCTTGAATTATTGCTGTCCGCTAAACGTTTCAGACCGAGTGCGCGTCGCACCCTCGGGCGGAATATCTATGACCTTTCGAGTTTTAGCGGACAGCAATAATTTACAATAAAAGCCACTGCGTCCCAAATCTACAGTGACATCCCACGTAGAAGCTATCTCACCAAAGGTGAACTTTAATCCGCAACCGTGTATCTCCAGGCAAGAGCCTCTGGACAAGCGGGCTATTCTGTCAGTAGCTCAGGAACACGAGGAAGGAGCCTTGGGCAGCGTGGATGACGGCACGGTTGCCCGATGCCGTGTTCAGCGTGCCTTGCCACCACTTGCGGAAGTCATAGATGGGATAGTCCAGGCCCTCGCCACGCAGCCCTGTGGCACCGAGACTGAAGATTGAGATTTCCTGTCCCCTGTATGTCGTGAACCCACAGTCCTCACTACAAGCCACGAATACGCCACGGTCGGTCAGCATCCTTACGTCGGCACCCTCCTGTGCATAGTCTGCCAGCAGACTGATGTTGCCTATCGTGTGGTCTTCGCGCTTGCCGGTGGCTCCGAGGATGGCTATCCGGTCAAGTCCCATCGAGCGGACATGGTTCACGGCCTTGGTCTGGTCGTTCGTCTCCTGTTCACTGATGCGGTGTATTATCGCCGGATACCGCTGTCTGAAGTCTGCCGACAAGGAATCGCAGTCACCCACTATGGCATCAGGCATCCGCCCCGTCTGCCGCACATATTCCTCGGCGGCTCCGTCACAGCAGACCACCACAGGTGCACTGCGGAGCATGTCAAGCGGTTGCCTTGCCTGTGGATAATCGCCTGCCGCCAGCACCACGGCCTCGGGCTTCCACTCTCCCGAAAAGATGTCTATTGTCCTCATGTCCATGCTTTTGTCCCGTCGTTATTGTCTGTCATCTGCTGTTCCTTCATCAAGCGCATCCACTTGAAATATCCCATCACCGCAATCACCGTGTACAGAGCGTACAGCCCTGCCTTGAACGGTATGTCCTTACTTATATATAGATACGTGCTCACGACATCCACCACCAGCCAGAAGCACCACTGTTCGACATACTTGCGCGACAATGCCCACAGCCCAACGAAGCTCAAGGCATTGGTGAAGGAATCGCACAGCGGTATGGTGCTGTCCGTGAAGGTCACCAACACGTAATAGGTGACGACCCACAGCACGAGAAACACGGCCACGACAGGCACTATCAGCCTCCGGCGGAAATGCGTTATCGGCATCTGCTCCGCCCTGCCCTGCCCTCTCCTGCGGCCGAACGTCCATACCAAGTAGCCATAGACGGCTGCCACAGCATAGTACACCGACATACCGGCATCGCCATACAGGCCGTGTTGCCAATACAGCCACACGTCCAGAGCCGGCATGATGATGCCCACAACCCACAGTGCGATGCTCGCCCTGTATTCCAGCCACAGATAGCACAGGCCCAACACCGTGGTCACGATGTCGAGCCAGTGCTCTGTCATGAATATCCCAAAGTCTGCCGCCATATACCTATATATATGTGTGTCACGTATCAGAACGCCAGCGACACATGTGCCAGGAAGTTGGTGCCTGCCTGTGCCGCATAGCCGGCATAGTTGTAGCGCACGCGCTGATGGTTGTCGTCGTAGTAGAACCCACTGCCGGCATAGCCGTTGTTTTCATATTTCTCATTGAAGAGATTGTACACCGTACATCCCACGGTGATGCTCTTCATGCTCTTCACCTTGAAGGTGTATGCCAGGTCCAGGTTGCTTGTCAGGTAGGCATCCAGCGTGCAGTCTTCCTGCCGCGAGTTGCTCATGTACTGCTTGCTGACATACTGGCTCTGCAACGCAGCCGTAAAGCCCTTCCACGTGTAGCCAAAGCGGTTGTTCAGGATAAAGTCCGGCGAGAAGGATATGGGTGTGTCGCCATGTTCGATCACCCACGCATCGGCTGTGTTGTCCTCGTTCTCATAGAGTGTCTCCGTGAAGTTCTTTATGCGGTTACGGCTTATGGTTGCACCCGCATCCCAGCTGAATCCTCCAAGCCTCAACCCTGCCTGCATCTCCAGTCCAAGACGGTAGCTGCCAGGCACATTGGCAGCCAGCAGCTCACCTATCTCGTTTGCCTCGCCCGTGAGGATGAGCTGGTTCTTGTAGTACATATAATAGAGATTCGCACCCAACGTCAGCCAGCTGTTGGCATAGCTGTATCCCAGCTCATAGTCTGTCAGGCGTTCTGCCTTCGGATGCACGTTGAACTTGCCGTCGGTGAAGTTGTTGCGCGTCGGCTCCTTGTGTGCCACGCTGACCGATGCAAACAGGCGGTTGTTCTTGTCCAACTGCCACGACAGTCCGGCCTTGGGATTGAAGAAGCCATAGTCTTCATGCACGTCCAGGCTCTGCATGCCGCCGTTGCCAAACCAGTCGTAGTTGTCGTTCCTGCCGCGTATCTTGTAGTCTATGTAGCGGTACTGTAGGTCAACGTATGCGTTAAGCCCCTTGGCAAGGCTGTAGTCCGCCTTCAGATAGACGTTGCCGTCGTTCTTCGTGCCCGTGTTGCGGTAGTAGTCATCGGTCGGATCGATGTTGCCGATGTAGTTCTTCACCCATATCACCCTGCCGAAGTGCTGTCCGTCATAGCGGTTGAAGCCTCCTCCCAGCGTGGCGTTCAGACGGCTGTCCCTGTATGTCAGCGAGAATATGCCTCCGCCAAACCAGTTGTCCATGGCTTTCTTGCGCACAAGGTCGCTCTTCTTGACAAGCCCTCCGCTTGCGTCATGATAGGGTTCAAGTCCGTATTCGGACAGCGTGCGGCCGGTCTTGTATTCCTGATAATAGCCGTCTCCCTTGGTGTAGTGCAGCCCCACATTCAGGTTCCACGCATTGCTGAAGCTGTGGTTCAGCAGCAGCTGATAGTGGCGTTGCGTGTAGTTGTCGGTCTGGTCGTCATAGAAGTGCATCGTGCCGTCGGCATCGGTGTACATGTATCCGCAGGAGTTATAGCGTCGTCCGTATTCCGCCATTTCCTCCTTCGTCGAGTAGTTCCATGCATGGTACGTCTTTTCCTTGCCGCCGAAAGTGATGAGCCTGATGCTTGTGCCTCCACCGTAGTATGAGCCTTGTGCGTAATACGACTTCAGGTCCGTACTGGCGCGGTCTATGTACCCGTCACTGCCTATGTTGCTCAGACGGATGTCGAAAGCCCAGTGGCCGTCAATCAGTCCCGTGCCGGCCTTCACCGTCTCCTTGTGTGTGTTGAATGAGCCGTATGACCCGTTGAACTCGGCATAGTGCGTGGCGTTCAATTCGCCTGTCTGCATATTCACGCTTGCGCCGAATGCGCCGGAGCCGTTTGTCGACGTGCCCGCACCGCGCTGTATCTGCACATCTCTTACCGACGATGCGAAGTCCGGCATATTGACCCAGAACACCGAGTGGCTCTCGGCATCGTTCAGGGGGATGCCGTTGGCAGTGACATTTATCCGCGTGGCATCCGTACCGCGCACGCGCATCGACGTGTAGCCTATTCCGGTTCCTGCATCACTCGTGGTGATTACCGACGGTGTCATGCTCAGCAGGTACGGGATGTCCTGTCCGAAATTCATCTGTTTCAGCTGTTCGCGCGACACATCCGTGAATGCCACAGGCGTGGTTTTCGTTGCCCGCGTAGCCATAATCTCCACCTCCTGCAGGCCAATCTCCCGCAGGCTGTCGTTTTGCTGTGTCTGCGCACAGACACAAGTTGCGGTCATAGACATCACGACCGCCATCATTGCATGTCTTCCCATTGCAACAATACCGTTTTTAGTTAAACAGAAAAGAGGGATCTTTTCTTCACATTCCCTACGGCGGCATTACCCGCATCAGGTCAATGGGTATGATCTCAGCCCGTTGTATTAAGGCACCCCTCAGACTTCCCGTTTGGAAATCTGCGCAAAAGTATTCCTTTTTGTCGAACGGTGCAAATTATTCCATTCAGTCCTATTGCTGTCCGCTAAAATTCAATAACTGTTCACTAACCATTCACTGACCATTCACTGCCCCCCTCGCCAGACGCCCTCTGGAGCTACCTCCCGTTCACTAACCGTTCACTTTTCCACACTTCCGTTTACTAATTCCGCGTTTGGGCTGCCAGGCACCCTAACGATGCCCATTCATAGAGTCTAAGGATGGGCATTCATAGCACCTATG
>CAVERK010000167.1:0-4086 GCA_963618035.1 bacterium
TAAAGTCCGGAACTTATCGCGATAAGTTTTTCGACCCCTCCTGAAAGGGTCAAAATAGCCACGTTTCGCCATTATTCCGGCTTCAGATGCCGTCTTCTGCCCCAAAACGGCCAAATGTTAAAGTGTTAACGGCTGAGACCGAAATGTTAAAGGAATTCCGCACTTTATCGCGATAAGTTCTCTTTTGCCGACGAAAGAAGCCTCAAAATGGCCTTGTTCTGCCCCGAAGACGGGTGTCGGGCGGCAGCGACGTTGCCGGCTGTGCCGACTCATGCTTTGCAGAATCCGAGACTGAAATATAAACAGCTTCTAAGATTTGTTTCGTACATTTGCAGCGGAGTGGGGATGCCGGTTGGTCTCCCCGTTCTGTGACAGTGAACATCAAGGATGGAAACCATAATAACCACGAACAACGATGGAGGGAAGGTCAGAGCCTACGACGGTGAGGTCGTCGTAGGCGAGCTTGACTTCTCTTTCTGTGGCAATGTGCTGTCAATCAACCGCATTCGGATGTCTGGAGAGTCTGATCGGGGGGGGGTAGACACCTTGATGTTCGTAGTCTCTGACTATGCAGTCAGCCACCGCCTGCTGGTCACGTCCACTTGTCCGAATGTCGTCGCATGGTATCATAGCCATCCGCAGTACGACGGTCTGTTATGCAAAGAAACATGAGAAGAAAATGATTGGGGAGTCACTTGTTGAAGTGGCTTCTTTTGTTTTGTGGAGATGCTCAGTCCTTGTCTCCGCATGGCAGAGGTGCGGATTTGTCCCTTGTGCGGAACAGCAGCAGGGCGGCGAATGTCAGTGCGCCGTTGAGCATCAGCAGTTCGTAGCCGAAGGTGTAGCCGGTGAAGCGGCGCGTCAGGATGTCGATGATGTAGCATGCCACCGGCGATGCCACGCATATCCACGGCACGGCCTTGTCTGCCGGCTTCCGGCGTGTGAACAGTCCGAAGCAGAACAATCCTAATAGCGGACCGTAGGTGTAGGAGCAGAGCGTGTAGATGGCATCGATTATGTTCGTCGAGTTCACCATGCGGAATGCCAGTATGAACAGGGTGAACGCCACGCAGATGCCCATGTGCGAACGGCGGCGCAGCCGTTCGTCGTGCGGACGCTCCCTGATGTCGACGCAGAACGATGTGGTCAGGGCTGTCAGTGCGGAGTCGGCACTGCTGAAGCACGCTGCCACGATGCCGATGGTGAAGAGCACCGTCACCGTCGTGCCGAGCTGTCCGGTGGCTGCGAACATGGGCAGCAGGTCGTCGGTGTTTGCCGGCAGCTCCATGCCCTGCCGCTGTGCCAGCATTATGAGCAGCACGCCGAGGCTGAGGAACAGCAGGTTGGCAGGCACGAAGCAGAGGCCGTAGGTACACATGTCCTTCTGTGCCTCGCGCAGGGTCTTGCACGTCAGGTTCTTCTGCATCATGTCCTGATCCAGTCCGGTCATCACCACCACCACGAACATTCCGCTGAGGAACTGCTTCCAGAAGTACTGTTTCGACAGTGGGTCGTCGAACACGAACACGCGGCTGTACGGGCTGTTGCTGATGGCCTGTATGCTCTCGCCGAGGCTCATGCCCAGCTCCCGTCCCACGCCGACGATTATGAGGATGAGTGCGCCGAACAGGCAGACCGTCTGAAACGTGTCTGTCCATACCAGTGTCTTCACGCCTCCACTGCGGGTGTACAGCCATATCAACCCCACCATGCCTGCCACCGTCACCACGAACGGCACGCCCACGCTGCCGAACACGAAGTCCTGCAGTATCATGCACACCATGTAGAAGCTCACGGCGGCGCGTGTCATCTTGCTCAGCAGGAAGAACGAGGCTCCCGTCTTGTAGGATCGGTGTCCGAGGCGTTCCTTCAGGTATATATATATAGTGGAGTGGTTCATGCGGTAGTAGATGGGCAGCAGGATGAACGCCACGGCGAAGTATCCTGGTATGAAGCCGAGGCACATCTGCAGGTAGCTCATGCCGATGTTCACCGGCATGCCAGGCACGGATATGAAGCTGACACCCGATATTGAGGCACCCACCATGCCGATGGCGACCATGTACCACGGCGAACTGCGGTCGGCACGGAAGAAGGTCTCGTTCGTCGCTCCACGGCTCGTCAGCCGGCTCAGCACGAACAGCAGTGCGAAGTAGATCAGTACGGTGGCTACGATAATCATCTTGTGTCAGGCGCGTGCCTCTTGCTTGTGAAGCCGCAAAGTTAGCAAAATCTGTGCCTTTTGCTTACATTTGTGGCCTATTCGAAAACCAAACACAAAGAAAGAGCTTATGGCAACAACTGACGACAAGAAGATAATCTTCTCAATGGTCGGGCTGAACAAGACGATCCGCCAGACCAACAAGCAAGTCCTCAAGAACATCTACCTCTCGTTTTTCTACGGTGCCAAGATTGGCATCATCGGTCTCAACGGCTCGGGCAAGTCCACGCTGATGAAGATCATAGCCGGCCTTGACACGCAGTATGAGGGTCAGGTGGTCTTCGCCCCTGGCTACACCGTCGGCTACCTGCCGCAGGACCCGTTCCTCGACCCCGAGAAGACGGTCAAGGAAGTGGTGCAGGAAGGCGTGCAGCACGTGGTCGACACGCTGAAGGAGTATGAAGAGATCAACCTCAAGTTCGGCGACCCCGAATACTATGAGAACCCCGACAAGATGGACAAGCTCATGGCCCGCCAGGCCGAGTTGCAGGACATCATAGACAGCACCGACGCATGGAATCTTGACTCGAAGCTCGACATCGCCATGGACGCACTGCGCTGTCCCGACGGCGACCAGTCGTGTGCACACCTCAGTGGCGGCGAACGCCGTCGCGTGGCTCTGTGCCGCCTGCTTCTTCAGAAGCCCGACGTGCTGTTGCTCGACGAGCCGACGAACCATCTCGATGCAGAGAGCATAGACTGGCTGGAGCAGCACCTGCAGCAGTATCAGGGAACGGTCATCGCCGTGACCCACGACCGCTACTTCCTCGACCATGTGGCAGGCTGGATTCTCGAGCTTGACCGTGGCGAAGGCATTCCGTGGAAGGGCAACTACAGCAGTTGGCTCGAACAGAAGACCCAGCGCATGGCCCAGGAAGAAAAGACAGAGAGCAAGCGGCGTAAGACGCTGCAGCGCGAGCTGGAATGGGTGCGCATGGCACCCAAGGCCCGTCAGGCCAAGGGCAAAGCCCGTCTCAACAGCTACGACAGGCTCCTGAACGAGGATGTCAAGGCCAAGGAGGAGAAGCTCGAAATCTTCATCCCCAACGGCCCGCGTCTGGGAAACAAGGTCATCGAGGCACACCACGTCGCCAAGGCCTATGGCGACAAGCTGCTCTTCGACGACCTCAACTTCGTGCTGCCGCCCAACGGCATTGTGGGTGTCATCGGTCCCAACGGCGCAGGAAAGACCACGCTCTTCCGCCTCATCATGGGGCTGGAGCAGCCCGACCGTGGCGACTTCGAGGTCGGTGAGACCGTGAAGCTGGCATACGTGGACCAGCAGCACAGCAGCATAGACCCCGAGAAGACCGTCTACCAAGTCATCTCCGGCGGCACGGAACTCATACGCCTGGGCAACCGCGAGGTCAATGCCCGCGCCTACCTGTCGCGCTTCAACTTCACGGGAGCCGACCAGGAGAAGCTGTGCGGCGTGCTCAGCGGCGGCGAACGCAACCGCCTGCACCTGGCCTTGGCCCTGAAGGAAGAGGGCAACGTGCTGCTGCTCGACGAGCCTACGAACGACATCGACGTGAACACGCTGCGTGCGCTCGAGGAAGGTCTCGACGACTTTGCCGGCTGTGCCGTCGTCATCAGCCACGACCGCTGGTTCCTCGACCGCATCTGTACGCACATCCTTGCCTTCGAGGGCGACTCCAACGTCTTCTTCTTTGAAGGCTCGTACTCGGACTACGAGGCCAACAAGCTGAAGCGTCTGGGACGCACCGAGCCGACGCGTGTGCGCTACCGCAAGCTCACCAACGACTGACGGAGCACCCCTCGCAGAGCGCGCACTCCGAGGTTGAACGTCCACAGGTTCTATGGATGACCATTCACAGGTTCTATGGATGACCATTCACAGGTTC
>CAVERK010000168.1:0-4064 GCA_963618035.1 bacterium
ACTGACTCTTAATCAGTGGGTCCAGGGTTCGAGCCCCTGAGAGTGTACGATACAAGGGAGAAGATGGTGGAATCGTCTAATGGTTAGGACTCATGCCTCTCACGCATGCAATCCGGGTTCGAATCCCGGTCCCACTACTCGGAGAAAGGTAGAAGGATGATTTTTACGGAAGCTAATTGTCAGTAACACGATGGTTAGCTTCTTTTGTTTTCATGATGTGCCGATGGACTGGCTATATACACTGATAAATTCGCACACAGCCATTCAGGCTGTAATCGTCATATCGCTTATCTGTGCCGTGGGACTGATGTTGGGCAGGTTGCGCCTGTTCGGTATCTCCCTTGGTGTCACCTTCGTGTTCTTCACCGGCATCCTTGCCGGACATCTCGGCTTGTCCATAGACCCGCAGATGCTCATCTATGCCGAGGACTTCGGCCTCGTCGTCTTCGTCTACGCCCTCGGCCTTCAGGTCGGTCCGGGCTTCTTCAGCTCGTTCCGCAAGGGCGGTGTCAGCCTCAATCTGCTTGCCGTCGCAGTCATCATCCTCGGCACCCTGCTGGCTGTTGCCCTCAGCTTCATCATGGGCGTGTCCATACCCGACATGGTGGGCATACTCAGCGGAGCCACCACCAACACCCCTGCCTTGGCTGCCGAACAGCAGACGCTCCAGCAGCTCGGCCTCGACACCAGCAGTCCCGCCTTGGGCTGTGCCGTCACCTATCCGCTGGGCGTTGTCGGCGTCATTCTCTGCATCATTCTGCTGCGCGTTCTCGTGGTCAGGAAGAAAGATACAGACCCTGTCGAGGAGGATAATGAAAAAAATACGTATATTGCGGCATTTAAGGTGTCCAACCCCGGCATATTCGGCAAGACCGTGAAGGAACTTGGTGGACTGACATCTGCCAAGTTCATCATATCGCGTCTGTGGAGGGACAATTCTGTGCGCATTCCGACATCAGGCACCGTGGTGCAGGAAGACGACCGCGTGCTGGTCATTGCCTCCGAGAAAGACATTCCTATGATCACGGCTCTGCTCGGCATGCAGGAAGACACCGATTGGAACAAGAAGGAGATAGACTGGAACAGCATCGACAGCCGGCTGGTGTCACAGCGCATAGTCGTCACACAGCCTGGGCTGAACGGCAGGAACCTCGCCTCGCTTCACTTCCGCAACGAGTATGGTGTCAATGTCAGCCGTGTCTACCGCAGTGGAATGCCGTTGCTCGCCACGGCACATCTCACCCTGCAGCTTGGCGACAGACTGTGTGTCGTCGGCGACCGCGAGGCAGTGAAGCGTGTGGAGAAGGTGGTGGGCAATGCCGTGCGCGACCTTGAGGAGCCAAACCTTGTGGCGGTGTTCGTCGGCATGTTCATCGGACTGGTGCTCGGCTCCGTGCCGGTGTTCATACCAGGTATGTCGTCGCCGCTGAAGCTGGGACTGGCAGGAGGCCCCATCATCGTGGGCATACTCATCAGTGCCTTCGGCCCGCGCATACACATGGTGACCTACACCACGCGCAGTGCCAACCTGATGCTCCGTGCCATCGGACTGTCCACGTACCTGGCTTGTCTGGGACTGGACTCCGGCGCACACTTCTTCGAGACCGTGGTGCGTCCCGAAGGACTGGTGTGGATCGCCGCAGGGTTCCTGCTGACCGTCGTCCCCGTCATCATCGTGGGCTTCATAGCCTTCAGGATGATGAAGATGGACTTCGGCACGGTGTGCGGAATGTTGTGCGGCAGCATGGCAAACCCGATGGCGTTGAACTATGCCAACGACACCATCCCTGGCGACCGTTCGTCGGTGGCATATACCACGGTCTATCCGCTGTGTGTATTCCTGCGGGTGGTCGTGGCGCAGCTCCTGATACTCCTGTTCCTTGCCTGACAGCAGGCCGCCTTGTGCATTTTGACAACAGACAACAATAACAAAAAAGACATATATATATGGAAACGCCAACAGAACTGAACTGCATGGACGACATCCGCTACCTGCAGCTCTTGTCGCGCAGCTTCCCGTCGATAGCCGCCGCCAGTACCGAGATCATAAACCTCGAAGCCATACTCAACCTGCCCAAGGGCACCGAGCACTTCCTGTCCGACGTGCACGGGGAGTACGAGGCTTTCCAGCATGTGCTGAAGAACGCCTCGGGCACCATCAAGCGCAAGGTCGGCGAGATCTTCGAACACTCGCTGCGTGCCAGCGAGCAGAAAGACCTGTGCACACTGATATACTACCCCGAGGAGAAGCTGCAGCTGGTCAAGGCACGCGAGAGCGACATCGACGACTGGTATCAGATAACCCTCAACCAGCTGGTGCGCGTCTGCCAGAACGTCTCGTCCAAGTACACACGCTCCAAGGTGCGCAAGGCGTTGCCACGGGACTTCTCCTACATCATCCAGGAGTTGCTCCACGAGTCCGGTGCCGATCCCAACAAGCAGGCATACATCAACGTCATCGTCAGCACCATCATCTCCACCGGCCGTGCCGACGACTTCATCATTGCCATGTGCAACCTCATACAGCGGCTCACCATCGACTCGCTCCACATCGTGGGCGACATCTACGACCGTGGCTCCGGTGCACACATCATCATGGACACGCTGTGCGACTACCATAACTTCGACATACAGTGGGGCAACCACGACATCCTTTGGATGGGAGCCGCCGCCGGCAACGAGGCTTGCATCGCCAACGTCATCCGTGTGGCAATGCGCTATGCCAACATCGGCACGCTCGAAGACGGCTACGGCATCAACCTGCTGCCCCTCGCCACCTTCGCCATGGATGTCTATGCCGACGACCCGTGCACCGTCTTCAAGCCCAAGATGAGCGATGCCGGCGACAGCCTCGACGACAAGACCTTGAGCCTGATCACCAAGATGCACAAGGCCATAGCCGTCATCCAGTTCAAGCTCGAAGCCGCCATCATCCGCCGCCATCCCGAATACCGGATGGACGACCGCCTGCTGCTCCACCTCATAGACTACTCCAAGGGCACCGTCCGCCTCGACGGCAAGGACTATCAGCTGCTCGACACCAATTTCCCCACCGTCGACCCTGCCGACCCCTATGCCCTGACGCACGAGGAGAAGGACCTGATGGAGAAGATACAGGCTTCGTTCCGCAACAGCGACAAGCTGCGCAAGCACATGCACTGCCTGTTCTCAAACGGCAGCATGTATCTCGTCACAAACAGCAACCTGCTCTATCATGCCTCCATACCGCTGAATGCCGACGGCACGTTCCGTCACGTGCGCATCGGCGAGAAGGAGTACTGGGGCAGGCATCTGCTGCGCAAGGCCGACCAGCTGCTGCGTGCCGCCTACTATGAGGATGCACGCAATCCCGACAAGCGCAAGGCACTCGACTATGCCTGGTATCTGTGGTGCGGACCGGACTCGCCGTCGTTCGACAAGAGCAAGATGGCAACCTTCGAGCGGTACTTCATTGCCGACAAGGCCACGCACAAGGAAGTCAAGGGCTGCTACTACGACCTGCGGAACGACGCTGCCGTCTGCGACAACATTCTGCGCGAGTTCGGTGTCGAGCCTGACTCCCATTCGCACATCATCAACGGCCACGTGCCCGTCAAGACCATCAAGGGCGAGAAGCCCGTCAAGGCCGACGGCAAGCTCATCGTCATCGACGGCGGCTTCTCCAAAGCCTACCAGCCGGAGACGGGCATCGCCGGATACACCCTCGTCTATCATTCGCATGGTCTCCAGCTGGTGCAGCACCAGCCGTTCGAGAGCCGCGAGAAGGCCATCAAGGAGGGGCAGGACATCAAGTCCATCACCTTCCTGGTCGAGTTCGCACAGCAGCGCATGATGGTGAAGGATACCGACAAGGGCCGCGAGCTGACCGTGCAGATAGAAGACCTGAAGAAGCTCCTCACGGCATACCGCTCCGGCATCATTCAGGAGCGGGGCTGACGCACGCGGTTCAGGTATTGGTCGATGTCGTCCTTCAGGTGCGACGCGCACACCGATTTTACACGCCACAGGACGTGAGTGTTGGGTGTGCGCCTCGCACCCTCGGTCTGAAACGTTTAGCGGACAGC
>CAVERK010000169.1:0-4056 GCA_963618035.1 bacterium
GCTATACCCTGGAGTTCTGGGACCACAAGTCTCCTGCCAACATCCCTTACCACCAGGGCAGCTTCATGTTCTTCCGCCTGTCGGCTTTCGACAAGGTGGGCTTGTTTGACGAACGGTATTTCATGTATCCCGAGGACATCGACATCACGCGAAGGATGCACAAACACTATCGCACGATGTACTGGCCGATGGTGAGCGTGGTGCATGCCCACAGAGCCGCCTCCTACAAGAGCAAGAAAATGCTGAAGATACACATGGAGAACATGATTAAGTACTTCAACAAGTGGGGCTGGTTCTTCGATAAGGAGCGCTCTGAATGGAATAAGAAGCTATTGAAGGAGCTGGGATACAAGGGATAATTTCAAATGATAGCTATATGAACTACATAATTACCGGCGGTACCGGCTTCATCGGTACACATCTCACCAATTTGATCAAGGAGCTGAACCCTGAGACTCAAGTGTATAACCTCGACATAGTGAAGCCAGGAACACCGAACCCTGTGGTAAAGAACTACAAGCCGGCACTGCGGGAGGGACAGACGCTACAGTCCACCTATGTGGAGTGCGACATCCGCAAGCCTATCGGTGACTTGCCGTTCACGCCCACGGAGGATGACATCATCTTCAACTTTGCTGCCGTGCACCGCACGCCAGGGCATAAGGACATTGAGTATTTCGAGACAAATATACGCGGAGCGGAGAATGTGTGTGCCTTTGCAGAGAAGTGGGGCATCAAGAAGATTGTGTTTACTTCGAGCATCGCGCCTTACGGAGCTGCGGAGCAGCTGAAGAAGGAAACGACACTGCCCACACCAAACACTGCTTATGGTATCTCGAAGCTCGTGGCTGAGAAGATACACGAGAAGTGGCAGAATGGTGATGCTGCACATCGCCAGCTCACTATCGTGCGTCCTGGTGTGGTGTTTGGCAAGGGTGAGAACGGGAACTTCACTCGCCTCTATTGGGCTATCCGTGGACATAAGTTCGCTTACCCAGGGCGGACAGACACCATAAAGGCATGCATCTACGTGAAGGAGCTTGTGCGGTTCATGCTCTACCGCTTGGAGTGCCATGAGCATGGTGTGGAGCTATATAACTGCTGCTTCGAGCCGGCATATACCATCAAACATATTGTTGAGAGCATGAAGAATGTGACGGGACTGACACAATTTGTGCCTGACATTCCGAACTGGCTCATCATGCCTGCGGCTACCGTGATTGGTGCAATGGGTGCTCCCATGGGCATCTGTCCTGCAAGGGTGAGGAAGCTCCAGATATCCACCAACATCTGCGGGGAGAAGCTGAAGAGTTCGGGCTATCAGTTCAGATGGACGTTTGAGGAGGCTCTGGAGGATTGGTTCGACGACAATGACAGGAAGTGTCTTGAGTGAGGATTGAGGGCATAATCAGTAGGTTTTTTCGGTGGGATAAGCGAACTTATGTGTTTCCATATCCCATAGCATGAAACACTTCATGCGCCAAATCACCGAACAATATCGCGCCAAACTACCGAACGATTTCGCGCCAAATTACCGAAAAAGCCTGACAGGGGGCTTGTAGTGCCATATTTGTTGATTACCTATCGCCGTCCTGAAGACGGTATCTATGTGGTTCCGATTGGATGCCTGAAGCAATAGCCGCTCGCATACAAGTGGATAATACCGAGAGAGGGCTGTGTCGAAATCCGACACAGCCCTCTCTCGGTATTGTCAGCCTATGCTCCTTAGTCGACGTTGATGGAACGTACGGTCTTGGCCTTGTCATCTTCGGTGACCTTGGGCAGGACTACGTTGAGCACTCCGTTGTCGACGTGTGCGGAAATCTTGTCCTTGTCCACATCGTCGGGCAGTATCATTGTCTGCTGGAACTTGCTGTAGGAGAACTCGCGGCGCAGGTAGCGTCCGTTCTTCTTGCCGTCCTTGTCGGCACTCTTCTTCTCCATGGTGATGACGAGGTTGTTGTCTTCGTCCACATGCACGTTGAAGTCTTCCTTGTTGAGACCAGGAGCTGCAAGCTCTATCTCGTAGTTGTGTTCTGTCTCGAATACGTTGATGGCAGGTGCTGTGGCATTTGCACGCGGCATCCACTCGGTATTCAAGAAGTCATTGAAGATACTCGGTAACCACTCTTGATTTCTTCTCATTGCTGGTAACATAATTCAAATCTCCTATTCTTTAAGTTTTTCTTTTTTGTTTCACATTGTTTTCTTTTGGGCAACCTTCCAGCTGATGCTTACGGCCTGTTGTGCCTCTGCGTCTTCGGGAACCGCTGCTCGCCTATATTGGTGCAAGCGGTGTGCCAAGGGCTGTAGCTTCGTCAGGTGCAGACACTTGTTTGCTATTTATGACAAAATTGCAGTTCTGTGTGGGTTTGTGTATGTCATTATGTCTGATTTGTATATCAGGTTCTATGCCTTTGTGTGTCTATGGGAATAAAAGTGGCGGATAATTACGCAGTTATGAATAGAACCACTACATTTGCAGAGCGTTCCGTGTGGCATTGCGGTACTGCGGTATCGGATTGATGCTTCGCGTGGCGTGAGTAAAAAGATTGTTTAACTTAATGACTGAAAGGCAAAGAAGATGTTTCAGGAAAAAGTTGGAGAGAATGCCGGTGTCGTTTGGAATGCACTGAACGGCACTGAAGGCAAGGCATTCAAGGAGATCAAGAAAGAGAGCGGACTGAAGGAGAAAGACCTCTACCTGGCTCTGGGCTGGTTGCTCAGGGAGGGCAAGGTCTCTGTTGATGCAGCAGAGAAGGACTTGTTTGTCAAGCTCGTCTGAGGCACGCGCATACACACACCAAAGAAGGTGCGTCGCAGCATTTGCACATATGCGTTGCAATGTTGCCGGCGCACCTCTTTTATATACCTTATTATATATGTAACTATGGACAAGAGGATCATAAACGTGGGGCTGGTGCAGCAGCAGAACGGTGCTGATGCCAATGACAACAGGCAACGCCTCGTGAAGAACATAAACCTGTGTGCCGACAGAGGAGCGCAGATGGTGGTGCTGCAGGAGCTGCACAATACGCAGTACTTCTGCCAGACGGAGAATGTGGATCTGTTCGACCTGGCAGAACCGATACCTGGCCCATCGACAGAGCTGCTTGGCAAGGTTGCTGCCGAGAGGCATATCGTGCTGGTGGCATCGCTCTTCGAACGCCGTGCCGCAGGACTGTACCATAACACCGCCGTGGTGTTCGACACCGACGGCAGTATCTGTGGCAAGTACCGCAAGATGCACATCCCCGATGACCCTGCCTACTATGAGAAGTTCTACTTCGCGCCTGGTGACATGGGCTTCCGTCCCGTGCAGACATCGTTGGGCAAGATAGGTGTATTGGTGTGCTGGGACCAGTGGTATCCCGAGGCAGCACGCATCATGGCTCTTGGCGGCGCAGAGATGCTGGTCTATCCGACGGCGATAGGATGGGAGAGCACCGATGCCGGTGATGAGAAGGAACGCCAGCTGAATGCCTGGATGCTGTCGATGCGCGGACATGCCGTGGCTAACGGACTGCCTGTGGTGGCAGTGAACAGGGTGGGGCATGAGCCTGACCCATCGGGACAGACTGGCGGCATAACGTTTTGGGGCAACAGCTTCGTGTGCGGGCCGCAGGGAGAGATGATCGCCCGTATGGGATCCGATGCACCGGACAATATGGTTGTCAGCATAGACCTGTCGCGCTCTGAGAGCGTGAGACGCTGGTGGCCGTTCCTGCGCGACAGACGCATCGATGCTTACGGTGACCTGCTGAAACGCTTTGCAGACTGAGGCTGTCATTACTGGGGAAGAACCATGTCATAGGATATGTAAAATCGGAGTGCACGTTGCACTTGTCAGTTTTCCAGTTATGTTACTGCTTCACTTGTCAGCTTCTGTGAGTCCATACAGGAAGGCTTGTCAGAGAGGTTAACCTCGGGAGCCGACGAGGTTAACCTCATGAGCCTTCAAGGTTAACCTCAAGTGCCAACGAGGTTAACCTCAAACGGTGAAAAAAGGACATTAATGTCTCGGGCTTTAGACATTAATGTCTCGAGCCTTAGACA
>CAVERK010000170.1:0-4020 GCA_963618035.1 bacterium
CTCCGGAATTGCACTGCGGAATGTGCGTTTTCCGCAGAAATTGCACATTCTGCAGTGCAATTATTATATATCTTTGTCCAAACTTTATGATTATGGAACAGCTGATAATGAAATTCAGGGAGCTGCTGAACAACACAGACACCCAGTTTACGAGGTACCTCGAACCGCAGATAGAATGGGATGCACGCCTCATTGCCATTCTCGGCGCACGAGGTGTGGGCAAGACGACAATGCTGCTTCAGCACATCAAGATGCACGACAATCCATCTACATCCCTCTACGTAACTGCCGATGACCTCTACTTCAGCCGGCACACCTTGGTGGAACTGGCAGAAACGTTCTACCATAACGGCGGCTTGCGGCTTTATATCGACGAGATACACCGGTATGACAACTGGTCTGCGGAAATCAAGAATATCTATGACAGCCTTCCACTCCTCAGTGTGGTCTATACGGGTTCATCCATTCTTGAGCTTGAGAGAGGAGGTGCCGACCTCTCACGCCGCAAGCTGCAATACACGATGGCAGGACTTTCTTTCCGTGAGTATCTTGAGTTCGGATTCGGCATCCATGTGCCGGTGGCTACGCTTGATGATGTGTTGCACGGCACAGTCAGTCTGCCACGCGAACACCGTCCGCTGTCCTATTTCCACCAGTACCTGCGCGAGGGCTACTACCCTTTCTTCAAGGAGAAAGCCTATCTTGCACGCCTGAATGCAGTCATCAACACAACGCTCGAGACGGATATACCGACATTTGCGAACTACGGCATCGCCACAGCCAGGAAGCTGAAACAGCTGATGTATATCATTGCGCAGAGCGTGCCGTTCAAGCCCAACATGACAAAAATCGCCAGAGACATAAACATCAGCCGCAACCAGCTGAACGACATCTTCACTTATCTCGAGAAGGCAGGCATGACCAGCATGCTGCGCAGCGAGGTGCAGGGCATCAGCGGACTCGGCAAGATGGACAAAATCTATATAGACCTTTCTTCTATTCACAGACCCGTGTCACTCATGCTCCGCTGTCATCGCGCCGGTCTGACTTCACCATCGGTAAATACACTTTCGAGGTCGGCGGCAAGAGCAAGGGGACAAGACAGATCAGCAGTCTGCCGGATGCCTACGTCGTGAAAGATGACATTGAGACTGCCGGACTGACCACCCTTCCTCTCTGGACTTTCGGAATGATGTATTGATTGTGTCTCATCACCCCGAACCGGTATCCAAATGTTGCCATGTGTCACGTGTTGCGTGTCAAGCTGCGTGTTGCCTATATATAATAAGGTACGCGCGCGTGCGTACCTTATTATATATAGGCAACACGTTTAACGCAACACGTTTAACGTCAGTAGAGTAGTCCGAATGCCCACAGGGGAAGGACGTTGGCGTAGCCGGACTCAATGTCATCCTTCACTATGTATCCGTTGTCCACTCCTGATATCTGCTTGTGCCCCTTCTTGCGGCCTCCTATCTCGAAGGTCATGCCATCCACCAGAAAGTCAGAGACTGGTGAAGACACCACGTCTCCCACGACACGCAACTGGTTCATGAAGAAAGTCTCGCGCACGTTGCCTATATCCGCCCGTCCGGCAGGAGAGAGGGCATATATCAGATTGGTATTGTCAAGATACAGCTTCTCTGTCTTTCCCAAGCCGCGTATGCCTCCTGCGGCATCACGCAACTGGGCTATCATGCCGGCACGTTCCATATATAGCAGATAGTCCTGGATGTAGTTGCGGCTGACACCTGTCACATCTGCCAGCTTCTGCATCACCGGTTTGAAAGGTACGCTCTCCGCCACTACCACAAGCAGCTGCTTCAGCTTTCTGCCAACGGAGACATGGGCATTCATATACAGTGGTATGTCGCTCTCCATGGTCTGCGCTATCACCTGCATCAGCTCCACATCATACGCCTCGTCGCCCCCAAAGGGGTAGTAGCCCCTGCGCAGATAGTCGTGGAACAACGGCAAGGGATGCTCCACAGCCGGTATGTCGTACTCATGTCTCAAGAGCCCGCCCATGCTGATGGCTTCCATTCTGATGCCATGGAACAGATGCAGGTATTCCCTGAACGAGAGCCCCTGCATAGCGTATATCGGCACACGACGGCTGAGGTCTGCCATGCCTTTCGTGATGTCGAGAATGGACGAGCCGGAGATGACAAGCTGCAGGTCGGAATAGCTGTCGCAGATATGCTTCACCTCTGCCGACCACCCCTCGTATTTGTGGATCTCGTCTATGAAGAGATGCTTGCCGCCCATCTTGTAGAAATGGTCTGCAAGGTCTGCCAGGGTGTGTGACGAGAAATAGAGGTTGTCTGCCGAGACGTATAGCGTGTCATGCAAGTCGAGATGCATCTTGATGTGTTGCAGGAGCATTGTGGACTTGCCTACTCCACGGGGACCCACCAAGCCCAAAGCGTGCCCTTGCCATGCTATTTGGCTGTACTTGTAGCGCACCAGGCCGGTGGGGGTATCGCGCAGCTTACGCCTGAAGGTCTCGAACAGCTGTTCCATGTGTGTATGATATCTACTTTCGAAGCAAAGTTACGCGTTTTGCATCAAAACCGTGCAGAAATACCCGCAAGTTGCACCAATACTGTGCAAACTTTATGGGTGTGGAGCGTGGAGCGTGTGCTCCCAATATCTATCACGTAAAACGTAACACCCATCACCCAACACCTTATATGTGGTACACCTTCTTCATGTCCTTCGGACAGATGTTGCAGCAGTCGAGGATGACTTTGCCCTGCAGTCTGTCCATGTTCTGGCGGATGTGGTCGTGCTTCACCATGATGACCACCATGTCGATGTCATGGAGGAACTCGTCGAAGTCGGAGAACTGGTTCTCGGCTATCTTCTTCTGTTCAAGGAAGGGGTCATAGCACTTCAGCGGACGGGCGAGGTGGTGCTCCTGTGCTTCGAGCAGCTGCAGTGCGGGTGACTCGCGGAAGTCGTCGACGTTTTCCTTGTAAGTCAGACCATACAGTCCCACGCGGCGGTTGTCGGTGATGCCGTTCTCACGCATGATCTCGCAGATGCGGTTGAGGACGAAGGTGGGCTGCGAGTCGTTGGTCTTCATGCTCTCGTCTATCACCTTAGCCAGCTGCGGATAGTCGCCCACGAGGAACCAGGGGTCTACGGAGATGCAGTGGCCGCCCACGCCGGGGCCGGGCTGCAGGATGTTGACACGGGGATGCATGTTGCAGATGCGTATGATCTCATAGACATCCATATTGTCGTGGCGGCAGATGCGCGAGAGCTCGTTGGCAAAGGCGATGTTGACGGCACGGTAGGTGTTCTCGACGACCTTGGTCATCTCGGCAGTGCGGATGTCGGTGACGACGATGTCGCCCTGGCAGAACGAGGCATAGTAGCCCTTCACCTTCTCGCCAATCCCGCGGTTGTCGGCACCGATGGTGCGGTTGTTGTGGAGCAGCTCATAGACCATGTTGCCTGGGATGATGCGCTCGGGGGCATGGACGAGGTGGAGGTCTTCGCCCAGCGTGAAGCCTGCCTCACGGATGACGGGGCGCACGAACTTGTCGATGGTGCCGGGGCTGACGGTGCTCTCGATGACGACGGTGGCTCCCTTGGGGCATACCTTCATCACTTCCCTGACGGCTGCCACGACATAGCAGGCATCTACCTTCTTGGAGAATTTGTCGTAAGGGGTCGGGACGCTGACGATATAGGTGTCGGCATGCTGGTATTCGGTGGTGAAGCGTATGCCGGCACTGACGGCGGCTCTGAAGAGCTCGTCGAGGCCTTCTTCCTTGAAGGTGGTCTTGCCGGCGTTCAGCTGTGCCACGAGTTCCTTGTTGTAGTCGGTGCCGATAATCTCCACACCGTGTGAGGCCATCATCAGTGCTGTGGGAAGCCCGATGTAGCCAAGTCCAATAACGTTAATCATTGTATATGTCCTTTATTGTCGAATATTCGTCTTACTTGTCCTATGATCTTCCTGCCGAGCTTGCCGTTCAGGGCAGACACCAGCACCTCGTGGGCATGGAG
>CAVERK010000171.1:0-3999 GCA_963618035.1 bacterium
GGTGATGGGTGTTGCGTATTTCAAAACAACTTATTCAGAATGAAAATCCTCATCAACGCATCCAACCTCAAGGCCGGTGGCGGACTGCAGGTGGCAGACAGCATCGTCCATGAACTGAAGAACCGTCCCGAGCACTCGTATGTGGCAGTGGTGAGCAGCAGGCTCATCGACGCATGCCGCGATGCCTCGGAGCCGGGGAGGGTGGAGGTGGTGGAGTATGACCTGCCGCACAGCATCGTGCATGCCGTCACCGGAAGGGACAGGTTCCTCGACAGCCTTGTGGAGGAGCGTGGCATCGATGCCGTGCTGACCATCTTCGGCCCCTCGCGCTGGCGGCCGCGCAGGCCGCACCTGTGCGGGTTCGCACGGTCCCATCTCGTTATGCCCGAGTCGCCGTACTGGCAGACAGTAAAGGACACCTGGGAGGTAAGGGACAGTGCCGGTCTTGCTGTGGTCAGATGGCTGTTCGGGGTGAGTGCAGGGAACATGTGGACGGAGAACGGCTTCATCTCAAGCAGGGTGAAGGAGCTGTGGCCGAAGAAGAGGGTCTACACCGTGACGAACAACTACAACCAGGTGTTCGACGACCCTGCGGCATGGGACACCGGCATCTCGCTGCCTCCCTTCGACGGGCTGACGCTGCTCACCGTCAGTGCGCACTATCCGCACAAGAACCTCGACATCATCCGCCCCTGCATAGAGTGGCTCACGGAACATCATCCAGAGCTGAAGTTCCGCTTCGTGCTGACGCTTGGCGAGGACAAGTTTCCCCTGCGCACAGCGGGGGAGCGGGAGCACGTGGTGCTCGTCGGGACGGTGAACATCCGTCAGGTACCCCATCTCTACGAGCAGAGCGACGTGATGTTCCTGCCCACGCTGCTGGAGTGCTTCTCCGCCAGCTATACGGAGGCGATGCGCATGCGCGTGCCCATACTGACCACCGACCTCGGCTTCGCCCGCTCCATCTGTGCCGATGCCGCCTGCTACTTCGCCCCTGTCTCTGCCTCCGACCTCGGGGAGAAGATTGTGCGCCTGGCGACAGACAAGACCTACTGCCGCCGCCTCGCCGATGCCGGCACGCGCCGCCTGCCCTGCTTCGACACCTTTGCCGAGCGGGCACGGAAGCTCATTGAGATAACAGCCTCGCTGGCAGGGGAGGGGTGATGGGTGTTGGGTTGAGGGTGTTGGGTGATGGGTGTTAGGTGTTGGGTGATGGGTGTTGGGTTCATTCTCAATATGCAACACATAACACGCAACACGGTACATAAGTTCTGCGGAATAAAATATTAATTGAGAATAAATCCGTATATTGCGCACGGAAACGACGTTGCGCACGTATATATTATGGTAAGCAAGAACATACAGGACATGACACCCAAGATACGGCAGTACTTGGGAAGCCAGCCGGTCAGGAAGGCTTGGCTCTATGGCTCGTGTTCCAGAGGGGAGGAGACAGCAGACAGCGATATCGACATTCTTGTGGAGTATGACCGGAGGAGTGGCAGTGTCTCCCTCATGAAGATGGCCGGAATTATGCTCGGACTGGAAGACATGCTTCACCGTAGGGTGGATATGGTGGAGGCGAACTGCCTTCTTCCTTTCGCTCGGGAGTCTGTCGACCGTGACAGATTGCTGATCTATGAGAGAAAAGGTTAAGGACAGAGGACGGGTGGAGCATATCCTCGAAGCGATAGAAGGCATTGAGGAACACATAACACGCAACACGTAACACGCAAAACGTATGGACAAGATAAGGTACATGAATCTATGCATAACGGAGTTTGGAAGGAAGTTCAGAATGCCTGCCGACATGGCTTTCAACTACCTGAAGCAGTATAAGGCACTGGACTTTATCGACCGTCACTATGAGGCAGAGCACCTGTTGCCTTTGGCAGACACGCTGAAAGGCCTACAGACCTATTGCAGGAAGAACGGAGGAACCGTCTGATGAAACTCTATCACGGGACAAACACGGACTTCAAAGAAATAGACCTTTCCAGATGCAAGCCCAATAAGGACTTCGGACAAGGGTTCTATCTCACGGACATAAGGAAGCAGGCACTCGACATGGCCATCAGACGATGTGAGATGGAAAAGAATGGCACGCCTGTTGTCTTGGAATATGAGTTCAACGAACTGCTGCTTACTTCCGGAGAACTGAAGGTAAGGCGGTTTGAGGCAGTCAGCGGCGAATGGGCAGAATTCATCTTCGCCAACAGGAAAGCCAGGGGTGAAAGTGTCCATGACTATGATGTCGTCATAGGGCCTGTGGCAGACGACGGTGTCGTCTTCCAGCTCAATCTGTATCAGCAGCATCTCATAACGCTCGAACAACTGGTTCATGGACTAAGATACAGAAAGCTGAACAAGCAATATTTTTTCGGTACGCCTCTGGCGATTTCTAAACTGCAACGCTTATGAAACTGACGAAAGCACAACGGCAGTTCATCATCAATTGTGATGTGGAAGAGATGGTGAATGTACTCCACAGCGACTATCACATGCCATTGATAGAGGCCTTTGACGTGGTCTATAACTCGGAACTGTACCGGAAACTGGTAGATACGAAAACAGGACTGTTCATCCAGAGTCCGCTCTATCAGCTGTCTTATCTGAAGGAGGAACTGATACGTTAAGCGTGATACATGATACGTTCATTATCAATATACAAACCCCAACACCCAACACCCAACACCCATCACCCATCACCCAACACCCAACACCCAACACGCTAAACATCATAGTGATAGTGTATGAGTTGCACGGATATTATATAATAAAAATCAGAACAAGACTATGGACGTAGCAATTAACATCAACGACATCACCTATCCTAAAGCCTGTCCGTTCCATCCGGACCGTGCGTTCCCCGAGCTTGGCAGTCTGTACGAGAGTGCATCCCTGGATGCCGGCAACAAGGTGTACGGTGCCGTGCGCGACCTGCTGATATCGCTGGATATGGACAGGGAGAACATCGGGAAGGAGACATGGAACCCGTTTTCGGACATAATCAGGAAAGGAGACCGTGTCGTCATCAAGCCCAATCTGGTGCTGCACCATAGCGGCAGGAAGAAGGACATCTCGGCTGTCGTGACCCATGCATCCCTTATAAGGCCGCTGATAGACTATGCACTGCTGGCTCTGAAACGTGTAGGGGGGGGTAATATCATTGTCGGCGATGCGCCGCAGGGAGATGCCGACTTCGACATCATCACGAGGTCGAACGGATTGTATGAACTCATCGAGTGGTACAGGACAAAGGGCTATGACATCCAGCTGAGGGACTTCCGGAAGATGGTCTACCCGCATGGCTTCAAGAGCTCTGTATGGGTGGAGCGTGAGGGAGACCCCGACGGCTATGTGCCTGTGGACTTGGGAGAGCACAGCCATCTGAACGCACTGCCCAACACGGACAGGCTCTACGGCTCCGACTTCGACCGCTCGTTCATAGTGCAGCAGCACAGGGACGGCCACCACAGGTATCTGATATCGGGCACCGTCATGAATGCCGACGTGGTCATCTCTGTCCCCAAGCTGAAGACCCACAGGAAAGCCGGTGTCACCATCAACATGAAGAATCTTGTGGGCATCAATGGCGACAAGAACTACCTGGCACACTACCGCATAGGTTCGCCGTCGCACGGGGGAGACGAATACCCCGACAGCCGCAATCCGCTGCTGCTCTACTACCGCTGGTACGAGCGGTTCAGCGGCGACCATTTCCTGGCAAGGAACACCATGTTCTTCCGCTATCTGAACAAGATCTGCCAGCTGCCAGGCTATGCGGGCATGGCGTTGTACTGCCTGTTCAAGGGCAAGGAGAACGTGGCGACCTGCGGTGCATGGCATGGCAACGACACCTGCTGGAGAATGTGCCTGGACTTGAACTATATATTGAGGTATGCCAACAGGGCAGGGGAGATATGCGACGAGCCGCAGAGGAGATATTTCTCGCTGGTGGACGGGATTGTGGCGGGCGAAGGCAACGGCCCCATGAAG
>CAVERK010000172.1:0-3763 GCA_963618035.1 bacterium
ATTTCTTACTTTGTTAAAGTGTTAAAACGGTGTAAAGTAAATCTGTATTAAGTCAATGAGCTGTCTCATGACAACAAATAGATGGAACTCCAGTACCGATTAAGCGGTACTCCTTCAGGGATTAACAGCAGCTTCATGTCATTATATCTTCAGCCCTTCAAGCAACTCCTCATTGAAATACCTGATCCAGGTCTCATATACGTCTTGTGCAGACTGCATGGTTCCGATGAGGAAACCTGGCGTTTGCTTGTATTCCGAAAGCCCGCGATAGTAGTACAGCTTGTGCTCGTTGTCAATAATGAAAGGCATGATGTCGTTTCGGAGACACTCCCGAAAGAGCATCAGACGACCCACGCGGCCGTTGCCGTCCTGAAAAGGATGGATGTTTTCAAAACGCCAATGATATTCGGCAAGGTCATGGATGCTTTTTCCGCCCGAGGAATTGTACCAACCGTTGAGTGCCTGCATCTGTACAGCCACTTCCGTCGGCTTGCATGTCTCCCGTCCGCCAACTTCGTTTGCCAGCTTCTTGTAGTCTCCGACATTGAAATATGACTTCTGCGCATCGGCAGTACCTGTCTTCAAGATGCGGTGCAGCTCCTTCACCAACTCCTCGCTGACAGGTTCGTCAATGGTGCGCAGCAAATGGTCGAAAGCGACGAAATGATTGGTCGTCTCGATGATGTCGTCCACAGGTATGGCTTCCTGGTCTTTGAACCCGATGGTTCGTGTCTCGAAGATATAGCGCGTCTGGTCTTCAGTCAGTTTGCTTCCCTCGATACGGTTGGAATTATAGGCAAGCTGCACCTGGGTCTTATGGTACAATCCGCCCTTGCGATGTGCCTGCCATTCCTCAACAAGAGACTGCGTAAGTTTGTTCATTTATGTCACGTCTTCTTTGTCACTGCATATATGCAAAGGTAACGATAAAACGTGAGAGTCAAGAAGAACGATTCGGATATTTGTTCTCTGTGCCTCTTGCCTCTGCCCATTCAGGCAAACTCCAGAACGAACGTAGTGTTCCATCCGCCGGAGCCGGCAGGGAGCAGCGTGATGCTGCCGCCGGTGAGCTTCATGATCTGGCGCGACAGCGACAGTCCTATGCCGTTGCCGCTCTTCTTTGTCGTGTAGAACGGGATGAATATCTGCTCTGCCTCGTCGCGTGCTATGGACGGTCCGTTGTTGCAGATGCTCAGGAACACATGCTCGTTGGCGGCGATGTAGCTGCGGAGCATGATGCGTCCGCCCTCGGCGGTGCCGATGGCTTCCACGGCATTCTTCAGCAGATTGATCAGAACCTGACGGATAAGCCCCTTGTCGGCAAACAGCATGGTGTCCTTCGGCTCGATGTCGAACAGCAGCCTGATGTTCGGCGGCAGCTGCATTATCTCAGCCACCTGATGCAGCAGCGGCAGCAGCTCGAATGTCGCGGGCTGCGGCTTCTGCAACGACGAGAACTTGCGATAGCTGTCGACGAAGTTCACAAGCCCCTCCGAGGTGTCGTGTATGGCCTGAATACCTTTATACAGTGGTGTGCCGACCACGTCGTCGCGGTGCATGAAGGTGTCGCTTATCGACACTATCGGTGCCACGGAGTTCATGATCTCGTGCGTCAGCACGCGCGTCAGCTTTATCCATGTGTCGACCTCTTTCTCGTCCATCTCCGCACGTATGTCGTTGATGGCTATTATGCGCTGCATGCTGTCGTTCAGCACTGCGCTGACAGCCGTCATCGACAGCCGCGCGTGTCCTCTTGTCGTGGTGATGTCTGCCAGCAGATGTTCGCCTCCCGACATGTTGCGCAGTGCGTCGGGCAGCTTGGCATCGAACTTCTGCAACTGCTGCAGCGTGCTCAGCACGGGTATGTCGAACAGCCGTGCTGCGGCGGCATTGGTCTGCACGATGCGTCCGTCGCTGTCGAGCACCACGATGCCCGTCGTCACGTTTGCCAGTATCTGTCCGTAGAAGTGCTCGCTCTGCTCGCGGTTCACCTTCTGTTCGCCCATCAGCTGTCCGAAGCTGTTCAGCGTGTCTTGCAGCACCTTCTCGTTATAGCTCAGGTAGTTTGTCGGCAGACGGAAGGTGAAGTCGTTGTTCCTTATCGCCTCCACGAGCAGTCCGCACCGTTCCTTCATGTTCCTCACCGACTTGGCCTGCATCGCGGCGAATGCCATGACAAGAAGAACGCCCGCCACGGCAGCGGCGAAGCTGTCGCGGATGACGGCACACGTCAGCAGCGATGTCCCCGCCACCAGCACTGCCGTGCGGAAGAATGCCGAATGTAGCAGTCTGCTAAATGCCATAACGCTTCATCTTGTTGTAGAGTGTCTGTCTCGACACACCCAGCTTGTGGGCTGCCGCCGACAGGTTGCCGTCGCACTGGCTGATGGCGCGGCGCACCATGTCCTCCTCCATCTGCTCCAGTGTCTGCGTTGTTCCCTGCGTCTCCGGTGCTTCGGGTGCCTTGCCCACAGTCCCCAGCTCCACGGCATCGGGCTGTAGCTCCGTGCCGTCGGACAGTATCACGGCCTTCTCCATGACGTGCTGCAGCTCGCGTATGTTGCCGTGCCAGGGGTGCTGCTTCAGCTTGGCGGCGGTCTCGGGGCTTATGGTCTCGAGGCTGCGCCCGTATTGTGCGGAGTATTTCTTCATGAACATAGTGGCCAGCGGCACGATGTCTGCCGTGCGCTCGCGCAGTGGCGGCAGGTGCAGGTGTATGGTGTTGATGCGATAGAGCAGGTCTTCGCGGAACGTGCCTTCCGTCACCATGCGGTTCAGGTCTTGGTTTGTGGCACAGATGAGGCGTATGTTCGTGGGCTGTGGCGTGTTGCTGCCCACCTTCACGAAGCTGCGCTTCTGTATCGCCGTCAGCAGCTTGGGCTGCATGTGCAGCGGCAGGTTGGCAATCTCGTCGAGAAACAGCGTGCCGCCGCCGGCAGCCTCGAAGCGTCCCACGCGGTCGGCCACGGCATCGGTGAACGAGCCTTTGACGTGTCCGAACAGCTCGCTTTCGAACAGCGTCTCCGTGATTGCTCCCATGTCCACCGCCACAAACGGACCGCCGCTGCGCGGGCTGAGGCGGTGTATCTCGTGTGCCAGCATGTCCTTGCCCGTGCCGTTCTCGCCGGTGATGAGCACCGTCGCATCGGTCGTGCTGACCTTCTCCACCGTCAGCTTCAGAGCCAGCATCCCTGCCGACGTGCCCCAGTACATCTCCTGGCTTTCGGCTTCGGGCTGCACTCCGCCCTTTGCCGTCTTCGCCCCCGAAGCCGCCAGAGCCTTGTCCGACGCATCGAGCAGCGTGCGCACCAGCTTGGTGTTGTCCCACGGCTTCACCACGAAGTCCGTGGCTCCGTCCTTCAGTCCGCGCACAGCCAGGTCAATGTCGGCATACGCCGTGAAGAGCACCACCTGCGTGTTCGGGCTGATGCGCTTGATCTCGCGCAGCCAGTACAGTCCCTCGTTGCCGAGGTTCTGTCCGGACGAGAAGTTCATGTCGAGCAGCACCACCTCCGGCCTGTACTGCCTGACGGTTGTGGGCAGGGTGACCGGCGAGCCGAGCGTCACGACGTTGTCGAAATATCCCTCAAGCAGATATTGCAGTGATGTCAGGATGTTCTTGTTGTCGTCTACGACTATCAGTGTGCCTCTTTTATTCATTGGTGCCTCGTTTTGTTTCTTGCCGGATGCCGCAAATATAAAGGATTTTCTCTTTAGAGAGATGGGATGCCCGAAACCATAACTGCAACACGCTGATAATCAA
>CAVERK010000173.1:0-3671 GCA_963618035.1 bacterium
CGTCCCAGGGACATAAATTTCACAGACGGCACGGCTTTTTCATTGAGCCTATAATCCCCATTCCTGGGGTTCTGTGGACGTTCAACCATAGCATCTATGGACGTTCAACCATAGCATCTATGGACGTTCAACCACAGAGCTGTGGACGTTCAACCATAGCATCTGTGGACGTTCAACCATGGAAGCATTGATTATTTTCAGAACCCGCCGTAAGTTAGTTTTGCTCTCTCTCCAACTTGCACTATCTTTGCCCGTCGATTGAAAATTTTGATACAAAAACACTATATAGGAAAGAATTATGGCAGTAGAGATTAAAGGACTGACAAAGCGCAGCGAGAACTATTCGCAATGGTATAATGATTTGGTTTACAAGGCAGACCTGGCAGAGCAGTCGGCAGTGCGCGGCTGCATGGTCATCAAGCCCTACGGATACGCAATCTGGGAGAAGATGCAGCACGAGATGGACTGCATGTTCAAGGAGACAGGCCACGTCAACGCATACTTCCCGCTGCTGATACCCAAGTCGTTCTTCGCCCGTGAGGCAGAGCACGTCAAGGGCTTCGCCAAGGAGTGTGCCGTGGTGACGCACTACCGCCTCCGCGAGTCGTCCGACGGCGGCATTGAGGTAGACCCGTCGGCCAAGCTCGAGGAGGAGATGATCATCCGTCCCACGTCAGAGACCATAATCTGGAACACCTACAAGAACTGGATCAAGAGCTACCGCGACCTGCCGATACTCGTCAACCAGTGGGCCAACGTCTTCCGCTGGGAGATGCGCACACGTCCGTTCCTGCGCACGTCCGAATTCCTGTGGCAGGAGGGACACACCGCCCACGCCACTGCCGAGGAGGCGGAAGCCGAAGCACAGAAGATGCTCGGCGTATATGCAGACTTTGCCGAGAACTTCATGGCTGTGCCTGTCGTCAAGGGCGTGAAGTCTGAGACCGAACGCTTCGCCGGTGCGCTGAACACCTACACCATCGAGGCGATGATGCAGGACGGCAAGGCATTGCAGAGCGGAACGTCGCACTTCCTCGGGCAGAACTTCGCCAAGTCGTTCAACGTGCAGTTCGTCGACCGCGACAACTCCCTGCAATATGTCTGGGCAACGTCATGGGGTGTGTCGACGCGACTCATGGGAGCGTTGATCATGACCCACAGCGACGACAACGGACTCGTGCTGCCGCCGAAGCTCGCACCGATACAGGTGGTCATCGTCCCCATCTACAAGAGTGCCGACCAGCTCGCGCTTATCGACAACAAGGTTGCCGGCATCGTGGACGCACTGCGTGCCAAGGGCATCAGCGTGAAGTACGACAATGCCGACAACAAGCGTCCTGGCTTCAAGTTTGCCGACTACGAGATGAAGGGCGTGCCCGTGCGTCTGGTCATCGGCGGCCGCGACCTTGAGAACAACACCGCCGAGGTGATGCGACGCGACACGCTCGAGAAGACCACCGTGACCTGCGACGGCATCGAGAACTACGTCGAAGAGCTGCTCAAGGACATACAGCAGAACATCTACCGCAAGGCTCTCGACTTCCGCAACAGCCACATCACGACCGTCGACACCTACGACGAGTTCAAGACGAAGATAGAGGACGGCGGCTTCATCCTCGCACACTGGGACGGAACGCCCGAGACCGAGGCTCGCATAAAGGAAGAGACGAAGGCCACGATACGCTGCATCCCGTTCGACGAACTCATCCCTGGCGACAAGACGGAAGGACGCTGCATGGTCACGGGCCGTCCGTCGAAGTGCCGTGTCATCTTCGCCCGAGCATATTGACAGCCTGAGTCATGTCGCGCATGAACGCCGTACTTCGGTATCTTGTCCTCACAGCCAAGATCCTGACGTTTCTCGTCCTTGTCGTCGTGCTCATGGCACTGTCCGGCTCCGTAAGCGGCTTTCTCCACGATGCAGGACTGCGGGGCACGTGGCTTGAGATTGCCGACGAGGCAATGATGCTCGTCGCCACGCTCCTTGCCGCATCGCTCATCATCCGCTTTTGGGACCGCCACCGCGACATCATGCACCGCCTCGGCCTGAGCTTCGGCTGGTGCCGTCGCGACATGCTGTGCGGCACGCTCGTGGCGGTCATCATCTATGCCGCCGGCTTTGCGTTCCTGCTTGCCGGAGGGTGGATTGCCGTGACGGGCTTCGGCGTGGGGTGGGGCAGTCTGGCCCAGGCATTCCTGCTCATGACGCTGGTCTCGCTTGCCGAGGAGACCATGGTGCGCGGCTTCGTCCTCGGACACCTGCTCGATGCGGGCATCAACCGCTTCGTCGCCCTCGGCCTCTCGTCGCTCCTGTTCAGCTCGATGCACCTCGCCAACCCCAACTTCAGCCTGACGGCGTTCGTCAACATCTTCATCGCCGGACTGCTGCTCGGCTCCGTGTTCATCTACACGCGCAGCCTCGCCTTCTCCGTCTGCCTCCATCTGTTCTGGAACTGGATACAGGGACCGGTGCTCGGCTTCGGTGTCAGCGGACTGGCTTCCGGCGGCAGCGTGCTCACGCTCAGCCTTGCACCGCAGACGCTCATGAACGGCGGCGACTTCGGCTTCGAGGCATCACTGCCGTGCACCGTGCTGATGCTCCTGTTCCTGACACTGATACTGCTACGACATGAAAAGAATACTCACCATTGTCCTGTCGGCACTGCTTCTCATGATGACGATGCCGCCCGCTGACGCACAACAACGCACCGTGGAACTGCGTGTGCTCGAGACGAGCGACGTACACGGGAGTTTCTATCCCTTCGACTTCAACGGCCGCCGTCCCGTGCGTGGCAGCCTGGCACGTGTGGACACCTACCTGCGGCAGCTCAGGCAGCAGTATGGCGACAACCTCCTCTTGGTCGACAACGGCGACATCCTGCAAGGACAGCCGCCGGCATACTACTACAACTTCATCGACACCACGTCGGTGCACGTCGCCGCCGACATGCTCAACTTCATGGGCTGCGTGGCAGGCAACATGGGCAACCACGACGTGGAGACCGGCCGCCGCGTCTTCGACCGCTGGGCCGCCGACTGCCGCTATCCCGTGCTCGGTGCCAACATCATCGACACCACCACCGGCAAGCCGCACTTCAAGCCCTACGTCATCCTCGAGCGCGACGGTGTGCGCGTGGCCATTCTCGGCATGATAACCCCCGCCATACCCGTGTGGCTCAGCCCCAACCTGTGGCAGGGACTGCGCTTCGACGACATGGAGCAGACCGCACGCCGCTGGATGCCCGTACTGCTCGACGAGGAGAGAGCCGACATCGTGATAGGCCTGTTCCACACCGGCACCGAGGCACAGTGGCTGGGCGGCAAGTACCGCGAGCACGCTGCCGTGGAGGTGGCACAGCGTGTCCCTGGCTTCGACATCATCCTCTGCGGCCACGACCACATGCGCACCGACGTGTGGACAACCACCTCTGCGGGCGACTCCGTACTGGTGCTCAACCCCTCCAACGCCGCACACGCCGTTGCCGATGTCAGGATTGCGTGCACCGTCAGCGACGGCCGCGTGACAGCGAAGCACATCAGCGGACAGGTCACGTCCGTCGACGACCTCGACGTGAGTCCCGACTTCATGGCACGCTTCGCAGGACAGTATGCCGCCGTCGACAGCTTCGTGTCGCGACGCATAGGCACAATGACGCAGACCATCACCACCC
>CAVERK010000174.1:0-3416 GCA_963618035.1 bacterium
ATTTGAATTATCGGTCAGTGCGGACGACTCTGAAACCGACGTTGGCATATCCATTCGAGCCATTGCGGCTATCGTCAGAGTATTCACTCCGGCAAGCGTCACGGCTTGAATCCCAACTCCCGCCTTTCACAATATACTCACCCATGGCATTTGCCGTTGAAGTCCATTCCCAACAGTTGCCCCAGAAATCTATGCCGCCACAGGCACCTGTAGTTTGAGCATAGGCATTGACAGCCGTCAGTCCTTTCTCTACATGATCGCTGTTCATGCTCACGTCCTTGGGCATGTGTCCTGCTGCAAGAACCCACTCTTCCTCTGTCGGCAGACGATATTCGTGTGCTGCGTCCTGGATGCCCAGCCACTGACAGTAAGCTTCAGCTTCGGCATAAGTGACATTCACAACGGGATAATCGTCCTGCCCCTGCGGATAGACAAAGCCTTTCATGAACGCGGCGTACTCCGAATTACGGACAGGAGCATAGCCGATGTAGGGATTATTGGCATCGGCTCCCCTAAGCACCACCCATTCATCGTCGGGATTGTCATCTGTACGCGGGTCTATCAGCCTGTAGAACTGCTGCTCCAGACGTATGTCACGGTTCTCAACCATTTCATCCACGATGGCTTGCATCTCATCCACCAAGTCCTGATGCAGTGCTTCACGCTCCAGCTCGCGCAGCTTTGCTTTCTTGCGGGCTACCACCTTATCATATCTGATGCCCATCTGTTCCATCAGGACAGACTTGTTTTCCTCGGTCGGATTCTGCTGATAGGCCGCCAGTGCATCCTTTGTCGCCTGGTTCAGGTTGGGCCTTTCGTCCTCCACGAAAGGAGCATCAGGGTCGGCAAACTCCAGTTCGCTTTCTACGAGATCCGTAGGAGTGATGAACGAACCCGCCTCTATCTCCTGATGAACCCCGAAGTAGCTTGCCACCAGTCCGTCCTTATAGATGGAGAGACGGTAGCCGCCACTCAGGTCGCATGGGAATGTGACGATGTAATAATCCTCGTCAGGAGCAAGGGTGTCGCCTTCCGGTGCACTGAAAGTGATGATTGACTGCTTGTCGCCATCCGGATTTCCTGCTATCTGATAGCCGTCGACACTCTCAAGGACAACTTTGGTGATGCCCGTCATGCTGAATCTCAAGCGTATGCCGCCCAGCTCCTTCAAGGATACATCCCCGATGGATGTTACCGTGCTTGGTGACTGGTCTGACGGCACAGCAACAGCCTCATCTGTCGAGTCCGTCGGGACTTCATCCAATGTCGGTTCTTCGCCTATGATATTCGGACTATCCGCCGTGCAAGCGGCAAACAGTGCCATCGCAAGTACGGCCATTATTGTTTTCAAGTTCTTCATTGTCTGTCATTTTCTATGGTTGCTACGCATGCCCTGTCCCCGCTTGGCAAGGCGGTTCATGATCTTGCGTTCCTGCTCATACACCTTTTCTATCTGTGTCTGCGTTAGGAACTTGGAATATTCCTCGTAGTATTTCTGCCGGATGCGGAGAATCTTCTCGCTCGTGGCGAAGCGTTGCTTTATGCGGGCTTCGTTCTCCTGTTCAGACATTCCCTGCCGGTCAGCACTCCGGCGCGGCTCCAATGTCCATATCTCCTCTTGGTAATCGCAATAGGTCTTCACGAATTTCTCCGTGACGGCATCGCTGAATGCCAGTTCGCCGGCAATATGTTTTGCCTGCACTTCGGCAAGCTGCTCACGCGAGATGCGTTGCTTTTGGTCTGTGCGTTGAGGGGTGTTCTTCTGCGCAAAGGCAGCTACACTGGTAGCAATCATAAGGATTGCAATGACGGATGTTCTGATAATATGTCTCATTGTTCTTTGTTTTTTTATGTGTTACACTTCTGTTTTCTGCCATGGGTCTCCCTTGAACCCTATTCATTGATAAAGATGTCATCCTGATAGATGTCCAGCAAGTAAGCCTGGTCGTCGGAGGTGAGCTGGCCGAAAGCCTCGTCCACGTCGCCTATGGTGGCAGTGTCTGCTCCCGAGAAATCCATGTTGACAATCAGCACCAGGGCTATGGATGCAGCCACGGCAACGATGCTCCGCATCAGTAGCCGCAACTTGGCAGGCTTGTGTCCGGCATGCGGTGTTTCCGTGGCGGCGCTTTTGTCATTCTCTTTCTCCCGACAGCCACCCTTCACCTCCTTCCAGATATCATCTTCGAGCTTGTCGAAGAATCCCTCGGGGGTGGTATAAGGCATCCGCTTGCCAATCTTGTCGAAATCAAAATCCTTGTTCATGGTTATGCTCTTTAGTCGTTCGTGTTCATGTATCTGATGATTTTCTCCTTGGCAATGTGGAAGTTCGTCTTTGCGGCAGAGGGCGTGGAGCCTGTCGCCTCGGCTATCTCCTCAAAGCCAAGCTCATCGTAGTAGCGCAGATTGAATGTCGCCTGCTGCTTGGGCGGCAACGACAGGATGGCTTTCTGTAGCTTCACGGCCTCCAAGTCGGTATAGTCCACGTAGTCGTCTGCCATGATGCGGGCAGCCATGCCTTCATCTTCCTCCAATGAGACCTGATCCTGCTTTCGGGAGTCAATCATCCTGAATGCCTCATTGGTGGCAATCCGGAAGATCCAACTGCGGAAGGAGCTGTCGTCGCGGAAGGTATCAAAGGAACGGAAGACCCTGACGAAAGCCTCCTGCGTGGCATCTTGCGCATCGTCATGGGCTACGACCAGTCGGCGGATGTGCCAGTACACCGGTTGCTTGTACTTCTGCATCAGGAGCCGGAAGCCCTGTTCCGGCTCCTCCCGAATGGCACGAACGATGTCCCTATCCTCAATCGTCATATCACATAGCGTTTTTTCTTGCCGTCCATGACCATCCTTATCGGATTGTCCCTGCTGACAGCAAAGGCATCAAGCTCCGCTTCCGCCGTGGCATTCGCCAGACCTGTCATCCTGCTGTACTTGGAAATGCTGAGCGACCCGTTGTTCTTCAGGTATGCCAGAGCCATCTCCAAACGGTCTTTCCGGCTCAGACGGTTGCTTATGTGCGTGGTGACGCTCGGACGGCTCACCATCATCGTCACGCCAGGATGCCGGTAGGCATGGTGAAACACATGGCCGTAGTGTCTGTGCTGTGCAAAAGCCGTCGTGCCGACCAGTGCCATCATGGCGATAAACATCACTCTCCCGATATTTGTCCTTGTCTTCATAATCGTAATCTCCTCGTTTTAACTCATTCTTGTTACTCCTTTTTCGGGGTGACGGCATTCAGGGTTGAAGCCGCACTCTCCGTTGGTGTATTGTCATTATACTTGAGCTCTTTTTAATGGACGCTACGACTATAAGACCCGACAAAGATTGAAAAGTAAAATCAGGAACGGGCTTTTTTTGCAGTTTCTTTGGGCAGCGGTGCCGATTGCTCATGCGGAAAGTGTTATATTT
>CAVERK010000175.1:0-3352 GCA_963618035.1 bacterium
ATGCGGATTATTGTTTCTGGTGATATTGCTGTCCGCTAAACGTTTCAGACCGAGGGTGCGAGGCGCACCGGCTAAGTTCAGCGGACAATTAACATGGAGAGGCTTTTTCCCCCTTCCCTTCAGGGGAGGGCTGGGGAGAGGCTTCTCCTTTCTTTATCAAGCAGAAGAACAGCGCAAACACGGCGACATCTGCCGCAAGGACGATGGTCGCCTGCACGCCGAGCCATGTCAGCACAGCCGTGAGTGCCACAATCACCAAGTCCAGTGCCACGATGATGCCCAGCGTCTGGTGCATCGTGAAGCCCGCATCCATCAGCCGGTGATGTATGTGGTTGCGGTCGGGCGCGAACAGCGGCTCATGCGCCCTCTTGCGCACAATCATCACGCGCAGCACATCCAGGCACGGCACCATCAGGAACGACATGGCCATCATCATGCGCCCCTCGTCATACGGCATCACGTCCGGCTGGTCCATCGACAGCTTCACGCAGAACGCCGCCAGCATGAAGCCCAGCGTCAGGCTGCCGGCATCACCCATGAATATCTTGTGGCTGCGGCCGAAGATGTTGTACATGGAATATGCCACCAGCACACCCACCAGACCGGCCACCATCACGCAGTACACCCACATGTCCATCTGCACGAACATCAGTCCGAAGCCCATCAGAGCAATTATCGTCAGCCCCGAGCACAGCCCGTCGATGCCGTCGATGAGGTTCATCGCATTGTCCACAGCCACAACGAACAGCACCGTCAGCGGCATGCCTATCTGTGGCGGGATCTCCCAGATGCCGAACAACCCGTACAGGTTGTCTATATACATGTTCGCCATAGGCAGCAGACATGCCGAGAGAATCTGCACCTGCAGCTTATGCTTGGCAGAGATACCTATCACATCGTCCAGCATACCGATGACATACACCAGCATCATGCCGATGAGCATATACAGGCTCGACATACTGATGTTCGGCTCCCTGTCATACAGCAGAAACAGAGCCTGCGTAGCCACAAACAGCGAAATGCCCATGCACGGCAGGAAGCAGATGCCGCCCAGTCGCGGCACCAGTACCGTGTGCGCCTTTCTGGCATTAGGCATGTCGAACAGCCTGCGCTTCTTGCAGATGTCCACAATCTTCGGGATGAGCACCATGCCACTCAGCAGGCTCACCATGAATGCCCCGATTATAAAAAACAACATCTGATACATAGTCCAAGTCCTTTTTTTCTGTGTGCTAACTCATATACTCCCAGCACTCCCTGATCTGCTTGTCGAAGTCAAACTCGTTTCTGCTGACATCGAGGCAACGTGCCGACATCGCCGCATATTCCTCATCCGTCATATCTGCCATCTTCCTCAGATTCGCCTTCAGCGCATCGTAATCCCCAGGCTCGGAGGTATAGCCCAGCCGGTTCTTCTCTATAATCCTGGCACCCTCACCGCCGCCGCAGAACACAACGGGCATACCCATCGGCAGAATGTCGAATATCTTCGACGGCACAGCACCCTCTATGCGCACGGCCAGGGGGATGAGCGAAGCATCATACTTGCGCAGCTCCTCCGCCATCTGCTCCTTGCTCACCATGCCGTGATAGGTCACGTTGCGGTCGTGCGCGGCGGCATACCTCTCCACCTCGTCCTTCTGCTTGCCGCCGCCGTAGATGTGCATCTCCACACCCATCTCCTTGAAGTCGACATGCTCGATGATGCCGAGTATGTCCTGCGCCACGCCGAGCAGACCGGCATACACCACCTTCAGCACATCGCCCCTCTTGCGCACGCCCACCGATATGTCCATAGGCTTCAGGTTGCGGTATCTGAACAGCTTTCCGCTATTGGGGAATTTCGCCACATGCTCCAGTATCTCGTCCGACTGGCCGATGATGCCGTCCGCCTTGCGATAGACATAGCGTTCTATGCCTGCGAACACCTTATATATAATGCTGCCTTCGCGCATCGCTCCCAGCACCACTGCCGACAGCGGCCAGATGTCGGACACGTTGAGGAACACCTTCTTGCCATACAGTCCCTTGAAGAGCATCATCGCCGACCCTGCGGTAATCAGCTGCGGGGTCTGGATGATGACACGGTCATACTGCCTTATCCTGCTCCGGCGGAAGGCGAAGCCCCACAGCATCGTGGCGAAGGCTATCATACTGATGCCCCGCATGATCGGGTTCTTCGATATGGTAGCAAGCGTCCAGTAGCGGTAGACGGTGCATTTGCCCCACGGTTCCTTCTTGAACAGTCTTCCACGGTATCCCTCGAAAATCCTGCCCTTGGGATAGTTGGGCAGTGCCGTCAGCACGTCCACCTCGTCACCGCAGTCTGCCAACCCGTTTGCCATGTTTGTCCAGCGTGTGGGTGCCGCCCCTATCTCAGGAGCATATCGTGATGTGACTATCAATGTTTTCATTGTCTTCTTATTTCTACAGTAACTGTGTCGGTAAAAGTTATGTCGATGAGTTGCGAGTCTATGAACCTGTTGTATGTCTCGGAATACAGGCAGGTGCCGATGCCAACGGCCGCAGCACCGTGAACATCTATCGTGCCACGGTCGGTCACGATGCTGTCGCCATGTCTGCCTACGACCGTCACGTCGCCTGCCAGATGCAGACGGCAGTGGGCACGGCTCTCAGTGCCTGTCACGGTGTCTGTCACGGTGCAGCCATCGTCGTCCACGCTGAACGAACGCTCATGCACGGCAGGGGCATAGCCGTCATGACGGGCACGCACCATGTCCCCGCTGTCCTGCAGCAGCCTTACCCGTGCACGCCGTCCCATACGGAAGCCGCCCCACACCTCGCTCGACGAGCCACAGCCCTCTATCGTCACCGTGTTGTGCGCCTCCGTGCTGCGCTCATACTGCCGGCGCGGTGTCTTGTTGTAGGTAGAGATGCCCGTGTCCACGATGAACGGCTTGCCGCCCATACGCAGCTCGAAGCCCAGCGTGTCGGCATGCGAGTGCCCTGGCTGGTAGGTCGCAGTGATGTTCCCCACATCGACAAATGCCTCCATGTCTCCCCTGCGGAAGTGGCGGTAGCCACAGGCGGAGAGCTGCAAGGGCTGCCACGTCAGGCCCAGCCGTCTGCCATAGTCCCGCAGCTGACAGGGCGCAGGCGCTATGCCCTGTGCCGAGTCGCCGAACAGAGGATAGGTGCCGTCCGCATAGCAGATGCTCTCCAGGTGGCCGAGCATCCTTGTGGCATGCTCCGCGAGGAATGTCCTCATCTCCCGCAGTCCGTCAAGCCCTCCGGCATGCCGTGCCACGGAGAGGCAGTCCAGCAGGCGGTCGAGCAGTATGCAGTGGTACATGGGCGACTGCTCATAGTGTGCACCGTCTGCCAGTATCTG
>CAVERK010000176.1:0-3310 GCA_963618035.1 bacterium
TCCCACGGTCTTTCCGTCCGCATCGATATAATAGACCGCCGATGACACCAGCACATGGTCAGGATGCTTTTCCAGGAAGTCCACCTCCTTGGCCAAGCGTTCCGGCAGACACACGTCATCAGCATCCATCCGTGCTATATATTTCCCCCTGGCCTCGGCACATGCCAGCCGCAGTGCCATGCCCAGTCCGGTGTTCTCATGCCGGAAATAGCGGATGCGCGGATCGTCATAGCTAAGGATGACGGCCTCGGTGTCGTCGGTAGAGCCGTCGTTCCAGATGATGAACTCGAAATCGCTGAACGTCTGGCAGAGTATGCTGTCAACGGTTTCCTTGACATATCGTTGTGCGTTATAGCAGCACATGACCACTGATACTGATGGGGGATTCATTCTTTTTCTCTGTTATGGTATCGGTATTTTACCTGTTATATAGAACAGCAGATTCTTGATGGATATGACTATCCCTCGAGCCGTTCTTTTGCCTGTAATCAGCCTAAGACCGTCATACAGCCTTTTCTCTATGATATTGCCCATGCGCCGTGGCAATGCAGCTGTCGGCACAGAAGCTGATAGGGGGGGGGGGGTAATAGTCTTGTTCCTCATATAGATTTCGTTGTATAATGCGACATCCTCCGGCAGCACGTCCTTGTCCTGTCCCATCTTCACACGATATTGTGCCAAGACGGTTACGTACGGATTATAGGCATGGCAAAGGCTGTTGCCGCGCATGCGGTATTTCACAAGTTCCTTGTTGAGCATACGCATCTTTCCCTGACGGGTCATACGCATGAACAGCAGATGGTCAAGCCCCACCCTCACACCGGCATAGCCGCCGGCGGCTTCATAAGCCGATTTCCGGAACATGGCAGTTGAATGGGTGATGACATCTGACGGAAACCGGCCTCTTATCAGCCGGTCTGTCGTAACACTGAAGGACTCGCCGATGTGTTTCCCTGCTTCGTCCACATACTCGCACTGCGAGCACACCAGCACATAGTCCGGATGTGTCTCCAGGAACTGCACCTCTTCCGCTATACGTGTGGGCATAAACACGTCGTCACCGTCCACGGGGGCAATATACTTTCCCCTGGCCTCGGCTGTAGCCATCTTTCGCGCCAGCCCTATTCCCGTATTCTCATGCCGGAAATAGCGGATACGCGGATCGTCATAGCTAAGGATGACGGCCTCGGTGCCGTCGGTAGAGCCGTCGTTCCAGATGATGAACTCGAAATCGCCGAACGTCTGGCAGAGCACGCTGGCAATGGTCTCGCCGATGTAGCGCTCGTCATTATAGGTGCTGAGCACCACAGATACCAATGGTGTATGATCCATCTCTTTATTGTGATATTGTGTTATGGTTATGCATTTGTCTTTATCCAGCGGCGGTACCAGTTCTCATACTGCACCAGTCGCCACATGATGTTGTACAAGTGATGGTTGCCGGCCATGAAACTGTCGAGCAGCCTTTTCACCTTCCGGGGCTGGAAGCCCGTCTGCCGTAGCTGGTCGTCGGACAGGCTGTCGTACACATAGTCCTTGAGGTCTGTCCTCATCCATTGCATGACAGGAGGCGAGAAGCCGCGCTTGGGCTTGTCCATCAGAGCCTTGGGCAGATAGTCGTATACGATGTCGCGCAGGATGCGCTTCCTCGTCCCGTCCTTGTACTTGTATTCCCAGGGCAGCTGTGCCACAAACTCCGCAATGCGGTGGTCGAGCATGGGTTCGCGCCCCTCCAGACCGACCGACATCATGGCGCGGTCGACCTTCACGAGATATTCATCCTTCATCTGCGTCTTCCAGTCCGAGAGCAGTGCATACTCGGGAGAATGGCTCGCCGCATGAAAGGGACGGTAGGCAGCACGATAGTCGTAGCCCGCCAGTCGGGGTGCGATGCTGTCGACCACATGCTGGGCCCACATCCACCGGTTGTCATACCAGGCCTTCTGCGACAATACTCCTTCAGAGAACGCTCCGTCCAACTGGTCCAGGAAGACATGACATCTGCCCATCGACCGGGGCAGCAGTGCCTTAGCCACCTGGTATGGCGCGTGGAAATGGCGTCTCACGAAAGGCGGTATCTGCGCAATCTTCGGATAGAGGCGACAGATCCGGTCGTAACCCCCATAGCCGGCAAACACCTCATCGCCGCCGTCGGCAGAAAGAACCACCGGCATATGCTGCCTGACCAGCATGCTGACCAGCAGGGACGGCAGTGCCGAGGTGTCGGCAAAAGGCTCGTCATAGACTTCGGGAAGACGCGGCACCAACGTCTTGACATCGTCGTTGGTGCAGTACTGTGTCGTGTGTGCCGTTCCCAGTATCCTGGAAATCGCCTCTGCGTCCGGTGCCTCGTCAATATAGTTCCTGAAGCCGATGGTGAACGTCCGGGGCGTGATGCCCAGCTCCTTGGTCAGTATGGCAGCCACGGCAGTGCTGTCGAAGCCGCCGCTCAGCAGCACACCCACAGGGACATCGGCCACCAACCGGTAGCCGAAAGCCGATTTGAAGAGTTCCCGCAGGTGGGTCTTCGCCTCCTCAAAGGTGCAGGTCAGTTTAGGCTTGGCGTAGAAGTCCTCAATATCCCAGTATTTCTGCGTCGTGACGCTTCTTCGGCGCAGGTCGACGGTTGCCCAACAGCCTGCATCGAGCTTGTAGGTCTGCTCGAAAATTGCTGTCTCCCCCGGTATGTAGCCCATCTTCAGGAAGTCTGACAGTGCCTTGTCCGACACCCTGCGCTCGAACCGTGGGATAGCCATCAGCGCTTTCAGCTCAGAGCCGAAAGCGAAGAAGTCTCGTCCGATATGGTAGTACAGAGGTTTCACCCCCGCCCTGTCGCGACAGAGATACAGTTTCTGCTCCTTGCTGTCGAAGATGGCAAAGGCAAACATCCCGATGAACTGGTGGACGCAATTACCCCCCCCCCGACTCTTGGAAAGCGTGCAGGATAACCTCCGTGTCCGACTCGGAGACGAAGTGATGACCCTTCGCAGCCAGCTCGCTACGTATCGCACCGAAATTGTAGATTTCGCCGTTGTACACGATGGTGAGCGAATCGAAAGTCATGGGCTGGTGCCCTGCGGGAGAGAGGTCCTGAATGGAGAGGCGCGAGTGCCCCAATGCCACCCGCCCGTGGGGCGTGTCGACGACGGCAGTGCCATGGTCGTCAGGTCCCCTGTGTCTGATGCTTTCCACCATGCGGTCGACCGTCTTTTCCGCAATCCCGCACTCATAGTCTATATATCCGCAAATTCCGCACATAGTCTTTGTCCCCTTTTTTTATATTGCATTACAGATTGTCGATGAGGTGCCA
>CAVERK010000177.1:0-3309 GCA_963618035.1 bacterium
AGAAATACTTTGAGGAACGTGGCGGCTACGAGAAAGCACGGACAGAGAAATGGACTGTCTGGGATCCCACGCCAAACAAGGAAAGCATATCCACATCGGTAGCCGGACAGACAGGCACGGTTGTGGACAGCAATGACTCCGGTGGCGCGGTGGACATAGAGGGTGTCACCTACGTCCTGCACAATGGCAAGAACGGCAGCAAAGGACATGCGTTCATATCGGAGGCTGTCAAGATTGCGATAGCCGGCAAGGATCTCGTGATTCCCGACTACATCGACTACGACGGCAGGAAGTATGCGGTCACGACGATGCGTGCGGACATATTCTCAGGCTCCGAAATCAAGTCCGTCAAGCTGCCGTCCACACTGACCGAGATATCCAACGCCGCCTTCAGAGGAACTCCCATCAAGGAGATAGTAATCCCTGCATCGGTGCAGAAGATACAGGGTTCTGCCTTCTACGGCTGCACCAACCTCGTGAGCGTCACCTTCGAGGGCAATTCGATGGACGAGCTGCACGGATGCTTCCAGAACTGCACCGCCCTCAAGAGCATCAAGTTCCCCAGCCGTGTCGGGCTGATGAGCTACAGCATGTTCGAGGGATGCACCGCCCTGACCGATGTGCAGCTGCCGGAGAACCTGAAGGAAATCTACCCGCAGATGTTCGAGAAATGCAAGAGCCTAAAGAACGTAGACATACCGGCAAGCGTGACCAAGGTCGGGAGCAATGCTTTCGCCGACAGTGGCATCACCATGCTCGACCTCTCCAATGTCAAGGAGTTCGAGGGCTTCTGCTTTATGAACTGCAAGTCCCTGAAGACCGTCAAGCTGAATGCGAGCCTTAAGGAGAACTTCCTTATGGATGTATATTCCGAACAGTTCATAAACTGCCCGCTCCTTGAGGTCAAGTACGTGAACAACGAATACGTTTATCCCGAAGGGTTCATCTTCGTCAACGGAAAATGAGAACCATGAAAAGAACATTCCTGTTGTTTCTCCTGTCGGCACTGCTGTTGCCGCTGGGTGGCTTGGCACAGAACAAGCCCAAGATCAAGTCAGTAGACCTCGTCATCCCCGTCCCCGAGCCAGGGATGTCACTCTTTGATGCACGCGAGTTGCAGTTCACCGCCGCCAAGACCGAGTATGGCGACCTCGCCGCCTCTGGAGGCATACGCGTACAGCAGCTCGACTGGCTTGGCGACTTCCGCGAGACAGACGACGGCGGCATGTTCTTCAAGGACGGCTTCACCTACAAGGCACAGATCCAGTTCATGATTGACCCCTCGGGCAAGTACGCCACCGACTACATCTTCAAGAACAACAACTACTATATCGACGGCACACGCATCAGTGCCACCGTGAATGGTCAGAAGGCCACGGTCAAGCAAAGTGCACCCTACTTCATCAACATCGAGGTCTCGTTCCCTGTAGGCAAGGGAGGCAAAGGCTCCGAACGCGACCTGGCACAGAGCAAGCCGACAGACTATGAGCTTAACAAAGACTCATACCGCGCCTCCATGAAGGCATACTCCCTGTCCGAGGCCGATGCCGCCAGCCCCGAGACCAATCCGCTCGATGTCATAACCATAAACGACAAGTACCACCCGCGCTTCTACGCCAACGATGAATTCCGTAGCGAATACAACGGACAGAAGACCATGCGCGTCACCAAGCTGATTGTCGACACCGGCGACGAGAAGATATACGGCGACGTAGCTGCGGATGTCAACAACTCCGTTCAAGGTACATACAACATCCGTGAGGTATGGATCAGCGACAAGGTCGATGCGGCGAAGTTCTTTCGTAGCCTCTGTGCGACGATGCGGGGCAACTGGGATCATGACGCCAAAATCTATTATCCCAATCATAGCTACCTGTTCCAATCACAGCGTGCCACACTCTTCATCCCCGAGGCTGCGGCAGGCAAGGTGAGGGAGATATTGAGCCGCCCCACGTGGAGCTACGCCACGCTGTTCTCGCTGAAGACATACGCCGGCGATGTCTACTCCGCACAGAAGGCAGGGGCAGATGCGGCAAAGCCGTTCTGCACAAAACACGAGTTCACAGCCAAGATGGCTGCCGCAGACAAGGTAGTCAGATACGCCACCTGCCAGCACTGGACCGAGTACTACTATTCATGCAAGTACTGCGGACAGAGCGAACACAATGCCGCCCATACATTCACGGGCGCGCACTCCAAGTTCGAGACCCAAGTCCACCAATATAGTATGCCTTCGGCAGACGACCAGGCATACGTCGGTGTCAATGCTGCCGGACAGCACGTCTGGTGGTACAGCTGCCTCTGGTGCGGGCATTCGCATGGCTACGGCCAGAAGCACGTCAGCAAGGCAGAGTGGCAGGGCGCGGGGAACGGAGCCTCCTACGAGGCATTCCGCAAGGCTATGGCCGATGCGGCGAAGCTCTTTGAGGAGGAGGCATTGCTCAAGACCACGGCACAGGTGGGGATGTTCATCCTCAAGGACAAGTCCGATGCCAAGATGAGCCCTGCCTACCAGAGCAGCGTGAACTATGCCCTCAACGACAACCTGCTCGACGACAGCGTCCTGGGCAAGGACTATACCGTCACCGCCAACCACGCCCAGCTGTTGTCGCTGGCAACACGTCTGGTGAAGGAACTGACAGGAAAGGCAGTGCCGGCATCGGTCATCGGCATCAACTCCGTCATGGGGAAAGCCGTGGCAGACAACACTCCTGCCACCCGTCAGGAGGCGGCAGCGGTGATGTACCGTACCCTCAGGTTCATCGAGGAGAGCCGTCTGTACTCGTACACCGAGTTCACCTCCGGACTTGACAAGTATTCCGACAGCGGCAACATAGCCCCTTGGGCAAAGGAGGCAATGGCATTCATGGAGGCATTGGGACTGCTGAAAGGCACGTCCGGCAGCACCATCGCTCCGGAGAAGACGCTCACCATCGAGGAGGCAATAGACCTGACGCAGAAGTGCACCCATGCCCACCAGTTAGGATGGTATCAGGCAAGGTCGTGGGGAGAGGGAAAAGGACGCGACTATGACGGCTACGTGCTGCTGACACCGTCAACGGTAAACACCCGACATACCATAGCCCCAGGTGAGAGGATATGGGTCACAGGGCCGCGCCTCGGCGAAGTCTCCGGATACCTGCCTACCATCGACTCATATACCGGCCAGCCCGTGTATGTCAAGGCAGAGTGGTTCCGCCCCATCAGGAAACAGGTCTTTGCGTCAAGGCGCACCATCACAGGTCCCGTCATCTTCCAGGACTATTTCTACGGAGTATCCACCAAGGCACAATAAGGAATGGTCGGATA
>CAVERK010000178.1:0-3268 GCA_963618035.1 bacterium
CAGCCTCAACAGTATTGTCATCACTGTCGGAACAGGATGACAATATTGCCACGAGGCTCACTATCAAGACGCGCGCAAGTTTTTGCATATTCATTCTATATCTCGTACCAACCGTGCTGGAATGTATCTATCTCCCCATGTCCACCAATGCTGGCCAACGGACTCCTGGTCTCTGTCGAAAGCAATAACTCCATCGTTATTATTCCCCTTACCTATAACCGGATACCAAGCAGTGCTCACATTATAAGCTAAATCAGGAGCCCCTGAATATCGACATCCTACATAAACATGATTGAAACCAAGAACACCTCCTTGCGAATCGGGATAGAAAGCCTTTGCAGAAGACATCTGTACATTGTGGTCTTGTAGCATGGATATAATGCTGAGATAGTCCTCTGCATAGGGCACACGCCAACCGCTTGGGGCGAAGTAATAGCCGCTGGAAGGACGATCTAATACCATGTGTTCTGAGTAGTAGCATTGGGAACTCCCATTCCACGTTCCCCATATCGGCTCCAAGTCGTAGCTATTGCCAAACTTGTCACCGTCTTCTTTGCGGTTTGCTTTATAGTTCTCACGCATCCATATCCGATTGAATATCTTGACAAGCGGATAATTATAAGAACCATTGTAACCTGGTGCAGGCCATTTATAGTCGGATGTAGTGCCCACCACTTTATTATCATCGCATGAGGTTAGGAAGCTGGAACCTCTTACATATAACTCTTTCTTGGCACCAATCGGCTCATCCGAACACTCCGTCACACTCAGGTTTGCTCCCTCCCAGCACACCTTGGCAGGCTTGTGGGCAGCATCGCCAATGAAGTAGCCCATATTGTACTTCACCTTGTTAGAGATGACGGGATAGATAACCGTCACCCGCTTTGTCTTGTCAATCACGGGGATATACTCTTCGCAAACCTGCGCCACATTCTGTCCGCCAATGTTTACGTCCTTGATGAGCGTGTTCTTCTGATTTGTTCCGTCGAATGTCGGGATGCTTGCGATGTGTGCTGCCACGCCCGTCTCATAATTCATGTCTATTTTCAGGATTTCTGCCGAGGCCTTCTGCAGGTCAAGGTCTTCCGAGGGCAGTTCCTCGCCTGTCAGATAGGCCTTCAGATACTTGTAGCGTTGCTCGCCGTCCACACCGTCTTCCGCAAGCGTGAGACCGCGGTCAACAAGGTCATAGAGAGGGATGAGTCCAGAGTTCACATCCAAGCCCACCAATGTCTGGTTCTTCACATCTGCCAACGACTGCTGCCATTTGTCGATGTTCGTGTCGTTGTCCCCACCGCTCATGGTCAGGTTATTGGCTGCGGTCTTGCCGCCACCCTGCACCAGCAGCTTCACCTCGCAGGCCTTGCTGTTTTTTTCGTAGGAGGAGTGGAACGAGTCGGAAACATTAGCCGACGTTTTCACCCACTTGTTCTTGTAGCTGCAGTTGGCGTATGCCTTCAGGTCGTAGCTGCCTTCCACCTTGCTGATGTCCACGCGCATACGGTATTTCAGCTTTCCGCCAAGACGGGCATTCACTATCAGATGTGTTCCGTAGTCCTGCACCAGCTGCTTGAATCCGTCTGCCGTCGCCGGATAGGAAGTCGGCCGCGCACTACCACGCCTGCCCTTATGCGGCAGTCCATTAATGGCCTCGTACGCTTCATTCGTCATATATTTATCGATGATCTCCTGAACGCCCATCTCAAGATAGATATTCTGCTTGGCCACTTCCACGTAGGAGATGGCATATTCGTAGTTGTTGTTACTGAAGTCCTTCATGCCGAACGTGGCACCGACCTCACCCCTGAAGCCAAAATACTTGCCCTCGAACTTGGCATCGGCATTCAGCTCATTCATCAGAGACGTGACGCTGGAGCCCGAATAGGTCTTCGCCTCAAAAGAAGCATCGACAGGACCCAAGTGTACTTTGTCCTTGGCTTCCTCTATTCTGACTACCGGACAGCGGGACACGGAATTGGCAGAGGCATACTCGCCGAGAAAATTATATCCGTAGCCCACGGCATAGATGCGGTCGCCCTCAGTCACCTCGGTAAGGTTCTCGTCGCTGTCGAGATTGCACTTCTGACGCAGCTTGATGACCTGGTTCTTGCCTTCGTCCTTAGGGAAAGTGATGTACATGCTGCCTTCACGGCGTTCGTCCGTCCAGTTGTCAAGCACGCAGATCTTCACGGTGGCATTGCCTTTTCCACTGCTCGGGTAGACATAGCAAATGTCCCTCCCGTCGCCAAAATCGAAGTCTATCTCCCACTCCGAATCACTTTGTATTTCGAACGGGATAGCATAACTGTACTGCTCCAATTCCAGGAGGTTCACATCATCAGGGAGGACAACTTCCGCTTTGATTTCTTCCAAATCATCATCACTACATGCCGAGAAAGCCATAGGCACACACAGCATGGCGAGTGCCATCAGCAAATGTTGAATTTTCCTATCCATCTTCATTTATTCATTTGTTGCTATTCATAATATATCCCGCTGCGTGTCCAGCCGGATATAAGTCGTTGGAAACTCGGTGATTAACAAATTCTTCAAGCATCACAACCTACAGCACAGACAACAGTCACATTTATCAAAGACAAAAATACTTAAAAATTGCTACATCGCAGAGAACTCCTGCAAAGTTTTTAATGTGCCCAATAAGAAAGAGGGTATGAGGAGGGGAAGCCTATTCCTGTTCCCGCCATTGGGACACCAAAAATTTCAAATCGCCCTATCAATGAGGTCGCATAGCACCTGTTACTCTTCGCTCATTCCCAATATCACCCCCTGTGACAGATTTGTTGTCCAATGAAGCGCTAAAAGCCGACTTCTTCCTCATCTATGCCAGGCAACAGAGGCTCATAGTGACGTGTGATATAGTCACGAGCTTCTGACATGAGATGTTCAATCTCTTTCGGATCCTTACTGGAACCGATGGACTTTATAACCTTCTGCTTGCGGCTCCTTGTCTTTGCCACGACCTGGACGCTGATAGAGCCTGACTTATTGGGTTTCTTGCGTACAAACATGGCGCAAAGTTAGCTCGGGACACCCAAATTTACATTTTTTTCAAAAGATTTTCTACTGGAAATCAGCTATTTCCCAATCTTAAGCACGTTGGGTGGCGAAAACAGGAGACCGATAGAGCACAAAGAATGCTTTTCAGGAGAAGATTGTAATGCTGTTTATATACGGCATAAGTGTTGCCTGAAAATAACTCATGTCCTCTCACATCGTTCGTTGTGAGCACTCACATCGTTCGATGTGA
>CAVERK010000179.1:0-3053 GCA_963618035.1 bacterium
TAGACTGAAAATCAGCGTCCCCGTGGACGTACATCCAAGGGTTCTATGACTGTACGTTCAGAGGTTCCCTGACTGTACGTTCAGAGGTTCCCTGACTGTACGTCCAGAGACAAGCTGACTGTACGTCCAGAGACAAGCTGACAAGTGAAGCGGTAACATAACCGAGAAACTGACAAGCTAATCAGGATATGACAACTTACTCGGCCATGTCAAACGGCAAGAAAAAGGACATTAATGTCTCGAGCCTTAGACATTAATGTCTCGAGCCATTTCGATTAATGTCTAAGGGCAACACGTATAATGTCTCGGGGTGCGCGGCGCACTCAGAACGGCACGTCACCGTCGGTGGGACCGAACGGGTCGTTCTGGCTGGAAGACGGGAGGCTGTAGCCATCGGGCGAGGGAGGAGGCACAGGTGCATCACTGCCGATGGGACTGTTGATGCGCGAGCCGAGCGTCTCACCGTCGTTGCTGCTCTCGCCGATGTCGAGCACAGACTCGTCGTTGAGGTTCTGGAAGCGGGTGTACTGCCCGATGAAGCGCAGCCATATCTCGCCGACAGCACCGTTGCGGTGCTTTGCCACGATTATCTCGCCCTTGCCGCGCAGGTCATTGCCCTTGTCGTCTTCATAGATCTTATAGTATTCCGGACGGTGGATGAAGAGCACCATGTCGGCATCCTGCTCGATGGCGCCGGACTCGCGAAGGTCGCTGAGCTGCGGGCGGCGTGCCTCGTAGCCCTGCTTGGCATTGTCGCCGCTGCTGCCCGAATAGCGTGTCTCCACGGAACGGTTGAGCTGCGACAGGGCAATGATGGGGATGTTCAGCTCCTTGGCCAGTCCCTTCAGCGAGCGCGAGATGGTCGACACCTCTTCCTGACGGCTGCCGTAGGACATGCCGCTTGCGTTCATGAGCTGCAGGTAGTCGATGAAGATGATCTTGACCTGATGCTCGCGCACAAGGCGGCGTGCCTTGGTGCGAAGCTCGAAGACGGACAGGGCGGAGGTGTCGTCTATATAGAGCGGTGCGTCGAGAAGGTCGCGCAGCTTGTAGTCCAGCCTCTGCCACTCATAGTCTGCCAGCTGTCCGCTCTTGATCTTGTCGCTCGGTATCTCGCAGGTGTTGGCAATGAGTCGGTTCACGAGCTGCAGGTTGCTCATCTCGAGCGAGAAGAACGCCACGGGTATCTTGAAGTTGACGGCCATGTTCTTTGCCATCGACAGCACGAAAGCCGTCTTTCCCATGGCAGGACGTGCGGCGATGATGACGAGGTCGGAGTTCTGCCAGCCCGACGTTATCTTGTCAAGGTCGTGGAAGCCGGTCTCCAGTCCACTGAGTCCGTTCTCCCGTGCGGCAGCCATCTGTATCTGCTTGTATGCCTGTTCGAGTATGGGATTTATCTGCGTGTAGTCCTTCTTGAGGTTCTGCTGCGAGATCTCGAACAGCTTGCCCTCTGCCTCCTGCATCAGGTCTTCCACATCCTCGGTGGCATCGAAAGCCTTGCCCTCGATGGCACTGGCGAATGTTATCAGCTCGCGTGCCAATGACTTCTGGGCGATGATGCGTGCGTGGTAGAGCACATGGGCTGCCGATGCGACCTTGTTCGTCAGCTGTGCCAGATAGAACGCGCCGCCCACCTCGTCGAGATGGCCTTCGCGCTGCAGCTCGTCCTTCACCGTGAGCAGGTCTATGGGGCTTTCGTTTATGGCCAGACTGGTTATGGCACCGTAGATCAGCTGATGCTTGGTCTCGTAGAATGACTTGGGCTTGAGTATCTCGCTGACAATGGAGAAGGCATCCTTCTCTATCATCAACGCACCGAGCACAGCCTCCTCAAGGTCGGTGGCCTGCGGCGGTATGCGTCCGTAGTCTGATACGGGTGTCACCTGTGTCTTGGTCTTGGCAGAGCGCGGCTTGCGTGCTGCCGCCGGTCGGTTGTCTTCTGGCATGGCTATGTACTGTTTCTTCTGATGGAACAGGCGCAAAGATACTCCCTTTCGGGCTTGCGCAGGTGTTTTCACGAGATGAGTTATCAACAAGTTTTCAACTATTGGCTAACTTTGTACGGACTTATGGTGCCACAAACGGACTATTATGATTGACTTTCCCAACTGCAAGATAAACCTCGGGCTGAACATCACGGCGAAACGCCATGACGGCTATCATGACCTTGAGACCGTGTTCTACCCCATCCCGCTCGAAGACGTGCTTGAGATTGTGCCACGGCAGCACGACGGCGACACGGCAGACAAGTGCACGCTGACGCAATATGGCAACGCCATCGACTGTGACACGGAGAAGAACCTTGTGGTCAAGGCATACAGACTGCTCGACAGCCTGTACGGACTGCCGCCGACAGATATATTCCTGCACAAGTCCATCCCGTCGGGGGCAGGTCTGGGCGGCGGCTCTGCCGATGCCGCCTTCATGTTGCGGATGCTGGACGAGGCATACCATATTAATATAGGTACAAGCCGGCTGGAGGAGTATGCCGCACGGCTCGGTGCCGACTGTGCCTTCTTCATTCAGGACAGGCCGGCATTTGCCACCGGCATCGGCGACAGGCTTGCACCCGTCGAACTCGACCTGCACGGATGGCAGATCGCAATCGTGAAGCCGGACATCTTCGTATCTACAAAAGAGGCTTTTGCAGGCATACACCCACAGAAACCAAGTACGAGCCTACTGGACATCATCGGGATGCCTGTCAGCCGGTGGCGCGGGCTGATGGTGAACGACTTTGAAGAAAGCATCTTCCCGCAGCATCCGGAGATAAAGGCAATCAAGGAAGCGATGTACGGCTGGGGCGCGACCTATGCCTCAATGTCAGGGTCAGGCTCTTCGGTCTATGGCCTCTTCCCGCACGACGCACCCCTACCCGACCTCACAAGCCTCAGCAAGAACAATTTCTGCTTCACTGCCACACTGTGACGTGATGGTATCAGTAGAACAATACCTTTTTGTTTCGGTTAACCGATACGCCAGTACCAGTTAACCAGTACTGCCCAAAGAGTTAACCAACTTTGCCGAAGAGGCTAATAGATTTCTTCAGG
>CAVERK010000180.1:0-3016 GCA_963618035.1 bacterium
TCCTCTGACTGTACGTTCACAGAATCCCTGACTGTACGTCCATAGAAACAGTGGCTCACTATATATAATAAGGTATAGGGGGATGCGCCGCCTCACAGACGGTCAACGCGCAGCGCACGCATTGCGTTCAGGACGGCGAGCACCGTCACGCCCACGTCGGCAAAGACTGCCATGTACATGCTTGCAAGTCCGACGGCGGCGAGCACGAGCACCAGCACCTTCGTGCCTATGGCAAAGCCGATGTTCTCGTGCGCGATGGCGAGCGTGTGGCGGGCAATCCTCATTGCTGCCGCCACCTTCGACGGCTTGTCGTCCATCAGCACCACGTCGGCAGCCTCGATGGCGGCATCGGAGCCGAGTGCGCCCATGGCGATGCCCACGTCGGCACGTGCCAGCACGGGTGCGTCGTTGATGCCGTCGCCGACGAAGGCCAGTGTTGTGCCGCGCGGCTTGTCGGCCAGGAGCGTCTCCACACATTCCACCTTGTCTGCCGGCAGCAGTCCGGAGCGGTATTCGTCGATGCCCGTCTCCGCCGCCACGCGCCGTGCCACGCTCTCCTTGTCGCCGGTCAGCATCACGGTCTTGCCCACGCCGCCAGCCTTCAGCAGCCTGACGGCCTCGCGCGCGTCGTCCTTGACGCGGTCGGATATGAGTATGTGTCCGGCGTAGGTGCCGTCGACGGCGACGTGTATCACGGTGGCAGTCCCCTGCTGCGTACATTCGTGCCAGCGGGCACCGACACGATCCATCAGCCGCCCGTTGCCCACGCTCACGCTGTGTCCGTTGACGGTGGCGGTGACTCCCAGTCCCGCATCCTCGTGCACGTCGCCGACGGTGCATCCGTCGTCCTCATGTGGATATGCCTCGCGCAGCGACAGGGCTATCGGGTGGCTGCTGTTGCGCTCGACGTGCGCCGCGAGGTGCAGCAGGTGGGTCTCGTCGATCATCTGCGGATGCACCGCCGTGACGCTGAACACGCCCTGCGTCAGCGTGCCGGTCTTGTCGAACACCACGGTGCCCAGCTTCGACAGTGCTTCCATGTGGTTGGAGCCTTTCACCAATATGCCACGGCGCGAGGCACCGCCAATGCCGGCGAAGAACGACAGCGGGACGGAGATGACCAGTGCACAGGGGCAGGAGACAATGAGGAATGTCAGTGCGCGGTACAGCCACGTGGGCAGTGCTTCCACATAGCCCTGACTGCCGGACAACGGTGCGACGAATGCCAACGCCACGGCGGCAGCCACCACCGCAGGGGTATAGATGCGTGCGAAGCGCGTGATCAGGCTCTCGCTGCGCGACTTGTTGCTGCCGGCATCCTCGACCAACCGCAGTATCTTTGCCGCCGCCGACTCCTCTGCCCGCCGGCTCACGCCGACACGTATCACGCCGCTCGTGTTGACGAAGCCCGACAGCACCTCGCTGCCTGCCGACACGTCGCGCGGCAGGCTCTCGCCGGTCAGTGCCACGGTGTTCACGCCCGACGTGCCGGAGAGTACGGTCCCGTCCAGCGGGATCTTCTCGCCAGGGCGCACCTCAATGGTCTCGCCGACGGCCACGTCCTCGGGACTGACGGTCTGTAGCTGTCCGTCGCGTAGCACGTGCGCCGTGTCCGGCCGCAGGTCCATCAGCCGTGAGACCGACCGGCGGCTCTGTCCCTCGGCAATAGCCTCGAACATCTCGCCCACCTGAAAGAACAGCATCACAAACACAGCCTCCGCGAACTGCGTCTCCGCCCCTGGCAGGAAGCCGATGGCGAGTGCGCCGACGGTGGCAACGGACATCAGGAAGTTCTCGTCGAAAGCCCTGCCGCGGCAGATGTTCTCAGCCGCTTCGCGCAGGGTGTCCAGCCCCACGATGAGGTAGGGCACAAGATAGACCGCCAGCAGCTGCCACGCCGGCAGTGCACACGTGTGTTCTGTCGCCACGGCCACTGCCAGCAGCAGTGCCGCCGCAATGATCTTCGTCAGCATTTTCCTGACACCGCCGTCGTGGTGATGCCCGTCTTCGCTCCCGTGTCCGTGCGGAGCGTGAGTCGTGCCAACGCATCGGCTACTCTGTCCGTGCTCACGGCAGTCTCCGTGTCCGTTGCGGCAGCTGCACGCTTCGTGGTGATGCTCGTCCTTGCACATGGTCTTCTCTCTCCTTCCGTCCTTTCTTGTCGCGTCCAATCCTTCCTGCCCGCAAAGGTCGCCCTCCTGTGGCGCAACCCAGTTGCAACCTCTTGTGCGTGCGCGGTTGTCCCGTGGCAGGTGTCCCATAATTGGTTACCAAAATGGTTGCCTTCTGAAATGAAAAGCATTACCTTTGCAGCAGGACACCAAAACGCAAGAACATGTTAGTGGTAAGCACAAGAGACTTTAGGACAAACCAGACCAAGTACCTCAACAGGGCGAACGCCGGTGAGCACGTGGTTCTAAAATCGCGTGCAGGCAGCTTCAAGATTGTCCCCGTCAGCTCTGACGACATCGTCAGCGACAAGAAAGACCTTGCAGCGGAACTTCGCGGAGCATTGCAGGAGGTCAAGAACCACATCAGTGGCAAGAAAGAACTACAATCCTTAGACAGTCTTTTAGGTGAGCTATAGTTTCAGCGTTTCGTCCTACTTTGCCAAGGAGGCCAAACGGCTTGGTAGGAAATACCCGAGCTTCAAGCGCGATTTGGAGAAGCTGAAGAATAGCCTGCTTGAGAATCCTCTTCAGGGAACGGAATTGTCGCCAGGCATCCGCAAGATAAGGATGGCTATAGAATCAAAGGGTAAAGGCTCGTCAGGTGGGGCGAGGGTCATCACTTTCAATATCCTCACGAAAGAACAAGACGGTGAGATTGTCCTCCTGCTGCTGTACGACAAGAGCGATGCCTCGACCGTGAAACTCAGTGTGGTGAAGGAGATAGTCAGGGATATGGGCTTTCAGATTTCTAAATAAAAAAAGCAGCTACCTGAATTAGATAACTGCTTGACCTTAGAGTGATTCGCTTGGGGCTCGAACCCAAGACCCCAACATTAAAAGTGTTG
>CAVERK010000181.1:0-2964 GCA_963618035.1 bacterium
CATTCACAGGTTCTATGGATGACCATTCACAGGTTCTATGGATGACCATTCACAGAGCTATGGATGACCATTCACAGGTTCTATGGATGAACGTCCATGGAGACACTGATTTTCAGCTTGTTATGTGCGCGTCTGACGCCTATGTGCGGCAAGGTGAAAAAAATCGCGGTTAACGCTTTGCCATTACGGGAAAAAGAGAGACCTTTGGCCACGGAAAGAATGACAGATGTCATTCCTGTGAATGGGAGATTTATTATTCATGCCCAGTTATATACGTTTGTTTTATTGGTTAGGGAGGCTCGCTGTGAAGTGGGTCTCCTTTTCTGATTGAGGTTGTCCATGTGGTTGTTGCTCGCTTTTCTGTCGGCTGTGCTGCTGGGGTTCTACGATGCCTTCAAGAAGGAGTCGCTGCTCGGCAATGCCGTTCTGCCGGTGCTGTTCCTGAACACGCTGTTCTCGTCGCTCATCTTCCTGCCGTTCATCATTGTCTCGGCCTGTGCCCCGCAGCTGGTGCAGGACACCGTGCTCTACGTGCCTGAGGCGGGGTGGGACGCGCACAAGTACATCATCCTGAAATCCCTCATAGTGCTCTCCTCATGGACGCTCGGCTACTTCGGCATGAAGCATCTGCCGCTGACCATCGTGGGACCCGTCAACGCCACGCGGCCGGTGATGGTGCTCATCGGTGCGATGCTGCTCTTCGGCGAACGGCTGAACGCCTACCAGTGGACGGGCGTGGCTCTGGCTGTCGCCTCGTTCTTCATGCTGAGCCGATCGGGCAGGAAGGAGGGCATCGACTTCGGCCACAACCGCTGGATTGTCTGCATCGTGCTGGCGGCGGTGCTGGGGGCTGTCAGCGGACTGTACGACAAGTACCTCATGGCACACCTTGCGCCCATGCTCGTGCAGTCGTGGTACAACGTCTACCAGCTGCTCATCATGGGCACGGTCATAGCCCTGCTGTGGCTGCCACGGCGCAGCAGCGGCACGCCGTTCCGCTGGAAGTGGACCATCATAGGCATATCGCTGTTTCTGAGTGCCGCCGACCTGGCCTACTTCTACTCGCTGAGCATGGAAGGCTCGATGGTGTCCGTGGTGTCGATGGTCCGTCGCGGCAGTGTGGTGGTGTCGTTCATCTTCGGTGCCCTGGTGTTCCACGAAAAGAACCTAAAAAGCAAGGCCATAGACCTGATACTCGTCATCATTGGAATGTTTTTCCTATATTTGGGCACAAAATGAACCACATGCAATGAGAATGATTCGCACATTCATGCTCTGTCTGACACTCGTCCCTGCCGTGCTCACGGCACAGACCGCGCGGCAGTGCTTCACCGCCATGCCCGACTCGCTGAGCATGCTGCTGACCGCCAACGACCGTGCCGACTTCATCGACTTCATGGACAGCAACATGAAGGCCGAGGTCAGCAACCGGCTGGGCGGCAAGTCGGAGATGACCGTCCTGACAGACGACTACATAAGCATCAACACCAGCCCGCAGAGCACGTGGCAGATGAAGCTCCTGCCGCTTGGCGGCAACCGCCGCCTGATCTGCACCGTCAGCACCGTGTGCGGCAGTGCCTGTGACAGCCGCATACGTTTCTACGACACCGGATGGCGGGAACTGCGGACGCGGGACTACCTGCCCGACATGCCGGAGACAGCCGACTTCATACGCGCAATCCCCGACACGGCACGCTATGCCGTCAAGGACGCACGCCGTCAGGCCGACATGCTGCTGATGAAGGCATCGCTGAGCGCAGACGGCAACGACCTGACCTTCTCGTTCACCACACCCGAATACATGGACCCGCAGGCAGCGGCAGAGCTGAAGCCATACCTCAAGGCGGATGCCGTCTACCGCTGGACCGGCAAGCGGTTCAGCAAGGAAAGGAGCAGGGACTGACATGAACGTACTGGTGACGGGAGCGGCAGGGTTCATCGGCTCGAGGCTGATGCTCGAGATGGCACGCCGTGGCGACGAGGTGGTGGGTGTGGACAACATCAACGACTACTACGACCCGCGCCTGAAGTATGCACGGCTGGAGGAGTGCGGCTTCAGCACCGCCGACACGTGCAGGGAACAGCACATGGCGCAGAGCGCGACGTATGCCAACTGCCGCTTCGTGCGTATGGGCATCGACGACCGCGAACATCTGGACGACCTCTTCCGCAGCCACAGCTTCACGGCTGTCGTCAACCTGGCGGCACAGGCCGGCGTGCGCTACTCCATCGAAAATCCGTATGCCTACATGCAGAGCAACATGCTCGGCTTCCTCAACATACTGGAGTGCTGCCGCAACCATGGTCTGCCAAGGCTCGTCTACGCTTCTTCAAGCTCGGTCTACGGGGAGAACAGCAAGGTGCCCTTCAGTGAGGACGACCGCACGGACACGCCCGTGAGCCTCTATGCCGCCAGCAAGAAGGCAGACGAGCTAATGGCATACAGCTACAGCCGGCTGTACGGACTGCGGTGCACGGGCTTGCGCTTCTTCACCGTCTACGGCCCGTGGGGGCGGCCGGACATGGCACCGATGCTCTTCGCCGATGCCATCAGCCACGGACGCGAGATAAAGGTGTTCAACAACGGCTGTATGATGCGCGACTTCACCTACATCGACGACATCGTCGACGGAACCATGCGCGTACTTGACATGACGCCCGCCGACGACTACTCCATATATAATATAGGCTGCTCGCAGCCCGTCAGACTGACGGACTTCATCAGCGAGCTGGAGCAGGCTCTCGGCACCACGGCACGCCGGAAGATGATGCCCATGCAGCCTGGTGACGTCAGCAGGACGTATGCCGACACAAGCAAGCTGCAACGGGCCGTGGGCTACAAGCCGCACTTCGGCCTGCACGACGGCATCCGCCGCTTTGCCGAATGGTACAAGTCCGACAAGAACCCGCTGCGCGACGCGGCACTCTGACACACACGCACGGAAGAGGAGTGAACAGACACAT
>CAVERK010000182.1:0-2822 GCA_963618035.1 bacterium
GACACGTTCTGAGCCACCGCACTTCCCACGCAGAGGAAGAGCATGACGAGAAGGGTCATCAATCCTTTTAGTTTTTGAACTGATTTGAACATTGTTTTTAGGTTTTAATTATTCACAAAAAGTTTTCTTTTCGGCGGCAAAGATAGTCAAGTGCCAAAAACTATCGTTTGCATTCCGTCTTTTTGTGTTTGCAACGGGTAATCCCGCTTTGCAATCCGTTCAAAAACTTGTCAAATCGTCCAAAAATGCTGTTTTCGAGGTGGTTTTTATCTTATCTTATCTTGATTCTTGAGATACTCTGAGGGCGACATGCCGTAGACGGCACGGAACTTACGCGAGAAGGTTGAGACACTCGTGAAGCCTGTCATATACGACACCTCGCTGATGGTGTACTTGCCGTCGACCATGAGCTCCAGCACTTTGGCGAAACGGAAGTCCTGCAACACCTGGCTCGGTGTGGTGCCTGTAAGGGCCTTCACCTTCTTATAGAAGTTGGTCTTGGAGAAGCCCATGTCACGCCACAGCTCCGGCACACCGTACTGGTCGTCGTCGAGATGATTCTCCATGAGCTGCCGCAGCTGCTCCATGAACTTCTGGTCACGCACGTTGAGCTGGACCTCCGGCTCCTCTGCCTCTGCCCCACCCTGCGGCGTGGCAGCGGTGGCACCGAGACGGCTCATGATGGCGCGCTGCACCTTGCGGCGGTTGCTGAGCAGGTTGTCGACGATGGCGAAGAGGAACGGCATCTCAAAGGGCTTCTTCAGATAAGCGTCAGCACCGACGCCAATGCCCTCGAGCTCATCGCTCTTCGCCGACTTCGCCGTGAGGATGCAGACAGGGATATGGCAGAAGTCGGGATTCTCCTTGATCCACCGGCAGAGGGCATAGCCGTCCATGCGCGGCATCATCACGTCGGTGATGACGATGTCGATGTTGGTCGTCTCAAAGACACCCGTCGCCTCCATGCCATCGACAGCCGTGCTGACCTCGTACTTGTCACGGAGGCTGTCGGCGAGGAACGCACGCACGTCATCATTGTCCTCGACGATGAGCAGATGAGGGCGGGCGGCGTCAGCGAGGACGATGTCACTGACAAGAGCGGCATGTGTCGACGGCGTCTCCTCCTGCGTAGCGTTCACGCTCTCGTCGACAAGCACCGTCACCTCGAAGACGGCGCCGTGCGGCTTGTTGTCGCCGACGGTGATCTGTCCGCCAAGCAGATTGACGAGCTGCCGCGTGTGGTGCAGGCCGATGCCGAAGCTCTGGCCACGCTGCACGGGGAGAGCGCCGAGGAAGAACTTGTCGAAGATCTTCTGTTTCTTGTCGTCGGCGATGCCTTTGCCTGTATCAGCGACACTCAGATGGAGCTGGTGGCCGGCGAGCGAGGCGCTGATGGTGATCATGCCGCCGCGCGGAGTATGCTTCATGGCATTGCTCATCAGGTTGTAGAGTATCTTCACCATCTTGTCCTCATCAACAGGCAGGACGAGCTGCTCGGGCGTGTTGAGCTGCAGCGTGATGCCTTGCTCCACGGCTGTCGGGCGGAAGACGGCGGCAGTGTCCCTGATGATCGTGACAACATCCTTCTGCTCCAGACGGACCGTCCTGTCCATGGGATCGCCTGCCTCATCAACTCCACTCCAGTTCTCGAGGAACTGCTGTGTGAGATTCATGATACGGTCGACGCTCTTGTTGATGACATCGATGAGACGCTGATCCTTCGCTGACCACTGATGGCCGTCGACGAGCTGATGGAACGGTGCACTGACGAGTGATACCGGTGTGCGGATGATGTGCGACAGATTGGTGTAGAGGTCGAGCTTCATGTACTCCTTCTCCTCATTGAGCTTATACTGTGCCAATGACAGCTGCGTGCGGATGTAGTAACGCACGGCAGCCACGGCGAGGGCGATGACGAGCAGCACGATGAGCGTCTTGAACCACCATGTCTGCCAGAAGGCAGGACGGATGGTGATGGTGACGGTCGATGCCTCACAGTATTCGCCGCCACGGAGATGGGCGCGCACGTGCAGCGTGTAGTGGCCCGGCGGCAGGTTGTTGTAGACCGCCTGTCCGATGTCGGTAGGATGCCAGTCGTGCTCATAGCCTTCCAGCCGGTATTCGTATTTAATGAGTGATCCGCAAGCAAGGTCGACGCTGGCGAAGGTGATGGCGAGATGATTCTCCCGATGGCCGAACGACACGTCACGGGGGTAGCCGTGGAAGATGCTGTTGACGGCTGTGATGCCGAAGATGACGGGCTTCGCCACACGGCTCTCGCTCGGCGACGGGTTGCTGACCCTGAGCAGATAGCCCGAGCTGTTGACCCACACGTCACCCGTGGGACTCTTCTGCAGATGGCCATAGGAGAGGTCATAGAGCATGCCGCTCGCCTCGCCATAGTCGACGACACGGTGGTCGCCGGCCGTGATGAGCACCAGTCCGTTCGTTGTCGTCGCCCAGATGTTGCCCCACCGATCCTGCTGCACGGCATAGACGGTGTTGTCGGGCAGACCCTGCTCGATGCCAAGGGTGTCGGCCGTACCGTCCTTCGTCATGATGACGCCGCAGAGCTCCGAGGCCTCCCAGCACTCGCCGCTCTTGGTCCACAGGCGCTGGTCGGTGCCGTAGGGCTGACGGTGTGTCTGGATGTCATGATAGCCTTGGGTGATGTTATAATATGCCGACCAACTGTAGCCCACACGCAGTGCCACGTTCTTGCCGTCACGGTCGGTATGGATGTAAGCCAGGAAGTCGATGGGCGGCAACGGCTCACGTACGACATTCAGGTCACGATCGATGGACACAAGGCTGCCCTGACA
>CAVERK010000183.1:0-2788 GCA_963618035.1 bacterium
GTGCACTTCAAATTAATTCCGTCGACGGCCGTCGGCAAATGAGTATTTGTTTGTATCTTTGCGCAAAATTCCACTTTGATGGGAATGAGGATAGCAGAAGTAATCAGCGCCCTTGAACGGTTCGCGCCTCTGCCTCTACAGGACGGCTACGACAATGCCGGCTTGCAGGTTGGACTGACAGATGCGGAAGTTACAGGGGCTTTGTTGTGTTTGGACGTTACCGAAGACGTGCTTGACGAGGCCCACAGCCTGGGGTTCAACCTCGTCGTGTCGCACCATCCGTTGCTGTTCCACGGCCTCAAGCAGATTTCCGGCCGCAGCCATGTGGAGCGTTGCGTCATGAAAGCCATAAGCCTGGGAATTGCCGTCTGCTCCATGCATACCAATATGGACAATGCGTCTGGCGGCGTGAGCTTCAAGATGGCCGAGAGACTGGGATTGGAAGGCATCACCTTCTTGCAGCAGACCTCGGACGGGGCTGGGGCAGGGGTGACAGGTACACTGCCGGACGGCGGCATGACCGATGCCGACTTCCTGCAACGGCTGAAGGACGTGTTCCGTGCGGGATGCGTGCTGCACACACAGATGACGGACGGACACCGTGTGCGCCGTGTGGCATTGTGCGGCGGTGCGGGGGCATTCCTCATCGCCGATGCCGTGGCCTCCGGAGCCGACGCTTTCGTCACCGGCGAGATAAAATACCACGAGTTCCTCGACCACAGCGGCGACATCATGCTTGCAGCCATAGGCCACTACGAAAGCGAGCAGTACACCACCGAGATATTCGAACGGATAATCAAGTCCGAATTTCCCGCACTGCCGGTACGGACCACCAAGGTGATGACGAACCCCGTGAGGTACCTCTGAGGGATACGGTGAAGAGACACAGAGAAAGAGAACAACAATAAACACATACAAAATAAAGAAAGAGAAACGTTATGGCAAAAGAAACGAAGAAAGATGCGGCCGACCTCTCTGTCGAGGAGCGTCTGAAAGCCCTCTACCAGTTGCAAACCACACTGTCGAAGATCGACGAGATCAAGACCCTGCGCGGTGAACTGCCGCTCGAGGTGCAGGACTTGGAGGACGAGATCGAAGGTCTGAAGACGCGTGTCGAGCGTATAGGTGCCGACATCGCCGACCTGAAGAAGACGGTCGCAGCCGAGAAGGCCAACATCGAGAAGTCAAAGTCGTCCATTGCCAAGTATCAGGAGCAGCAGGACAACGTAAGCAACAACAGGCAGTTTGACCTCCTCACCAAGGAGATTGAGTATCAGACGCTGGAGGTGCAGCTCTCCGAGAAGAAGATACGCGAAGGCAGTGAAGCCCTGCAGCAGAAGCAGGCCGACTTCGACAATGCCAACCATGATATAGAGGAACGCGAGAAGGACTTGCAGGACAAGAAGGCCGAACTTGAGGACATCGTTTCCGAGACGAAGCAGGAGGAGGAGACGTTGCGTGCCAAGGCCAAGGAGCTTGAGACGAAGATTGAGCCGCGTCTGTTGCAGTCGTTCAAGCGCATCCGCAAGAACTCCCGCAACGGACTGGGCATCGTCTACGTGCAGCGCGACTCGTGTGGCGGCTGCTTCAACCACATTCCGCCGCAGCGTCAGCTCGACGTGCGTTCGCACAAGAAGATAATCGTCTGCGAGTACTGCGGACGCATCCTCATCGACCCCGAACTGGCAGGCGTTACCATAGCACCGAAGGAGACGGCCAAGGAGAAGCCGTCGCGCCGTCGCCGCACGAGCAGCAGCGAGGATTGACGACGCGCTGCCGCGCCACCCGTGAGACGAGTATATATGACAAGTCCCTGCAATCTTCGGATTGCAGGGACTTGCTGTCTGAGTACGCTCGGCATGAGCATTGTCTAACGGGTGCAAGTCCCGAGTAAGCCCTAATAGCGGGAATTACATAGCCAAGAGCAAGGGTGTTCACCGTGAGGTGAAATCTGAAGGAAGCTGGCGGCAAACATCTGGTCTAACGAACAGAAACTTCATACAAGGCATATGACCATGGATGAGATTGCTCGACAAATCAAAGTCCAATAGCTATTCGGAATGGTCGGTGTAAATGAAGTAGGCATAAGATGGAAAGACAATGTTCTTATCCGAGGAGGTCTCACGGACATGATGAATAGTTGCCTTTACGAAAATCATGGAGTAAAGCTTGCCGTGAGAAGTCAGCCGAGGTCATAGTACCCAAGGCATGCGTGCCTATAGGGAAGTACCAAATCGTGCAGTGCAATAATAAATGACTGCTACCTTGAGAGTCTTTTGTAGTCAGATGTCCGAAAGGAGTTCTCTATCCAAGACGATAAGACGGAATTCCGACAATAGGATAGAAGTGATGCTACTCAAAGGGATAGATGGAAACAACTTGCCACACATCGAGAGATGAGAAAGCACGAAACCGCCGTATGCCGAACGGTACGTACGGTGGTGTGGGAGGTCGGTAAATGTGAAAGTAGGAGGCAAATGTCCTTTATGATTAGCATTTACCTCCTACCTGATTGTGTTTTCGTAATTAGGTGAAATGCTCTTTAACATCATTTACAATATCAAATTCGAGCATATCTCTATGATATGTTTCCTCAATATCATATTTTACTTTAATATCAATATAATATCTTGATGGAATTAGGTCATTTGTGTTTATGAAAAAATAATTAGAATTATACCCTCTTTCCACTTTTGAATATTCAATGACATCCAACTCTTTTTCACCTTGCATCGTATAAAGACGATATTCAATACCATCAACTGCATATAATTGGTCAGTAGTATAT
>CAVERK010000184.1:0-2777 GCA_963618035.1 bacterium
TAGGAATTTATCAGCATGTGCAGCGTGGAGGTCTTCTTTTTTTGTCCCAAAGCACCTGCCGGACGCACGGCTCTCCTACTCCATGCCGCGTGCTTTGTAGATTGCGTTCTTGGCCTCGTTGATTTCCTGGAGCTTGCGCGTGGCAGCTTCCTTGATGTCGTCGCCGAGGTTGGCGACACGGTCCGGATGGTTTTCCAGCACCATCTTGCGGTATGCCTTGCGCACTTCCTCGTCTGTCGCCTCCGGCCCGATGCCAAGAACCTTGTATGCTTCCTCCACCGACTTGCCTCCGAGGGCAAACATCTGGTCGGCAATGCCGGCATCGAGCCTCAGCCATACAGCGACCTGTCGCAGCTCACGCAGTTCGGCATCCTGCACCTGTCCGTCGGCCTTTATTATCTCCGCCAGGAATGCCACAAGCTGTATGCGGCTCTCCTGATTCAGCGCGATGGCAATCTCGGCACACGCCTGCTGCATCTGCCGCTGCCACTGTGCATCGCCCTGCTGCTTGCGGTAGTCGAACAGGCGCATCAGTATGTCATTGCCCTGCACGGCAGCGTCGTTGCCAAACGACTGCCGCAAGTAGCGTCGCACGAACTCCATCTCAGAGTGCATTATCTTGCCGTCTGCCTGGATGATGTGTGCCGACAGCACCATCAGCGAGAACAGGAAGCCGTTTCTGTAGCCCTGGTTGAATTGCCCCGCATCGTGACAGCTGCCGCCACCATACTGTCTGTCCTGTCCGTATGTGTCCTGCCCGCCGGCCTCATCGTTGCCACTGCTTGCCAGCGCATCGACCATTGAGCCAAGCGCATATCCTGCCAGTGCACCAAGCACTGTCCCCGTGCCCACAAATCCCAGCACGCCGCCTATCCATTTTGCAAATGCCATGTAATGTCTACGCTCCTCTTCCTTTTAAGTATGACGGTGCAATATTACGCAATAAAATCCTCCCGCACAACATCTGCCGCCACCGCATCAACGTACCTTAAAGAGTATGAAGCAAGTGTTTAAATTGGTGCCGTTTGTGTCCCAAAAGTTAAACATTCTTCAGCTGCGGCAAAATAGTCGTCCTTTTGTTTGCGCGTTGCCGGAATACGTGCTACATTTAGACCGCAAACCTATCGGGAGACAGGCTTCGCACGGAAAGACACAACCAATCAAGGAGAGGAGGAACATATATATGAGTACGGAGACGATAGCAAAGAATGCACGGCTTGTGTGGAACACACTGAAGAAAGCAACAGGGCGCATGACATTCATCGACCTGATAACACGTCTTGAACTGCAAGCCACGGAGCTGGCCTATGCCATCGGGTGGCTGGCAAAGGAGAACAGGATCTATGTGCTTGAGGAGAACGGACACCAGTATTTCCTTGCAACGTGACCCATGGAAAACACTATGGGAGAGACAGCAAGGAATGATTGAACAGCAATAAGGGGATTTACAGATATTATGGACTTCAAGGATTTGGCAACGAGGCGGTTCTCTGCACGCAAGTACACAGACGAGCCGGTCAGCAGGGCTGACATTGAATATATCATGGAGTGTGTGCGGCTGGCACCGTCGGCTGTAAACATACAGCCGTGGAAGTTCCTCATCGTGACGTCGGACGAGGCAAAGAAGAAGATACGCCAGTGCTATGAGCGTCCGTGGTTTGCCGGTGCGCCAATGTATGTCATTGCGCTGAAAGATGTAGATGCACAGTGGGTGCGTCCCTCCGACGGGAAGCCTCACGGAGACATAGACCTTGGCATTGCAGTGGAGCATCTTGTGCTCGCTGCCGCCGACCGTGGCTTGGGGACGTGCTGGGTCTGCCACTTTGACGTGGAGGCTGTGAAGCGGCTGTTCCCTGTCGAGGGCTATGAGGCGGTGGCACTCATCCCTGTGGGACACGTCGCGCCGGACTGTCCGCCACAGGAGAAGAAGCGCAAGAGCATCGGCGAAATTGCCGAAGAGCTTTAGTGCCGTTTCGCTTTCAGCACGCAAGTTTTCCCTTTCGTCACAATAGCCGCACGTCTGAATCTGTCGTGCGGCTAATTTTGTATCACAGAAATCATCATATAAACCAAAAAGACGAAAGGATATCATCATGAAGAATCTCAAGACATTGGCACTGTCGCTCATGACTGCAGCCATGTGCTCGTGCGGACAGCAGACAGCAAAAGCCGTTGAACCGGCATCCACGGATGCCCAGAGCCAGAAGACGCTGGTCACTTATGTCTCTTATTCAGGCACGACCAAGCGCGTTGCAGAGAAGCTGGCATCACTGCTCAACGCCGACCTTGTGAGGCTGGAGCCCGAGCAGCCCTACACCAGTGCAGACCTGGACTGGAGAGACAGCAACAGCCGTTGCAACAGGGAGCACAACGACCCGTCTATACGTCCGGCACTGAAGACCACGATAGGCAACCTCGCCGACTACGATGTCATCTACCTCGGCTACCCCATCTGGTGGAACCTCGTCCCACAGCTCGTCAAGACATTCCTCGACAACAACGACCTCAGCGGAAAGAAGGTGGTGCCGTTTGCCACATCGGGCGGCAGCGGCATAGAGAACTCCGTGTCCGACCTCAGGAAGTCATACCCCGACGTGTCGTGGCAGACAGGCAAGCTCCTGCGCACAAGCACCGGCGACGATGAGATACTGAAGTGGACATCAGAGGTAAAGTGACACCGCTCTGCAACGATGCCCATCGTTGGCCTCCAAGGATGCCCATTCTTAGGTGCTTTAAATGGGCATCCTTAGGTGCTATGAATGCCCATCCTTAGACCC
>CAVERK010000185.1:0-2581 GCA_963618035.1 bacterium
GGTATATCCCCCTGACGATGCTGTCGTTCGGGAAACAATAGCGTCGATACTTCCTGCAATGTTCGCTGAACTCTCTGTTCGAGAAATAATGTCCACGGAAGGCACGGGACAACAAGCCTCCTGCCACACTCCTCTTCCCCGTTTCCTGCGCAGGAGTCCCTTCAAGAACCTCCGACATCAGACCGAACAACCGTTCATTCCCCTGGAAATCCTGTAGGCTATGGCAGTTGCCGACAATCGAGTTGGCATTGATGCCATGGTCGTAATGATAGAATGCCTCGGGCAGATAGGCCACCTTTATGTCATGGGTCAACAGCGTTGCATTGACCAGCACATCCTCACAGAAAGAAACGCCGGCAGCAAATCCTATCCGGTACTTGTTGTAACAAACTCGCCGCACGAGTTTGTTACAACAGCTGCCGTGCAGCTGTTGGAACAGCTCGCGCAATATCGTGAAATGGTCCAGTCCCGAAGGCTTTTGCCGCACATATACATCCCTGCCGGCACAATGGGAGTAGAAATCGCATATCACCATGTCGGCATCCTCCCTTACCGCCACTCCATACAGCGAAGAAAGCATGTCGGGATCCACCCAATCGTCAGGGTCGGCATGGATCACGTATTCGCCTCTTGCACTCTCAAGTCCCCTCTGCCGAGCCATGCTCACGCCCGCATTCGGCTGATGGATCACCCTCACCCTGCCGTCCCTGCGTGCATATCCGTCACACAGCTCACCGCTCCTGTCGGGGCTTCCGTCATCCACCAGGATTACCTCAAAGTCCGGTAATGTCTGTCCCAGCAGACTATCCACACACCTGTCAAGATATGCTTCCGCCTTATAGACGGGAACAATGACAGAAACCCTGGGGACTTGCATCATGCTGCCCTCCTTTCTGCCGGCAGGGCAGCATGGCGGGTAGCACGCGAAGGTAAGACCTTAAGGGCTACCCCCCCCATGCATCGGGAGCATCCGTCAGAAGCCGGAAGATCTTCCTCTTTTGGTTGAGGATGTCATATTTCATCTTGAAGAATGTGGAGACCTCCTCCAGCTGTTCCTCGGCAGGAGGATTGTCCAGCAGCCCCTGCATCTTGGATGCCAGCTCCGCATGGTCGAAAGGATGGTCGTAGTAGTGCAGCTTGTCCTGCGTGGTGTCGCCCAACGCTCCGCAACGGGTGCTTATCACAGGACACCTGTACACGGCAGCCTCGATCGGCGTGTAGCCAAAGCCCTCATCGGTGGAACACGTGACGAACAGCCTTGCATTCTCGTAGAGATAGCGCAGCTCTTCATCGGAAATCCCCGAAAGCACATGTATCCGGTTTTCCAGTCCGTGTTCCCTGACATAGGGAAGGCAGACGTCATGCCAGTAGGAAGACTTCTTGCCGACAACGACCACCTCCTCTTCCCTCTCCTTCAGGTCATTGACAGCCCTGAGGAAGGTCATTATGTTCTTTCTTTCGTCCATCGTGTTGACCCAGAGGACATAGCTCTCCGGCAATTCCGCCGAAGGCTTTTCCGTGCGGGGAATGACGTTGACCGAGTTATAGACGACCTTGATCTTGTCCTTATTGATACAGGGGAAATGACGCACTACGTCTGCCTTGGTGTAGCGGGATATTGCCATCAGCACATCGGCATTCCTGAACGTCACGAGCAAGTTCAGATAGCTAATGATGCGTCTCCTCAGTTTTCCACTCTTGATGGTCTTTATGTCGTGAATGACGCTTATCTTTCTCTTGTTCACCCGTGGACATGCATACGTCGGCAGGTCCGAAGCCACAAACACGGCATCTGCATCTATGGAGTTCACCGCTTTCTGATATGCTCGGCAGCTGAAGAACATCCCTACATAGCGCAGCCTGCACCAGATGTCCTTCCGCATGTCGACACTCCTTGTCTCAAAGTCCGGACACCTCTTGGCCACAAACTCTTCTCCCTCCCCGCTCGCCAGCAGGACAGTCTCCGCCCTTTCTGCCGGAGTAAAGGCATCCAGAAGACGCAGCTTATACTGAGGTATGCTCATGAAGCGCGTTTCCTCCGTGATGTCGGTCACGTCAAACAGTATCTTGTTCATTGGTCAATCTATTTTATAGTCTTCGTCATTTCAGCGCCTGCTCCAGGAACTCCACAGACGACTGCCTCATCTCTGCCAGCCGCTTGTCCACGTCTGCCCAGTCAATGGGACTTGTGTCGAGCGTCTGTGCATCCTGCCCGTTGGCTATGATGCGGCGTGTCAGTCCGCAGATGCTCAGGAGGGATGTCATGCGGTCATTGGCCTTGGCATTCTCGTTGGTCAGCAGAATGGCATAGAAGGGACGGTGGTAAAGCAGACTGAACACCACGCCGTGGAATGATGTTGTGAACACGACAGCGGCATGCTTCATCAACGACAGCCACTGCGGTATCGTTGCCGGTATGCTGCCGACACCAGGGATAAAGTCACGGGCAGGCAGGTAGCCCGAGGCCGCAACGCTCTTCACCTCCAGTCCCTCTTCGCCCAGTGCCTTGCCGATATGATCCCAATACAGCTCTGCCGAGCTCCGGATGTTCAGCACATAGAAGAAGGCATAGGGCTTGGAC
>CAVERK010000186.1:0-2485 GCA_963618035.1 bacterium
CACAGTTCCTGCCACTCGCGCTTCTTGAAATTCTCCTCGCGGAAGTGCGCCTCCGGCTTCTGGCGTCCGTTCTCCGGCTTGTACTGGCCGGGGTCGAACACGCGGTCGAGTTCTTTGGCGACAAACTGCTTTATGTCGTTCACGTCGCCGAAGTTGAGCGTGCCAGCCTTCTTGTCGTCGAAATACTTCTGCGTGAGCTTGCCCTTCCTGATGTAGCACGCACCTATCAATTCTTCTACGATTTCCGCAGCCTTGGCGGTGGTAATCTTCACGAGCCTGCCGTCCTCGGTCTGTGTCTCCTTGTCGGCAAACATCGTGGCAGTGACCACCTTGGGGCGGTTGTCGCACGCCTCGGCAATCTCCGTCTGCAGTTTCTTGGCGAAGTCGTCGTAGCTCTCGCTGGCGATGACGGTTAGCACGTTCACGTCGTGTACATGCTCCAAGCCCAGCACGTCGGCATCCTGCCGCTCGCCCCTGTCGTTGACGCAGAGGCGCATGCCGCGGCCCACCTCCTGCCGCTTCTTCATCTCGTTGGAGGTGTCCTTCAGCGTGCATATCTGGAACACGTTGGGATTGTCCCAGCCCTCCTTCAGCGCAGAGTGGGAGAAGATGAAGCGCACGGGGCACTGGCGGCTCAGCAGTTTCTCCTTGTCGCGCATGATGAGGTCGAAGCCGCGCTCCTCGTTGTCGCCCTCCTTGGCTTTCGAGTCGATGCGGTTGCCCTTCTTGTCGATGGAGAAGTAGCCGTCGTGTATGTTGTCTGCACTGTTCCGTGGGTCGGAGAGGAAACGGGTATATTCGCCATCGGTCAGCGTGGACACCAGTTCCTGCACGGCGCGTGCGTATTCCTCCTCAAACATCCCGGCGAACTTGCCCTTCTGGCTGTCGCCCTTGTCGTAGATGCGGTAGCTGTCCACATGGTCGATGAAGAAGAGCGACAGCACCTTGATGCCCTTGGCGAAGAGCTGGCGCTCGCGCTCCAAATGGGTCTTGATGGTCTCGCGTATCTGGTGGCGGCGCACAATGTCGTCGTTGACTGCCCCCACCACGTCGCCCTCGTGCAGCGTGAGTCCGTTGAGCAGATGCACGGTGCGCGTCAGTCCGTCGATGCGCTCAATGACGTAGTTGTCCTGGTACTCGTGCAGTCCGCCGCTCTCGGCCAGCAGGTCGTCGCCGTCGCGCATCACCTTCATCGTCTGGCGCGTGCCGGTGGCGGTCTTCTTGTCGAAGCCGATGCGCGCCACGGGGTTTCCCTTCGATATGATGATCTCGTCGAGGTAGATGTAGCCGTTGGTGGCGGTGCTGCCCAGCTGATGAACGCCGCGCACCTCTATTTTCTTCACCAGTTTGCGGTTGTAGGCGTCGATGGCATCGAGGCGGAACACCATGTTGCAGATGTCGTCCTTGCGGTGAGTGGCACTATACAATAAGGTGAAGAGCGGATTGAAGAGCCGTATGCCCTTGCGCGTGGCGTTGTTCTTGTCGGCTCCGAGCACGCTCTGCGGCTCGTCGATAATCATGATGGGGCGTGTCTTGGCGAGAATGTCGATGGGGCGGCGCGAGCCGAACTCGTCGCGGCGCGAGAAGATGATGCGCGCGGCAGCATCGCCCTTGCGTCCCTCGCCCCGGCTTTTCTCCTCGTTCATCGAGGCGTTGAAGGCCTGCGTGTTGATGATCATCACGTGCAGTCCGTTGTCGCTGGCGAAGCCGTCGATCTTCGAGAGCTGCTTCGAGTTGTAGGTGAACCACTGCATGCGCTTGCCGTATTCGGCGGCGAAGTGCTCCGCCATGCTCGCGAAGCTCTTCTGCACGCCCTCGCGTATGGCGATGCTCGGCACCACGATGATGAACTTCGACCAGCCGTAGCGGCGGTTCAGTTCATACATCGTCTTGATGTAGGTGTAGGTCTTGCCCGTACCAGTCTCCATCTCTATCGTCAGCGTCAGGCCGTCGCCCTCCAGGTGGTCGATGGGTTTCAGCCCTTTTGCCATCTGTATGGAGCGTATGTTTTCCACGATGCTGTCGTTGGACAGTGCCACGGGGGCGTTGCCGAAGCCGTCCACGTCGAATTTCAGCCGGTCTTTGCCCATGTCCACCTTGAACGTGCTCGCGCCGTCGCTCTTGGGCTGCCCCGTGAAGGCGTCGGCCACGCTCAGCGTAGCCTCGCACTGAAAGCCTTGGTGCTTATATTGTATCTTCATCGGTTATTCCTTTTGAACCTGTCGGAAATTCCGACAGGTTGCATTCCTATACTATTATGCCCGTGTGTCAGTTGTTCGGAAATTCCGAACAACTGACGTTTGCCTTAAATCACTTTGATGTTGTTGAACGCCTCGGTGTCGGTCCAGCCCATGGCTTGCTTGAACTGCTCGTAGATGTTTATCTTCTTGTCGTCGGCGGCGAAGCAGGCGTCGCGGAAGAGCACGCGGCGGGGGCTTTGCCCGGTCATGGCTTGCACCACGCCGTCGGTAATCTTCTCGCTGAA
>CAVERK010000187.1:0-2286 GCA_963618035.1 bacterium
TACTTCTCCGACTCGCAGCGTCAGGCCACCAAGGAGGCAGGACAGATTGCAGGCTTGAACGTGCGTCGTATTGTCAACGAGCCTACGGCAGCAGCCTTGGCTTATGGCATCGACAAGGCCAACAAGGACATGAAGATTGCGGTCTTCGACCTCGGTGGCGGTACGTTCGATATATCCATCCTTGAGTTCGGCGGCGGCGTGTTTGAGGTCAAGTCCACCAACGGCGATACCCACCTCGGTGGCGATGACTTCGATCAGGTGATTATCAACTGGCTTGTCGACGAGTTCAAGAACGACGAGGGCGCAGACCTCACGACCGACCCCATGGCGATGCAGCGTCTGAAGGAAGCTGCCGAGAAGGCCAAGATTGAACTGTCTTCGTCCACGTCTACGGAGATCAACCTGCCGTACATCATGCCGGTGGGTGGTGTCCCCAAGCACTTGGTGAAGACGCTGACACGCGCCAAGTTCGAGGCACTGGCACACAACCTGATTCAGGCTTGTCTGGTTCCGTGCCAGAACGCGCTCAGGGATGCAGGCATGCAGGCATCAGACATAGACGAGGTCATCCTTGTCGGCGGTTCGTCACGTATCCCCGCCGTGCAGAAGCTCGTGCAGGACTTCTTCGGAAAGGTTCCGTCGAAGGGCGTAAATCCCGATGAGGTCGTTGCCGTCGGCGCGTCGATTCAGGGTGCAATCCTGAACAACGAGAAGGGTGTGGGCGATGTCGTGCTGCTTGATGTCACTCCGTTGACCCTCGGTATCGAGACCCTTGGCGGCGTGATGACGAAGCTCATCGATGCCAACACCACAATCCCCTGCAAGAAGAGTCAGGTGTTCTCCACGGCTGCCGACAATCAGACAGAGGTGACGATACACGTGCTGCAGGGCGAGCGTCCTATGGCTGCACAGAACAAGAGCATCGGTCAGTTCAACCTGACAGGCATTGCACCGGCACGCCGTGGCGTTCCGCAGATAGAGGTGTCGTTCGACATCGATGCCAATGGCATACTGAAGGTGACTGCCAAGGACAAGGCCACAGGCAAGGAGCAGACCATCCGCATCGAGGCTTCGAGCGGCTTGAGCGACGACGAGATTGCACGCATGAAGGCAGAGGCACAGGCCAACGAGGCTGCCGACAAGCAGGAGCGTGAGAAGATCGATAAGCTGAATCAGGCAGACTCGATGATATTCTCCACCGAGAACCAGTTGCAGGAGCTTGGCGACAAGCTGCCGGCAGACAAGAAGCCTGCCATTGAGGCAGCTCTTCAGAAACTGAAGGATGCTCACAAGGCTCAGGACTTGGCAGGCATCGACGCTGCCATCAGCGAGCTGAACGCCGCATGGCAGGCAGCCAGTGCACAGATGTACTCGCAGACGGGCGGTGCACAGGCAGGTCAGCAGCAGGATGCAGGCTTCGGCGGCGCAGGTCAGCAGTCGTCAGACTCGGCTCAGCAGACCGGCACCGGAAGCGGCAAGAACTCCGGCGACAACGTCGAGGATGCCGACTTCGAGGAGGTCAAGTAAGTTTTTCAGTATAGACCTGACGGGGCTTTAACACTTCCCGAAAGGCTTTAACAAATGGCGGGTCCGTGCAGCCGGTGTAGGTTGCACGGATTTTTTTTGTTTCTGCCCGCCAAAAGGGCAAAATTCTATCCCGATACTGCTCCAAAAATATAGCGCGATAATCACCCCGATTATCGCGAAAAATTCCGTACTTTATCGCGATAACTTTCCGACTTTATCGCGATAAGTTTTTCGCCCCCTTCTGAAGGCCGAAATCGCCCTATTTTTGCCCTCAAAATGCCCAAATCCTGCTTCTGTTCCGCCCTCGTCTTGTCTCCTTCTTTGTTCCCGTCATGGCTCTTTCCGATTTCTTCGGCTGTTAAGAGAGTTAACATACTGGGCTGATTTTAACACTTTCACCGCATACCTTGATCTTCCGATAACGCCCATTATCAGAACTTGTCTTTGGGATGGACAGTAGCACCGATGCATGTGCTATGCTCCCTGAAAGACGGAGAGAAACAAAATGATGTTGAAAGATATTGCTGTCCTGTAAAACTTGAAAGGCCATAGATATTCCGTCAGAGGTTCTTTGGATGGGACTTCGGGCTTGGCTTTTCGGAGTGCGCGTCGCACCACACCACAGGACGTGAGTGTTGGGTGGGTGTTGGATGTTGGATGGCAGAAAAACCGTAAATTTGCCGCTACAACAACATTCTGACAACATTTGACTGACGATGAAGACACACGACTTTTATGCTGCCGGCAGATGCGCCCTCG
>CAVERK010000188.1:0-2200 GCA_963618035.1 bacterium
TCTTGATGGTCTCGCCACGCACGAGCTTGTCGGTGAAGCCGAAGTATGCCATGTCGGGACGGCCGGCAGGGCCGTAGACGGTGAAGAACCTCAGGCCTGTGCTCGGGATGCCATAGAGCGTGGAGTAGGCATGTGCCATCAGCTCGTTGCTCTTCTTCGTGGCGGCATAGAGGCTGACGGGGTTGTCCACCTTGTCGTCGGTGGAGTATGGTATCTTTGTGTTAGAGCCATAGACCGACGATGAAGAGGCATAGACGAGGTGCTCCACGCCTGTCTGTCCGCCGTCGTAGGAGTGGCGGCAGGCCTCGAGGATGTTGTAGAAGCCTATGATGTTGCTCTCGATGTAGGCATCGGGGTTGGTGATGCTGTAGCGGACACCTGCCTGTGCGGCGAGGTTGACCACGACCGCTGGCTGACAGTCGGCAAAGAGCTGTCCCACTGTCTGCCTGTCGGCGATGCTGCCCTTCACGAACAGCCACTCCTTGGTGCCTGCCGCTCCGGCAGACAGAGCGGAGACAAGTTCCCCGATCTCCCTGAGCCTGCCGTACTTGATGTTGACATCGTAGTAGTCGGTGATGCTGTCTATCCCCACTACACGGATGTCCTTCACGTCGTGGAGCAGACGCCTGACAAGGGCGCTGCCAATGAAGCCTGCCGCGCCGGTGACAAGCACCGTCTTGCCTTCGAGATTTACGTTATTCTTTAGCATGTCATGCGTGTTACGTGTTACGTTGAAGCCTCACCCCAACCCTCCCCTGAAGGGAAGGGAAGCCTCACCCCAGCCCTCCCCTGAAGGGAAGGGAAGCCTCACCCCAACCCTTCCCTTTAGGGGAGGATTTAGGAGAGGCTTTTTATGCGCAGCGGGGCGTTGCGTGTTACGTTTTAATCACACCCCTCACTGGTGGCTCTCGAAGAGGGCGAGCCAGCCGTCCACCTCCCATTTCCAGTAGTGCCCGCCCATGAAGTCGCGGGCATAGCGGCGTATGGAGCGACCGGATATATCCCTTGCCTCCACGGGATACTTGCGGAGCAGCTCGACACCCATCACGAACGCTGCCTCCCTAACCCTGCGGCTCATTCCCTTGGTACGTCCCCAGAGTAGGCGAAGTTCGTTGAGCACGTTGGGTCCCAGCTGTCGCTTGTCGAGATGGAGCACGTCGGTGCCATAGTCGGCATAGCGGGTGACGAGGTAGAGGTGGTCGAGGCACTTGGGGGTCTTGCCGCTCCACAAGCGCCGCGAGGCGTTGCCTGAGTGTACGGTCTTGGCGTAGCGGCAGTCGCTCACGAAGGCATACCTGCGGCAGAGACGTGAGAGGAGCATCTTCGTAATCATGTCCTCATACCAATAGCCTGTGGCGAAGCGAATGTCGGCGAAGACCTGCTTCCGGTGGATGCCGCTCCACACGAAACCGGTCACATACCGCTGCATCTCCCTTTGGTCGTCGTCGACAAAGACATCGGGGTGGGTGGAACGGGAAAGTTCCTTGCCCCTAACGTCCACAGTCTGGTGACCTATCTGTATCATGTCGGCATCGGTGGCGAGGCGGCGTTGCCACAGTGTCTCGACATAACCGTCCGCCACATAGTCGTCGTTGTCGATGAAGCCTACATACTCGCCCCTTGCCAGCTCAATGCCACGATTGCGAGTGGCAGAGATGCCTTGGTTATCCTGCGTCTCCACCCGCAGCAGGTCGGGGAACTCTTCTTTCAGTCTTTCCAGAATGTGCGCACTGCCGTCGGTGCTGCCATCGTTGACGCAAACCACCTCATAGCGCGCCGTGGTCTGCTGGCAGAGGATGCTCCTCAGGCAGCGTTCCAGGAAAGGCTCGCTGTTGTACACAGGGATGATGAAGCTCACATCGAGGCTATCTGACAAAAGACGTGGTGCGCTTTTACCCCCCCCCTATGAAGCCAAGATCATCCCTATCGATGTCGTACACTTGCGACAGGACGCGGTGCGCCTCTGCCGGTGTCATGCGCGAAGTCTGCAGGACGCAGAGGTGCGACACGGGACATAGCAGGGCGTATCCCACATGGGACACGATTTTCTTGATGTTCATATCTTGTTTGTTAATATCACGCTCAATACGCCACAGGGCGTGAATATGACCAATCTCTAAACTATTCGTCTTACTTGTTCTATTGTCTTCCTGCCGAGCTTGCCGTTCAGGGCAGACACCAGCACCTCGTGGGCATGGAG
>CAVERK010000189.1:0-2086 GCA_963618035.1 bacterium
ATCGTTCGAACCTTTCAAGCGAATCGTTCGAACCTTTCAAGCGAATCGTTCGAACCATTTATACGAATAAATCGGGCAATTTATACGAATAAATCGGGCAATTTATTCGTATAATCCGATTTCACACGCCACAGGACGTGAGTGTTGGGTGTGCGCCCGCACCTTCGGCCTTTTTCAGAGTGTCGTGTCGAGGCTCTGCCTGTACCATTCGTAGAGCTTCCTCACGCCGTCTTCAATCTCGACGCTGTGGTGCCATCCCAGGCGGTGCAGCTTGTCCACGTCAATCAGCTTGCGCGGCGTGCCGTTGGGTTTTGTGGTGTCCCACGCTATCTGTCCGGTGAAGCCCACGGTGTCTGCCACGAGCTGTGACAGTGCCTTGATGGTCAGCTCCTTGCCTGTGCCGACGTTGATGTGGCAGTTGCGTATCTCGCCGAGCGACGGTATGGCTCCTCCGCGTCCTTCGGAGTTGTTGCGGTTCACCTCACCGTCGGCCTTCACGCCATAGAACACGCTGGAGTATTTCTCCACACCTATGATGTCGGAGAAGTCCACATTCAGAAGTACGTGCACGGAGGCATCTGCCATGTCTTCGCTCCACAGGAACTCGCGCAACGGACTGCCGTCGCCCCACAACGTCACCTTGTTGTCCTCGATGCCGTAGAATGCCAGTGCTTTCAGTATGCGCTCCTTGTCACTGCTGCCGCTGACGTTGTCCGTGCCTACAATCTCCTGCAATCGTGCCGGCGGATTTATCGGACGCTTGTCCATGTCCGTGCGTATGGCTTCCCAGTCACCCTCATGTATCAGCTTGGCCAGATAGACCTTGCGCATCATGGCGGGCAGCACGTGGCTGTTCTCGAGATGGAAGTTGTCGTTAGGCCCGTACAGGTTGGTGGGCATCACGGCTATGTAGTTCGTGCCATACTGCAGGTTGTAGCTCTCGCACATCTTCAGTCCTGCAATCTTCGCTATGGCATATTCCTCGTTGGTGTATTCCAACGGCGATGTCAGCAGTGCGTCTTCCTTCATGGGCTGTGGCGCGTTCTTGGGATAGATGCATGTAGAACCGAGAAACAGCAGCTTCCTGACGTGGTGCAGGTATGCCTGCTCAATGACGTTGCACTGTATCTTCATGTTCTGCATTATGAAGTCGGCACGGTAGAGCGAGTTTGCCATTATGCCGCCCACGAATGCCGCCGCCAGCACCACGGCATCGGGCTGTTCCCTGTCGAAGAAGTCCTTTACTGCCGCCTGACTGGTCAGGTCCAGCTCCTTGTGGCTGCGTCCCACCAGATTGTCGTAGCCTCTCTTGCGGAGGTTGTTCCAGATGGCCGACCCCACCAGTCCGTGATGGCCGGCAACGTAGATTTTCGAGTCTGTCGCAAGCATACCCATCACTCCGGCATTTGTGCTTTCAGATACAGCTTGCGGGCGAACTTCATGTCATGTTCGACCATTATCTTCACCAGTTGCTGGAACGTGGTCTTGCGCGGGTTCCATCCCAACACCTTCTTGGCTTTCGTGGGGTCGCCGAGCAGTTGCTCCACTTCGGCGGGACGGAAGTATTTCGGGTCGACCTCGACAAGCGTCCTGCCTGTCTTCGTGTCTATGCCTTTCTCTTCTGTGCCCTTGCCTTCCCAGCGCAGCTCTATGCCCGCTTCCTTGAATGCCAGCGTGCAGAATTCGCGCACGGTGTGGTATTCGCCCGTGGCAATCACAAAGTCGTCCGGCTGCGGCTGCTGCAGGATGAGCCACATACATTCAACGTAGTCCTTGGCGTAGCCCCAGTCGCGCAGTGAGTCCAGGTTGCCCAGATAGAGCTTGTCCTGATAGCCCTGTGCTATGCGTGCTGCCGCCAGCGTGATCTTGCGTGTCACGAAGGTCTCGCCACGGCGTTCGCTCTCATGGTTGAACAGGATGCCGTTGCAGCAGAACATTCCGTAGCTCTCACGGTAGTTCTTCATTATCCAGTAGCCGTACAGCTTGGCGACGGCATAGGGCGAGCGCGGATAGAACGGTGTGGTCTCCTTCTGCGGCACTTCCTGCACCTTGCCGTACAGCTCCGATGTCGATGCCTGATAGATGC